>NZ_CP129104.1:1690551-1824788 GCF_030406605.1 Curtobacterium sp. 458 | reverse complement strand
CGCCGCCGGCGCCGGCGCCGGTCGCGCCGCGCCGGCGCTCGTCGCGCCGCGCCGGCGCTCGTCGCGTTCGCACAACCGAAGTCGTCCGGCACCACGGTTGCGCGCGGTGCCGTCGGTCTTCGGTTGTGCGACGGCCACTCGCGCCGCGTCAGGTGCGCGGCAGCGCCTCCAGGTTCAGGGACCAAAGTGCGACGCCGTGCAGGCGCAGCGTCGTCGCGAGGGCCACGCGGGCGCGGTAGGACCGCGCGTCCGACCAGTGCACACGGACGCCGTCACGAAGCACCGCGGACCACTCGCCGTCGCGGGCCGACCAGGTCGCCGCCTTCCCGGCGAGCTCCGCAGCCCGGGCGGGCGTCACCTGCTCACCGTCGTGCTCGCCGCCCCACACGTAGCCGTAGCCAGCGATCCCGAGGTCGATCCGGCTCCGCGGGACCCCCTCGGCCTCGGCTACTCGGACGACCCGCTCCGTCCAGGGGAGCGACCCGATCGCGCCGGGGCCACTCCACAGCCCGTGCTGGTCGTAGGTCATGAGCACGACCCGGTCCACGTGCTGCACGAGACGGCGCAGGTCGTAGCCGGTGTCGCGGTAGCCGTCGGCGTCCGTCGAGGCCATGACCGCGATCGAGACCCGTGCGCCCCGGCCGAGGCGGTCGTGCACGGCGTCGGACAGCTCGCCCGCGAACGCGACGAGGCCCGCTCGGTCGCGCGCACGGAGTGACTCGAGGTCGATCTGCACGCCCCGCACGCCGAGGTCGTGCGCACGTCGGGCGAGTTCGGCGGCGACGGCCGAGCGGTGCGCTGCGCGGGACAACAGGGCAGTCCCGATCTGCGGGGAGAAGTCGCCGAGGTCGGACGAGAAGTTGCTCACCAGGAGCTCGGGCGACGAACCCGCCCGAGTGGCCGTCCGAGCGAGCGCAGCGGTGCCGTCGGGCGGGTCCAGCAGCGTCGCGCCGTCATCCGCCAGGGTCACGCCGTCGATCCCGATCGTGCTCGCCCGGTCCGCAGCGGCCGTCACGCGGCCCGCCGCCCCCGACCCGGGTTCGACGTAGCCCTCGACGGCGAGCCGACCGGCGGCGACGCTCGGATCGGACGAGCAGCCCGCGAGCAGGACGCCGGCCAGCAGGACCGCGGCCACGGTGATTCCTCGACGCACCATGCGATCACCGTAGCCCGCGGGGCGGGGTCGACCCGTGCCTCCCGGCCGGGTAACCCACCTGCGATCGTCAGGCGCGCACGCCCTCGAGGCGATCGACCGACGCCGCGAGTTCCTCGAGTTCCGGGACCTCGCGCGCTTCGGCGAGCGCCTCCTCGAGCGCCGCGGCGTGGAGGGGCGTCGCCGCGTCCAGGAGCACCTGGCCGGCGTGGGTGAGCTCCGTGTACAGGCCGCGACGGTCGTCGGCGCAGAGCACGCGGGTGAGCAACGCCCGGTCCTCGAGCCGGTTGACGAGCCTCGTCGTGGCGCTCGGGCTCAGGGCGGCCGCGCGGGCGAGCTGCTGCATCCGCATGTGGAAGCCGTCCTGTCGCCGGAGAGCATCGAGCACCGTGTACTCGACGACGGACAGGTCGACGGCCCGGAGTGCTCGCTCGAGCCGCGTCTCGATGAGGCCGTGCAGGGCGGCGAGGGTCCGCCAGCCGTGCGCGCGGACAGCGGTGGACGTGTCGTCGACACTCATCAGGACCTCCGGGCACACGTGTTTGCTTGCGCGGATACCCAGCGTGTGCAACTATCGATACCCCGCGTCTGCAACAACCAGCGTACGCGGGTCACGCTTGCTGCACAACGGAAGGACCACCATGCCCGCGGGACTCATCGCCCTCGCCCTCGGCGGGTTCGGGATCGGACTCACCGAGTTCGTCATCACCGGACTGCTGCCCGAGGTCGCCGCCGACTACGGCGTGACCGAGACCACCGCCGGATGGCTCGTCACCGGGTACGCCCTCGCCGTGATCATCGGGGCGCTCGGCCTCACCGCCGCCACCACGCGACTCCCCCGCAAGCAGGTGCTCCTCGGGTTGCTCGTGCTCTTCGTCATCGGGAACACGCTGTCCGCGGCCGCGCCGACGTACGGCGTGATGATGGTCGGTCGGGTGGTCGCTGCGCTCTGCCACGGCGCGTTCTTCGGCATCGGCTCCGTCGTCGCGTCGAACATGGTCGCCCGGGAGCGCCGCGCGTCCGCCGTCGCCCTCATGTTCACCGGCCTCACCGCGTCGAACGTCCTCGGCGTGCCGTTCGGGACCTTCCTCGGGCAGGCACTCGGCTGGCGGGCCACGTTCTGGGCGATCGCCGGCATCGGGGTCGTCGCGCTCGTCGGGGTCCTCGTCCTCGTGCCGGCCGTCCGGCAGGCCGAGCAGCCGTCGCTCGTCCGGGAGCTGGGCGCCTTCCGCTCCGGCCAGGTCTGGCTGTCGCTCGGGATCACGGTCCTCGGCTACGGCGGGATGTTCGGCGCGTTCACCTACATCGCGTACACGCTCACCTCGGTCAGCGGCTTCGCGTCCTCCACCGTCCCCTGGCTGCTCGTGGTGTTCGGCGTCGGGCTGTTCGTCGGGAACTTCGTCGGCGGCAAGCTCGCCGCACGGTCGATCGACGGCACGCTCCTCGTCGTCCTGTCCGCACTGACGGTCGTGCTCGCGCTGTTCGCCCTCGTCGCGACCTCGCCGGCGCTGACCGTGGTCGCCCTCGTGCTCATGGGGGCGTTCGGGTTCGCCACGGTGCCGGCACTGCAGACGCGGGTGATGCAGCACGCGGATCACGCGCCGACCCTGGCGAGCGGTGCGAACATCGCGGCGTTCAACCTCGGGAACGCGCTCGGGGCATGGATCGGCGGTCTGACGATCGCTGCCGGGTTGGGCTACACGTCGCCGATCTGGGCCGGCGCGGGCATCACGGTCGTGTCCGTGGCGCTCACCCTGGTCGCGGCCGCGGCTGCTCGTCGGCACCGGCGCGCAACGGCCGCGGCGGGCGGGACCGGCTCGGTCGCGACCGCGTAGCGACGGGGCGGGCGGCGAGGGTCAGGCGCCCGGCGTCGAACCGCGAAAGCGACATCGAACCGACGTGCGGCGGTGGTTCGACGTCGCTTTCGCGATGCAAAGCGACATCGAACCGACGTGCGGCGGTGGTTCGACGTCGCTTTCGCGATGCAGAGCGACGACGCACGGCGGCGGCAGCGCACGGCGGCAAACCCGGGAACGACGAGAGCCCCGGTCCGACGGACCGGGGCTCTCCTCGAGTGCGGAGACGGAGGGATTTGAACCCTCGGTCCCCTCAAAGGGGACTCCACCTTAGCAGGGTGGTGCACTCGGCCTGACTATGCGACGTCTCCAAGCGCCCTCACGAGCGCTGCCCCCACCATACAGGAGGACGAGCCCGCTCTCGACCCGGACCACGACGGCCGCGCGCGCCGCGAGCGACAGTCGGTCCCCCGAAGTGGGGACACCGAGGGGTTGTCGCGACGTACCCCGGTGCATAGCATCATCGAGACGCGGCGATCACGTTCCGGAGTTCCGCTCCGTAGTCGCGACACAGCACCCGACGTCGCTCCCCCGGCTTCTGGATCCGCGCGCCCGATAGCGATGCGTCCGCCGGAGGGAGCGACTCGACGGGGGCGCGGCCCAGCGCCGCGTCCCCGTTCAGGTCGCCCGCGGTCCTCGGCCGGCAGCAGGTTCACGCCGACAGCGCCACCCCGAACCGCTCGGGCATCCCGATCAGCGCGTCCGCGAGCTCGACCAGCGCCTCCGTGCACGCCGTGACGGCATCACGCTCCGCCGCCGACCGAGCCCGCTCGAGCAGCTCCACGCGGTACCGGCGGTCCACAGCGGCGTCGATGCCGTTCGCCAGGCAGACGTCGTCCGTGAAGAAGACGTCGAGCACCGCGAACTGCGACTCCAGCCAGTCCGCGCTCACGGAAGCCCCCGATCGCCGGAGCACCCACGCCCCGAGTTCGACGAAGCACCCGGCCTCGGTCCGACACTCCGCGATGAGTCGACGGTCGAACCGGTCGGAGACGCCCACGCTCCCGCCGAGGGGTTCGACGAGCATGGACCGCGCGATCCGCAGTCGTTCGCACATCTCCCCGACGGTCCAGTTCGCGATGACGACACCCACGTACCGCTGCACCGACACCAGGCGGAGCGATTCGAGCGGGGTGAGCGCCTCACGCACGGGTGTCCGCGAGACCTGCAGGTCGTCCGCGATCTGCTCGAGTCGCAGCCGCTCACCACGGCGGTAGACGCCGAGCAACACGTTCTCGAGCAGGATCGTGAACGCGGCGTCGCGCAGCAGACTGCGGCGGACGGCGAGCTCGTCGGGCTTCCGGATGCGACGGCGGTCTGGTCTGCGTTCCACACCGCCAGGGTCACGCACGACGGCCACCGTCCTGGTCGGGACGGCGGCCGTCGTGGATCGTCAGCGCATCGGTCGTGTTGTGGAGGAGTGCCATGCCGAGGAGCGTGGCACGGGCACCGTCTGAACGCTGAACACTCTGCATCCAGAATTCCACTAGCGCTTCGCGGGTTCCTCCTGCCCGGTGAGGACGGACAGTGGCTGCGTGATGTCCTCGAGCCCCTTCCGGGCCGAGTCCACGCCGAAGATCAGCGCGATGACACCGCCGGCGATCATCACCGCAGAACCGAGTAGGTAGCCCCAGAAGAGCGGTTCGCGCGAGGTCCCGTCCCCGATGAACGCACCGTAGATCGCGGGTGCGATCGCGCCGAAGATCTGTGCGAGGGCGAAGAAGTACGAGATCGCCTGGGACCGCAGTTCGAGCGGGAAGATCTCCGACACCGTCAGGTAGGCGCTCGACGCCCCGGCCGAGGCGAAGAAGAAGGAGACGCACCAGAAGGCGACCTGGACGCCGGCGCTGATCGCGTCGGCGCGGAACAGGAACGCCGAGGTCGCCAGCACGAGACCGGACACGAGGTACGTCAGGAAGATCATCTGCCGCCGACCCCAGGTGTCGAAGAACCGACCGAGGATGAGCGGGCCGAGCAGGTTCCCGACCGCGAACGGGAAGAAGTACACCGACGTCTGCGCGGTCTTCAGCCCGAAGAAGTTCGTCAGGACGAGCGCGTACGTGAAGAAGATCGCGTTGTAGAGGAACGCCTGCGTGATCATCATCGTCGCGCCGACGAGCGTCCGCTTCGGGTACTGCCGGAACAGCACCTTCACGATGGTGCTGAACCGGACGTTGTCGAGCGGCGTCACCGTCAGGGCCTTCGAGGGGTCGACGTCCGGCAGCTTCTGCCCGGTGGAGCGTTCGACGGACGCCTCGATCTCCGAGACCGTCCGTTCGGCCTCCTCCTCCTTGCCGTGGGTCATCATCCAGCGGGGACTCTCCGGGATGTGCCGCCGGAGGAAGATGATCGCGATGCCGAGCACCGGGCCGAGGAAGAAGCCGATGCGCCAACCGATGTTCTCGGCGAAGTGCGCGGTGTCGAGCAGGTAGATGTTCGCGAACGCTCCGAGCGCCGCTCCGCCCCAGTACGTGCCGTTGATGGCGATGTCGACGTGCCCGCGGTACTTCGACGGGATCAGCTCGTCGATGGCCGAGTTGATCGCCGCGTACTCGCCGCCGATGCCGAGACCCGCGACGAAGCGGAACACCGCCAGGAACCAGAAGTCCTGCGCGAGACCGGCGATGCCCGACCCGACGAGGTAGATCGCCAGCGTCAGGATGAAGAGCTTCCGCCGGCCGAGTTTGTCGGACAGCCGGCCGAACACCAGCGCCCCGATCACCTGTCCGAACAGGTAGATCGTCCCCAGGAGGGTCACCTGCTGGGTCGACAGACCGAGATCAGCCTGGAAGCCCGCGTTCGAGACGATCTGGATCTCCAGACCGTCGAGGACCCAGGAGACCCCGAGACCCACGACGACGCTCCAGTGGAACCGCGTCCACGGCAGCCGGTCCATCCGGGCCGGTACAAGACTCTTGACTGTGCTGCTCACGGATGGAGAACCTACGCCGGGAACGCGCAGGTGGTTCGCAGGTCGGCGACGACGCGTCCAGCAGGACCGGCGCGGAGCCGGATCCCCCTACTCGAACCCGGCTCCGGCGCCGAAGTCACAATCATCGCAAGTGCAATGACAACCCACAAGCGGCCTGGAGGCGCGATGCGGCGCCGCCACGCGCCTCTCCCCACCGGCACGGCCGGTCCGCCGCTGGCGCGTCGCCCCGGAACCGGCGGCGTGGGCCCGACCGCTTGCTGGTCGCCCCGAGACCGCCGGTGGTGCGTGTCGGAGGCGCGGCGTAACGTCGGCGACGTGACCCGACCTGACATCCGTACGGTCGGCGAGCTCCGCGCTTCTGGTCACGTCCAGAAGTCGGTCCGCGCCGAGATCCGCGACAACCTCCTCCAGGCCCTCCGTGAGGGCCGCGACCCGTGGCCCGGCCTGCACGGCTTCGAGACCACCGTGATCCCGCAGCTCGAACGCGCCCTCATCGCCGGGCACGACGTCGTCCTGCTCGGCGAGCGCGGCCAGGGCAAGACCCGACTGCTCCGCACCCTGCAGGGGCTGCTCGACGAGTGGACGCCGGTGATCGCCGGTTCCGAGCTCGGTGAGCACCCGTTCGAGCCGATCACGACGGCCAGCACCTCGCGGGCGGCCGACCTCGGCGACGCGATGCCGATCGAGTGGCGGCACCGTGACGACCGCTACGTCGAGAAGCTCGCGACGCCGGACACGAGCGTGGCCGACCTCATCGGCGACGTCGACCCCATGAAGGTGGCGGAGGGTCGCAGCCTCGGCGACCCCGAGACGATCCACTTCGGCCTGGTCCCGCGCGGACACCGCGGCATCGTCGCGATCAACGAGCTGCCCGACCTCGCCGAGCGCATCCAGGTCGCGATGCTCAACGTGATGGAGGAGCGCGACGTCCAGATCCGCGGCTACGTCCTGCGACTGCCGCTCGACGTGCTCGTCGTGGCGAGCGCCAACCCCGAGGACTACACGAACCGCGGCCGGATCATCACCCCGCTGAAGGACCGCTTCGGCGCCGAGATCCGCACGCACTACCCGATCGAGCTCGCGGACGAGATCGCCGTCATCAAGCAGGAGGCCGCGATCACGGCCGACGTGCCCGACGCGCTCATCGAGATCCTCGCGAGGTTCACCCGGGCACTCCGGCAGTCGAGCGCGGTCGACCAGCGCAGCGGTGTCAGCGCCCGGTTCGCGATCGCCGGGGCCGAGACGGTCTCCGCGGCTGCCGTGCACCGAGCGGCGCGCCAGGGCGAGGAGCACCCGGTCGCCCGCCCGATCGACCTCGAGACCGCCGTCGACGTCCTCGGCGGCAAGATCGAGTTCGAGAACGGTGAAGAAGACCGCGCCGACGAGGTCCTCGAACACCTGCTCCGCACCGCCACGGCCGAGACGGTCCGCGAGCGCTTCCGCGGCATCGACTTCGGCGTCCTGGTCGAGGCCCTCGACGGCGGCACGATGGTCACGACCGGCGAGCAGGTCAGCGCGCGCGACTTCCTCGAGGGGCTGCCGTCCATCGGGGAGTCCGACGTGTACGACCAGGTGTGCGAGCGGCTCGGGGCGAACGACGACGGGGAACGGGCCGGTGCGATCGAGCTCGCGCTCGAGGGGCTCTTCCTCGCCAGGAAGATCAGCAAGGAGTCGGGAGGGGGCGAGGCCGTCTATGGCTAGCCGCCAGAACCGCCGCCTCACCCGGGACGCCCGCTACGGGAGGTACGAGGGCGGCCCGGACCCGCTCGCCCCACCGGTCGACCTGTCCGAGGCGCTCGACGCCATCGGCGAGGACGTCATGGGCGGCACCTCGCCCGAGCGTGCGCTGCGGGAGTTCCTGCGCCGCGGCGGTCGGACACAGCGAGGCCTCGACGACCTCATGCGTCGCGTGGCCGAACGGCGCCGTGACCTCACGAGCCGGAACAACCTCGACGGCACGCTGCAGCAGGTGAAGCAGCTCCTCGACGAGGCCGTGCTCGCCGAACGCGGCGAACTGGCCCGCAACGTCGACATCGACGACGGCGACCGCGCCCTCGCCGAGATGCAGCTCGACAGCCTCCCGCCGTCGCCCGCCGCAGCCGTGCAGGAGCTCGGCGGGTACGACTGGACGAGCCCGACCGCACGCCAGAAGTACGAGGAGATCAAGGACCTCCTCGGCCGCGAGGTCCTCGACCAGCGCTTCGCGGGGATGAAGCAGGCGCTCGAGAACGCCACCGACGAGGACCGCGCCGCCGTCTCGGAGATGATGCGCGACCTCAACGAACTGCTGGAGTCGCACCGCGCCGGGACGGACACGCAGGAGCAGTTCGACGACTTCATGGCGAAGCACGGACAGCACTTCCCGTCGAACCCGAAGGACGTCGACGAGCTCCTCGACGACCTCGCCGCCCGTGCCGCGGCCGCCCAGCGGATGCGCAACTCGATGACCCAGGAGCAGCGGGACGAGCTCGACGCCCTGGCCCAGCAGGCTTTCGGCTCCCCCGACCTCATGGGGCAGCTGGGCCAGCTCGACGGCAACCTCCGCGCTCTCCGCCCCGGTGAGGACTGGGGCGGGTCCGAGCGGATGGACGGCGACCAGGGGCTCGGGCTCGGCGACGGCACCGGGGTCTTCCAGGACATCGCCGACCTCGACGCACTCGCCGAGCAGCTCGCGCAGACCGGGCCCGGCTCGGACCTCGACGACCTCGACCTCGACGCGCTCTCGCGGCAGCTCGGCGACGAGGCGGCCGTCGACGCCCGGACGCTGCAGCAGCTCGAGAAGGCCCTCCGCAACTCGGGCACCGTCCGACGCGGTTCGGACGGGCAGCTGCAACTCACCCCGAAGGCGATGCGGCAGCTCGGGAAGAGCCTCCTCAAGGACGTCGCCGAGCGGATGTCCGGCCGTCAGGGCGCGCGCGACCTCCGCCGCTCCGGCGCGTCCGGTGAGCCGTCCGGGGCCACCCGCCCGTGGGAGTACGGCGACACCGAGCCGTGGGACGTCACGCGCTCGATCACGAACGCCCTCGTGCGCACCGCGGCGGCCGGACGCTCCGGTCCCGGCGTGCGGCTGGAGATCGACGACGTCGAGGTGCAGGAGACCGAGGCCCGGACGCAGGCCTGCGTGGCGCTGCTCGTCGACACCTCCTTCTCGATGGCGATGGAGGACCGCTGGGTGCCGATGAAGCGCACCGCCCTCGCCCTGCACACCCTCGTGTCCACCCGGTTCCGCGGCGACGACCTGCAGCTGATCGCGTTCGGCCGCGAGGCCGAGGTGATGGACATCGATCAGCTCGTCGGACTCGACGCGATGTGGGACAAGGGCACGAACCTGCACCACGCGCTGCTCCTCGCGAACCGGCACTTCCGGAAGCACCCGACCGCACAGCCGGTGCTGCTGATCGTCACCGACGGCGAGCCCACGTCGCACCTGGAGCCGAACGGGCAGGTCTGGTTCAACTACCCGCCCGACCCGATCACGGTCGCGCTCTCCGTCCGCGAGCTCGAGAACGCCGGACGGCTCGGCGCCCAGACCACCTTCTTCCGACTCGGCGACGACCCGGGGCTCGCCCGGTTCATCGACGCGATGGCGAAGCGGGTGGACGGCACGGTCGTGGCGCCGGAGAACGACGACCTCGGCGTCGCCGTGGTCGGTTCCTACCTCGGTTCGCGACGCGGCGGTGGCGCGTACGGCGGCAGCGCCTTCGGCGGCGGCCTCTTCGGCGGGTACGGCCGCGACGACTGGTCGTTCTGAGCCCGCCCACCTGACGGCCTGGAGGCCCGTGACGGCGCCGCCACGGGCCTCCAGGCCGTCACCCGCTCACGCTGCGTCGGAGCGCGACGGCACGATCGAGCCAGGCCGGCCCGGTCGGGCGGGATCGGCTCAGAACAGTGGCCAGGGCACGGCCGAGCCGTGGCCGGGCGGCGGCGGGAAGATCCCGACGGCGCGGAGCGCAGCGCACCGCGCCGCGATCGTGTCGACCTCCTGCCCCGTGAGGTGTTCCCGCAGCGCACGACCGAGGTCGCCGCTCAACGCGGCGGACACCCGGTCGATGCCCTCGAGTTCGTCGGGGGTCAGGGGTTCGCCGATCCAGCCCCACAGCACCGTGCGGAGCTTGTGCTCGACGTGGAAGGTGAGGCCGTGGTCGACGCCGTACCGGTGGCCGTCCGGCATCGCGAGCACGTGCCCGCCCTTGCGGTCGGCGTTGTTCACGACGACGTCGAACACCGCCATGCGTCGGAGCTGCTCGGAGTCCTCGTGCACGAGCGTCACGGGCTGCTCGTGCTCGTCGATCGCCTCGAGGACGGGCAGCCACGGGGACCCCGGCGCCTCGGCGACGTCCGGCGCGACGATGTCGACCGCGTCCTGCTCCGGGTCGACGTCCTGCCAGCGCTGGAGCATGCCGGGGCCGAACGGCCCGTCGCCGAGCCAGGTCGGCGGGACGACGCCCCAGCCGAACGCCTCCGAGACGAGGTACGCCGCGACCTCCCGGCCGGCGAGCGTCCCGTCCGGGAAGTCCCACAGGGGGCGCTCGCCCTCGATCGGCTTGTAGACGACGGCCTCGCCGTCGAGGTCGGCGAGGAAGGTCGCGTTGGACGCCTCGCGGATCCGGGCGCGGATCGTGACCTCGCTCATGCCACCCCGGGTGGGCGTCCGGCGGCGACGACCTCGCGGGTGCGCTCGACGAAGGCGCGGGCGGTGCCGACCGGGATCTTCACCTGGAACAGCTCCGCGGGCTCGGGGATCTCGACGACCGCCTCGACCTCGCCGTCCTCGCCGGTCTCCTCGGCGACGATCTCGACCTCGTCGTCGATCGGGTAGGCCTCGATGACGACCTGTGCCGTGGCGGGGTCGAAACCGAGGCTCAGGGCACCGGCGCGGAACTCCGGCTCGACGGGCTGGTCGAGCGGGTCCCCGTCGAAGAGCTCCTTCGGCGCGGTGTCCGGGACGCTGAAGCGGTTGTCGTCGACCGTCGCGACCTCGTCCAGGAGCTCGTCGACCTTCTCGGCGAGGACCGCCGACTGCTCCTTCTCGAGGGCGACGCTCGTGACGCGCTTGCCGTCCCGCGCCTGCAGGTAGAACGCACGCTCACCGGGGCGTCCGATCGTGCCGACGACGATGCGGTCCGGCCAGTCGAAGCCGTGGACGATGGTGGGCATACCTGGATTGTAGGAGCGTCGTGCTCCGCTCGTTCAGGGAGCGGCGGTCCCCGGATCCCGGTCCGACGCATCGGCCGCGGAACCGTGTCCCGCTCCCCCGCCGACGGCCGCGTCGCCGCTCGGGGCAGGGGCCGCCGCGAGCCACGCCAGGTCGCCCGACTCGGTGTTCGTCGCGACGACCTCGGGCCGGTGCTCCCCGTAGCGGACGATCGACACCGAGGCGGGCCCGACCGCGATCCGCTGGAAGAGGTCGAGGTGCATGCCGAAGGCGTCGGCGAGCACGGACTTCACGATGTCACCGTGGCTCACCGCGACCCAGACCGCGCCGGGCCCGTGCTGCCGCTCGACCTCGGCGTCGAGGCGCCGGACGGCCGTGACCGCGCGGGACTGCATCGTCGGCATGGACTCCCCGCCGGGGAACACGACCGCGCTCGGGTTCGACTGGACGGTGCGCCACAGGGGTTCCTCCGCGAGGTCGGCGAGCTCCCGGCCCTGCCACTCGCCGTAGTCGGCCTCGGTGATCGCTCGTTCGACGGTGGTCTCGGGCACATGGCCGTGCGTGGCGCGCTGGGCGTCGGCGATCGCGCGGGCCGTCTGACGGCAGCGCTCGAGGGGGCTCGTGACGAGGGCGGCGATCGGGACCGCGGCGATGCGCTCCGCGGTGCGCTGGGCCTGGCGCCGTCCGACCTCGTCGAGCCGGACCCCGGCCGTGCGTCCGGCGAGCAGGCCGGTCGCGTTCGCGGTGGTGCGTCCGTGCCGGACGAGGAGGACGGTCGCCATGCCCCGATCCTAGGCGCGGGCCTTGACCCGGCCGCGCGGGCACGGTCTGATGGGGCGATGAGGGCCCGACACCGCGCAGCCCTCTTCGCCACGTCCACGATGACCGGGTTCGGCATCGCCTCGTGGATCACCCGCACGCCGGCCGTCCGCGACGAGCTCGGCGCGAGCATCGAGACCATGGGCATCGTCCTGCTCGGGCTGTCGGTCGGGTCGATGATCGGCATCCTCGGTGCCGGCGCACTCGTCCGCCGCACCGGCACACGGCCCCTCGTCCTCGTCGGCGGCGCGCTGCCGGTGCTCGGCATGCTGCTCGTCGCACTCCTCGCCCCCGCCCACGTCGCCGCGGGCGTCTGGGCCGGGCTGTTCTGCATCGGGTTCGGCTCCGGCGTCGCCGAGATCGGGCTGAACGTGGAGGCGGCCGCGGTGGAGCGGCAGCTCGGCCGGCCGGTCGTCCCGGTGCTGCACGCCTGCTTCAGCCTCGGCACGGTCGTCGGTGGTGCGGCGGGGATCGGCCTGACGGCGCTCCGGACACCAGTCACCGCGCACCTCGTCGTCGCGACCGTGGTCATGGCGGGTCTGGCGGCCTTCGCCGCGACGAACCTCCGCCCGGTGGCGCGCACCGAGCCCGTCGGGACCGCGTCGTCACCGCCGCCCCGACTTCGGTCGGTGCTCACCGTGCAGGTGCTCCTGATCGGGGTGGTCACGCTCGCGATGGCCTTCGCCGAGGGTGCCGCCTCCGACTGGTTGCCGCTCCTCATGACGTCGGGCCACGACGCGCCGGAGGTCGTCGGATCCCTCGTGTTCACCGGCTTCGCGCTCGCGATGTTCGTCGGCCGCTCGGCCGGGACCCCGCTCGTCGCACGGTTCGGCCGCGCACCGGTCGTCCGGGGCTGTGCGGCCGTCGGCACCGTCGGGGTGCTGCTCGTCGTGACGGCCGGGTCACCCGTGGTGACCGCGATCGGTGCCGCGGTGTGGGGCCTCGGGATCGCACTCGGGTTCCCGCTGGCGATCTCGGCCGCCGGGGACCACCCCACCGACGGCGACCGGCGTGTGTCCGTCGTCGCGACCGCCGGGTACGTGGCGTTCCTGGCGGGGCCACCGCTCCTCGGGTTCCTCGGCGAGCACCTCGGGCTGCAGGCGGCGATGCTCGTCCCCGCGGCGTTGCTCGTCGTGACGGTGTGCATCGCCTCCGCCACCCGAACTGCGCAATCCGGACAACGGACGGGCGAGGCGCGGTGAGGCACCAGGATGGGACGGTGCTCGTCTCCATCCTCTACATGAGCCGCGCGAACGTGCCCTTCGACGACGCCGACATGCAGGAGCTGCTCCGCGAGGCGCGCATCCGCAACACGGCGCTCGGGGTCTCCGGACTGCTCGTCGCGAAGGGCGGTCGGTTCATGCAGCTGCTCGAGGGCCCGGCGTGGAGCGTGGACGACCGGTTCGCGGCGATCTCGCGGGACACCCGCCACGGGGACGTGCAGTCACTCGTGCGCGAGGACGTGGACCACCGACGGTTCGACGGGTGGGCGATGGCGTACCGCGCGCTCGAGGACGCCGACGTGGCGCAGCAGGAGGGGTTCAGCCCGTTCCTGACGGGCGACATGGACTTCGCGCCGGACTTCGACCGCACGAGTTCGGCCTGGCTGCTGCGGTGGTTCCGCTCCCGCAAGCTCAACGACGCCTGACCGGCCCGGGCTCGAGCGTCACCCACTCCTCGTCCCGCCGGTAACCGACGGCGGTGCCCGCGGCGATGATCGCCGGGTTGTCGTCGGAGCCCCCGGTCCGGAAGCGGACGACGTGCTCGTCGAGCAGCGCGAGGACCGATGCCGCCTTGAGCGTGGTGCCGATGCCCCGACCGCGGTGGTCCCGAGCGACGACGGTGAACGCGGTCTCGACCGTGTCGCCGTCGACGTCGAGGTACGTGGTGCCGACGAGGTCCCCCGAGGGCGTCCACGCGCCGAACCCGCGCCGGGTCCGGGAGAGTGCGGCCGATGACCCGGTCAGCGCCTCGTGCTGCGTCGCCACGCTCCCCGGGTAGTCGTCGACGGTGGCGGCGTCGAGCGCGAGGACGGCGGGGAGGTCGGCTGCGCGGAGCTCCTGCACCACGACCGGCGCCACCCGCTCGACGAGCTGGCGGAGCACGCGGCGGTCGGCACGGTCCGCGTCGAGCTGCGCCGCCCACGACCGCGCGGTGATCCGCCACCCGGCCTCGAGGAGTGCCGGGACGCACTGGTCGTCCGCGCGCAGCACCGCCGTCTCCCCCGCGTCCGTCTCCCCCACGTCGCGAGCCTAGCGACCGACGGGCTGCTCGCTGAACGCCTCGGCGACGACGTCGAGCAACCGGTCCCGGTGCCGCGGGTCGGCGATGGCGTCGAGGACGATCCGCCACATCGCGGCCACGGCCGGGAACAGGTCCTGCCGACCGGTCCGGACGGCCGACACGAGCTGGACGCCCGTGAACATCGGCACGACGGTGGCACCGAGCTGCTCGGCGGAGAGGTCGGTGCGGAGCTCACCGGCGGCGATCGCGAGACGGAACAGGTCGCTGATCCCGCCGATCCACTGCTCGTAGAAGGCGGCGGTCGCCGCGCCGAACTCGCCGCGCTCCAGGGACAGACGGATGCCGGCGCTGACGACCGGATCGGTGAGCAGCATCCCCGCGATGCCCCGGGACGCCGCGACGAGCGCTTCCGTGGGCGAGCTGTCGACGTGGCTCACGACGTCGAAGGTGCGCACGTTCTGCTCGTCGATCACGCCCAGCGCGAGCGACACCTTCGACGGGAAGTGGAAGTGCAGCGCGCCCTGGGACACGCCCGCCTCGCGGGCGACCGCCGCGATGGTCGTGGCGGCGTAGCCGACACGCTCGAACTCGCGGGCGGCGGCGTCCAGGATCAGTGCGCGGCGTTCCACGCCACCAGTCTGACGGCCTGGAGGCACGGGGCGGGCCCGCACCGTGCCTCCAGTCCGAGGGGTGGTCGCGTCCACGGCGGCGCCGACTCGGCTCAGCCGTGGAGGTGGTCGGTGCGTTCCGGCACGTCCTCCGTCTGCAGGCGGACCTTCACCACCGGACCGGAGTGCGGCGTCGTCGGACCGGGCACGGCGACCTCGAGGGCGTCCGGGGTCTGCGTCCACGTGACCTCGCCGTCGACGCCGAGCACCTCGACGCTGCGGATCGGACGCCCGAGGAGGTTCGCCGAGCTGCCGAACGAGCGGATGCGCGCGGTGCCGTCCCCGGGGTGTGCGAGGAGGACGGCGTGCACGTACTCCCCCGTAGCGTCGACGCGTCGGGTGAAGCGGACGTCGGCGGGCGTGTAGTCCGGTGCGTCGCCGTCGACGAACGATCCCGCCTGGACGTGGGTCGGGCCCTCGCCGGGGATCACCCACGGTCGGGTGCCGTACACGGCCTGCCCGTTGACGACGAGCCAGCGGCCGATCTCCTCGAGCAACCGCTGTTCGGGCTCGGCGATCGTGCCGTCCGCCTTCGGCCCGACGTTGAGCAGGAGGACACCGTTCTTCGCGACGACGTCGACGAGCTCGGCGACGAGGTCGGCCGTCGACTTGTAGTCGTGCCCCTCGACGAAGCACCAGGCGGTCTTCGACACCGACGTGTCGTTCTGCCAGACGAACGACGGGGTCCCGCCCATGGCACCGCGCTCGATGTCGTACACCGCGGAGCCCTCGGCGAAGGCGTCCCACTTGTAGTTGATGACGACCTCGCGACCCCACTCGGCCGCCCGGTTGTAGTAGTACGCGGCGAGGGTCCGGAGCCAGGGCTCGAAGGCGGGCTGCTCGATCCACCAGTCGAACCAGAGCACCTGGGGCCGGTAGCGGTCGATGACCTCGACGGTGCGGAGCAGCCAGTCCTCGAGGTGCCGCTCGTTCGGCGCGGTCTCCTCGCGCTGGGCGGGACCGTAGAAGTCGATGAAGCGCGGGTCGAGGACGTCGGAGTCGAACCGGGTGCCGCCGTTCATGAAGAACCAGTGCTCGGCCCGGTGCGAGGAGGCACCGCGGACCATGAAGGCGTCGTCCACGGCCTGGAGCAGGTCGCCGAACACGTCGCGCTCCGGGCCCATGCGGGCGGCGCTCCAGCGGGACCGCTCGGTGTCGTACATCGCGAAGCCGTCGTGGTGCTCGGCCACCGGGACCACGAACTGCGCTCCGGCGCGCCGGAACAGCGTCGCCCACGCCCGCGGGTCGAAGTGCTCCATCGTGAAGGACGGGATGAAGTCCTTGTAGCCGAACTCCGACTGCGGGCCGTACGTGGCGACGTGGTGTTCGTACTCGGGCGTGCCCGCGCGGTACATGTCGCGGGAGTACCACTCGTTCCGGAACGCGGGGACGGCGTAGACGCCCCAGTGCAGGAAGATCCCGAACTTCGCGTCCTGGTACCAGCGCGGCGGCTCGTACCGCTGCAACGACTCCCACGTGGCGTCGTACGGGCCCGCGGCGACAACGGCGGCGACACGCGCGAGCGCCTCGGAGTTGTCGGACACGTCGACGGGTGCCGGCAGGCCGTCCGGGTCGATGCGGGGCAGGTCGTGCGGTGCGGTCATGTCTCCTCCTCGAGCTGCACGAAACGTTACGTGTTCCGGATGCTGCGCGCTAGTGTTGCGCTCATCAGGCGGAGCGAAACGTTCCGCTCTCGACGGGGAGAGGACCACGTGGACACGCTGACCCGCACGCTGCGCACCGGAGCGCAGATCCCGCTGATCGGCCTCGGCACGTTCGGGTCGGACCGCTACGGCCCGGACGAGGTCGCAGCAGCCGTCCGGGGCGGGCTCGAGGCCGGCTACCGGCTCGTCGACTGCGCATCGGTCTACGGCAACGAGCCGGCGGTCGGTGCGGCGATCGCGGCGAGCGGCGTCCCTCGCGACGACCTGTTCGTGATGTCGAAGGTCTGGAACGACGCGCACGACCCCGACGACGCGGTCGCCTCGGTCCGTCGTTCGCTCGACGACCTGCGGCTCGACCACCTCGACGCGGTCTTCGTGCACTGGCCGTTCCCGAACCACCACGCGCCGCACGCCTCGGTGGAGGACCGCGACACGACGGCTCGCCCGTACGACCACGACGCCTACCTCGCGCTCTGGCGGGCGCTCGAGGGACTCGTCGACGAAGGGGTCGTCCGGCACCTCGGGACGTCGAACACGACCGTGCCGAAGCTCCGGCTGCTCCTGCGCGACGCCCGGGTGCTGCCGTCGCTCAACGAGATGGAGCTGCACCCGACGTTCCAGCAGCCGGAGCTGTTCGACCTGTGCGTCGCGAACGGCATCCAGCCGGTGGGGTACTCCCCGCTCGGCTCCCCGTCGCGGCCGGAGCGCGACCGCACCGACGACGACCCGGTGGACGTCGAGCACCCCACCGTCCGCCGCATCGCCGAGGCCCACGGCGTCCACCCCGCGGTCGTGTGCCTCAAGTGGGCCGTCGCCCGTGGGCAGGTACCGATCCCGTTCGCGGTCAAGCCCGAGCAGTACCGCGCCAACCTCGAGGGCGCGCTCACCGACCCGCTCACCGCGGACGAACTCGTGGCCATGGCGGGCGTCGACCGCGGGGCACGGCTCATCAAGGGCCAGGTGTTCCTCTGGGAGGGCGCGTCGAGCTGGCACGACCTCTGGGACGAGGACGGCACGATCCCGGGCGGCCGCGTGTGACGGCGACGTACAAGGACCTCCAGCGCGAGACCGGGCTCTCGCTCGCGACGATCTCGAAGTTCTACAACGGCGGTGCGGTCCGCGACGAGAACGCCCGCGCGATCGAACGTGCCGCGGCGGCCCTCGGGTTCCGGCCGAACGCCTTCGCGCGGAGCCTGCGGTCGCGCCGCTCCGGCACGATCGGGGTGCTGCTCCCCGCGCTCGACAACGACTTCCACCTGACGGTCATCGCCGGCGTCGAGAGCGCGCTCCGGCCGTCCGGGACGAGCGTCATCGTCTCGTCGAGCCCCGATGCCGGGGCCGGCGCGGTCGACCTCCTGCGCAGTCGGATGGTCGACGGGATCATCGCGGTGCCGTCGCCGCACGACGTCGAGGCGCTGTCCCGGGCGGCCGAGCAGGTCCCGGTCGTGCAGATCGACTGGCGCGCGGACGACCTCGTCGTCGACGGGGTCTTCCTCGACAACCACCGCGCCGGATCCCTCGCGGCGCGGCACCTGCTCGACCACGGGCACCGGCGGCTCGGCGTCGTCGGGGGCGACCCGGCCGTCTCGACGATGCGCGGGCGGGTGGACGGCTTCCGCGAGGTCGCTCGGCAGGCAGGCGCCGACCTCGCGCCCGACGCCGTGCTCGCCGGCCCGCTCACGGTCGCGAACGGCCAGGCCGCGATGCAGCAGCTGCTCGTCCTCCCCGAGCGCCCGACCGCGGTGTTCTGCGCCAACCACGAACTCGCGATCGGCGCGGTCATCGCCGTGAACGAGTCCGGGCTGACCCTCGGGCGTGACCTGTCGGTGCTCGGCTTCGACGGCCGTGAGCTCGCGCAGGTCACCGTGCCGAAGCTCACGGTCATCGAGCAGCCGACGCACGAGATCGCGGTGCGGGCGGCCGAACGGATCCGGGAGCGGCTGGACGAGCGGCGCTCCGAGCGGCGGGTGCCGGGCGCGTCGGTCGCGGCCGGTCCCGTCGACGTCCTGGTCGCCCCACGACTCGTCGCCGGCGGGTCCGTCGCACGGGTCGGCCCACCGATCACCGGCCCCACGGAGGCATGATGCTGCGCTACACCCTGACGCACCGCCCGACCCTGAGCGCGCTGGCGTCGCTCGGCCACGGCTCGAGGGTGCTCATCGCGGACGGGAACTACCCGTTCGCCACCGCGATGCACCCGCGCGCGGAACTCGTGCACCTCAACTGGCGTCCGGGGCTGCTCGACGTCGACGAGGTCCTCACGACGCTCCTCGACGCGGTCCCGTTCGAGGCGGCCACCGTGATGACACCACCCCCGGACGCCCCGGTGGCGGCGCACGCCGGGTACCGCCGGGTCCTCGGGCCGGACGTGCCGCTCGGGACGCTCGACCGGTTCGCGTTCTACGACGCGGTCCGGGCGCCGGAGACCGGGCTCGTCATCGCCACGGGTGACCAGCGGTCGCACGCCAACCTGCTGCTCGAGGTGGGGTTCGTCGCGGCGAGCTGAGTTCGGGCCGGCCCTGCGCCGGTCCGCGTGCGCCGCTGTCGCACGACGCGACCGCTGTCGCACGACGACGGCGCTGTCGCACTGCAGCGTCGGCAACAACCCGCGCGCGCAACGAACGACGGCGCCGTTGTCGTACGACGACGGCGCTGTCGTCCAGCATCGACGGCCCGGGCTCGGCAGCGCGCCCCCGCCCGCGCGCCCAGGCGCCGCGCCGCGCCGCGCGCCCGGGCCGACCCCGCGGCTCAGGCGGCGTGTCTGCCCAGGGTGATCCGTTCCTCCCGGCCGGTGCCGAGGTCACGACCACGGAACCACCGCAGCAGGAAGTCGGCGGAGGTGCCGGACAGCGACGCCGGGAGCCCCTCTCGGCGCTGCAGGAAGCCGCTGAAGCCGGGCTCCTCGAGGACGTCGGCGTCGGACGGTGCGCCGAACGCCATCGCCCACCCGTCGAACCGACGCGCGTCGATCGGCTCGCGTGACAACGACTGCACCTCGGTGTGCCGCGGGTCGCGCTCGATGGCTGCGAACCGGTCCTCCACGCTCCACTCCGGGCCCTCGAGCACCTGCATGAACCGACCGCCCTTCGCGAGGAGCAGCCCGGAGACGCCGAGTGCCTCGTTGCGGAGTCGGGCCTCGCGGAGCATCGCGACGAGCTGGGCGTCGGTGAGGTCGTCGACGGCGACGGACATGTACACGAGCGAGGTGAGGGAGGTCATCGGCGCCAGTTTCGTTCGATGGTGGAACATCCGTCAACGCGGTCGTCCACGCACCGCACCGGGCCCGTGGACGACCGCGTGTTCCGGACGACTCAGGTGAGCGCCAGGAGGGTGTTGACCTGCTCGTTGACCGCCGTGAGCGAGGACACCGGCTTGCCGTTGGCGTAGATCCCGTCGAACGCGGGCTGCACCAGCGCCTGCACGTCGGCCGGGTTCCGGGTCACCGGGAAGAGGAACGTCGTGCCGTCCTCGACCTGCTCGGTGAACGCCGTGACGTCGAGGCCGCGCTTCGCGTAGGCCGCGACCGCGGCGTCCGTCCCCGATCGGCGTGCCGGGAACACGATGCCCGCCCGGCCGACGATCTCCTGCGCCGCGGCACTGCCGAGGAACGCGACCCACTTCGCCGCCGCCTCGGGGTTCTTCGCCTGCTTCGTGATCGAGTCGCCGAGGCCGTTGAACATCGAGGCGCGGTGCCCGACCGGCCCCTTCGGCGTGGGCGCGACACCGACGTCGATGCCCTGCAGGCCGAGGTAGGTGCCGATCATCCACGAGCCGTTGAACGACAGCGCCACCTTCTTCGAGCCGAGCTGCACGTCCGGACCGGTGGTCGTCGAGAACACGCCGTACTTCGGCATGTAGCCCTTGTCGGCCAGGCCGAAGTACCACGAGATCGTCTTTTGGAACTCCGCGTCGTCGTAGCGGAACTTGTTCCCCCACGGGTTCTCGTTCGTGTAGAACCAGTCGATCGACCCGGTGAACGGCGACCACTGCGTCTGCCCGAACCCGTCGCCGCCGCTGCCGTTCGCGCTCATGCCGTAGACGGCGACGTCGTCCTTGTCGAAGCCGGGTTCGTCCCCGCGGCGCCCCTTGCCGTCGATCGTGAGGTGGGCGACCGCCCGTTCGAAGGAACCGCCGTCGTCGGGGTTCCACGACAGGTTCGCCAGGTCGTCGGCGGTGTAGCCCGCCTTCGCGATGACCTTCTCGTCGTAGAACATCGCGATGGTGTCCCAGTCCTTCGGCGAGCCGTACCGGTGGCCGTCCTTGCCCTTCCAGAGCTGGGCGAGGCCGGACTGGTAGTCGTCGTCACGGATGGAACTCGTCGCCTCGAGCTCGTCGAGCTTGTACAGCACGTCGAGGTCGGCGAACTGCGGGAACTTCGACAGGTGGTCCGTGAAGACGTCGGGCGCGGTACCGGCGATGAACCCGGCGGTGAGCTTCGTCCAGTAGTCGGCCCACCCGAGCTGGGTGATCTTGATGCGGATGTCCGGGTTCTCGCGCTCGAAGGCCTTCGCGACGGCCTGGTACGCGGGGAGTTGGTTCGCGTCCCAGAGCCAGTACGACACGGTGCCGGTCGCACCGCTCCTCGGGTTCGGCGTGCTCGGACTCGAGCAGGCCGCCAGCGCTCCGAGGGCCAGGGCCGAGGCGCCGCCGGCGAACAGGGCGCGGCGGGTGATGGGGTTCGTCATGAGCTGGTCCCTACTTGATGCCGGAGAAGCCGATGGAGTTGACGATGCGCTTGGCGAAGAGGCCGAACAGCACGATCATCGGGAGCGCCGCCACGAGGGTCGCGGCCATCAGGCCCGCCCAGTCGGTGCCGGATTGCGGTGACTGCGACTTGAAGACGCCGAGGGCCACGGTGAGCACCCGGGAGCTGTCGGTGTAGGACACCATCAGCGGCCAGAAGTAGTCGTTCCAGGCGGTGATGTACGTCAGCACGGCGAGCGTCGCGATCGGTGCGGAGGCCATCGGCAGGATGAGCCGGAAGAACACCCGGACCTTGCCGGCGCCGTCGATGAGCGCCGCTTCCTCGACCTCGCGCGAGATGCCGAGGAAGAACTGCCGCAGGAAGAACACCGCGAACGGGGTCATCAGCATGGACGGGAGCGCGATGCCGATCAGGGTGTCCACGAGTCCGAGCGACTTGATGAGGGCGAAGTTCGGCAGGAGGGTGAAGATCGTCGGCACCATGAGCCCGGCGAGGAACACCGCGAACACCTTGTCGCGTCCGGGCCACCGCAGGCGGGCGAAGGCGTAGGCGGCTCCGGCCGAGAAGAACACCTGGCCGACGGTGATGAGTGTCGCCGTGATCACCGAGTTGAGCAGGTACTGCCAGAAGTTGATCGCCGCACCCGAGCCGCCCTGGGCGAGCGCCTCCTTGGTGGACTGCAGGCCGAAGACCCGCTCGAACCCGCCGAGGCTGAACCCGGTCGGCAGCACCGAGGTGGGGTCGGCGGAGATCGCGCCGTTCGACGACAGGGCGGTGCGCAGGATCCAGTAGAACGGGAACAGGGTCACGACGATCACGGCGATCATCGCGATCCAGGCGATCACCCGTCCGACGGAGGGCTTGCGACGCGGCGGACGTGGGCCGCCGCGGGTGGTGATCGCGCGGGTGGCCTGGGGCTCGACCACGGGGGGCAGGGTGCTGGTCATCTCGGACTCGCTTTCCGGGAGGTCTGGTGGGCGGCCGCGTCAGTCCAGGTCGCTCTCGCCGGAGCGCGAGAGGCGGTACTGGATGAACGTGATGACGCTGAGGACGATGAGGAGGGCCACCGAGACGGCGGACGCGTAGCCGAACTGGAACCGGCCGAAGGCGAGGTTGTAGATGTAGTTCTGCACCACGTTCGTGGCGTTCGCCGGCCCGCCCTGGGTCGTGACCGCGACGGTGTCGAACACCTGGAACGAGCCGATGATCGTGATGATGAGGACGAGCGAGAGGATCGGCCGCAGGAGCGGGACGGTGATCCGCCAGAACATCTTCCACTCGCTCGCACCGTCGATGCGGCCCGCTTCGTAGACCTGCTCGGGCAGCGCCTGGAGCCCCGCGAAGATGAGCAGAGCGGTGTACCCGACGTTCCGCCAGACGTTGATGAACGCGATCGTCGGGATGCCCCAGAAGTCGCTCTGCAGGAACGGGATGCGTCCGACGCCGATCGCCGACAGGATCTCGTTGCCGATGCCGAGCTGCGTGTCGAGGATCCACAGCCAGATGAGCGCGGCGACGACGTTCGACACGAGGTACGGCGCGAGGACGATGCCGCGGAGGAACGTGGACTTCGTGAGCCGGTGCATCATCACGGCGATGAACAGCGCGAGGATCGTCTGGAAGCCGATGTTGAGGAGCACGTACTCGACGGTCACCGCCATCGAGTTCCAGAAGATCGAGTCCTGCACGAGACGGACGTAGTTCTGCAGGCCGGTGAACACCGGCGGGGTCAGCAGGTTGTAGGTCGTGAAGCTCAGGTAGATGCCCCGGACGGTCGGCCACGCCAGGAACAGCAGGAAGCCGACCGTGGCGGGCGCGATGAAGACCAGCGCGAGCCAGAGGTCGTTCCGTGGACGGCGGCGTGGGGAGGTGGTGCCGGCACGGGCACGGTCGGCGACGCGACCCTGCCGTCTCGTGCTGGCGGTCGTCAGGGTTGACGACACGGGGCTCTCGGTGACCATCGCGACTCCTTCGTCTGCGGTGGACTGGCTCGAAGCAGCAGTCCGTGGCCGGGAATCTACACGTGGAGACTGTCGTCGACAAGAGGCACTTTCAGCAGTCGTAACAGGGGGTTGTCACGAGTAGACGATCGTGGAATGCTGACGGGGATCGCACCGGCGCGACCTGCCCGGCGATGCATGCACACCACTTCGGAAAGGTCCCCGATGATCTCCATCGCCATGGTCGGAGCCGGCCAGTTCGCGCCCCAGTTCGCCAAGCTGTTCAAGCTCCACCCCGACGTCGACCGGGTGTTCGTGACGGACCTCGTCGAGGACCGCGCGTCCGACCTCGTCGCGGAGCAGCACCTCGACGGCACCTTCGCGGACTTCGACGCCGCGCTCGCGTCCGACGTCGACGCGGTCGCGATCTTCACGCAGCGCTGGACCCACGGACCGCTGGTCGTGCAGGCCCTCCGCGCCGGCAAGCACGTGTACTCCGCCGTCCCGATGGCGATCTCGGTCGACGAGATCCGCGCGATCATCGACACGGTCCGCGAGACCGGTCTCACCTACGTGATGGGCGAGACGAGCTACTACAACCCGGCGACGGTGTTCGCCCGGAAGAAGGTCGCCGAGGGGGCGTTCGGCCGGGTGTTCTACGCCGAGGGCGACTACGTCCACGACATGGACCTCGGGTTCTACGCCGCGTACCAGTTCAGCGGCGGCGAGGACTGGAAGCGCACGGCCAGCTACCCGCCCATGCTCTACCCGACGCACTCCGTCGGCGGCGTCCTCGGCGCGATCCCCGGCCATGCGGTCAGCGTGAGCTGCATCGGCGTCAAGGACGACCGCGGCGACGGCGTCTTCGACAAGGACGTCAGCCAGTTCGACAACGACTTCTCGAACGCGACCGCGCTGTTCGAGCTCGACAACGGCGGCGTCGTCCGCATCAACGAGATGCGCCGCGTCGGCTACCCGTCGCACATCCGGGAGTCCCGCTTCCGGTACTTCGGCACCGAGGGCAGCTTCGAGCAGCTCGCGAAGGTCAGCGTCTGGCAGGACAAGCAGGACTCGGTCGACATCAGCGACCAGATCGACACGCAGGCGACGATGTCCCTCGACGACCCCCGCCTCGCCGGCGTCGACCCGTCCCTCCGCGACGCGTTCGTCTCCGGGTACGCCCCGGTGCACGACACCTCGCGTCTGCCGTCCGAGTACGACGGGGTGCCGACCGGCCACGAGGGCAGCCACCAGTTCCTCGCCGACGACTTCGTCCGCGCCGTCGTCGACCGGACCCTGCCCCCGGTGAACGCCTGGACCGCCGCCCGGTTCACGCTGCCCGGCATCATCGCCCACCAGTCCGCGCTGCAGGGTGGCGTCCGCCTCGAGGTGCCCGACTTCGGTGACGCCCCGGAACCGGCCGAAGCAGCAGCGGGGTCGGACAACGCGGCCACGGCCGGCGGCCCGTCGACCGCCGTCTAGGATCGCAGCGACGACAGCGGTCCGGCTGCCGACCCCTCCGGGTCGGCGGCCGGACCCCACCGTTCGGGTGCCGGGCCGCACGGTCCGGCACCCGAACGCCATCCAGGAGGCCCCCGTGAGCACCCCGACCACCCCGCGGGCGGTCACGCGCGCGGACGTCGCCCGGTACGCCGGGGTGAGCACCTCCGTCGTGAGCTACGTCGTGCACGACGGCCCCCGCCCCGTCGCCGCGGAGACCGCCGCCCGGGTCCGCGAGGCCATCCGCGTCCTCGGCTACCGCCCGAACGCGAGCGCCCAGGCCCTCCGCACCGGCTCCTCGAAGATGCTCGGACTGATCGTCCCCGAGCTCGACAACCCGTTCTGGTCGGAGCTCGCCGTCGAGGTGACGCACGCCGCCGCCGCGCGCGGGTACGACGTCCTCCTCGCCAACAGCGACGGCGACAGCACCCAGGAGCGCGAACGCCTCCGCACCCTGTCCGCCCGCCAGGTCGACGGCATCATCGTGACGAGCATCCAGACGCACCCGGACCTCTCCACCGTGACCGACCCCGGCATCCCGATGGTGCTGCTCAACACCTTCTTCGAGGTCCCCCACTACGTCAGCATCGGGGTCGACGCCCTCCGCGGTGCCCTCGACGGCACCCGGCACCTCATCGAGCACGGCTACGGGTCGATCGGCCTCGTGATGGGCCACGCCGGCACGATGGAGCTCCGCGAGCAGGGCTGGATGCGGGCCCTCCGCGGCGCCGGGCACCCGGACGGTCCGATCGTCCGCTGCGACTTCACGCGCCGGGGCGGGTACGAAGCCGGACTCCGCATGTTCGGCGACGGCACCGGCCCCCGCGCCGTCTTCGTCAGCTCGGACATGCAGGCGATCGGCGTGATGCGTGCGCTGTTCGAGCTCGGGCTGCGCGTCCCCGAGGACGTCGCGATCGTCTCGTTCGACGGTGCCGCCGAGGCGGACTACACGAACCCCCAGCTCACCACCGTGCGGCAGCCGATCGAGGTGATGGCACGGGAGGCGGTCGACCGCGTCCTCGGCGACGGTGCCGACGAGGGGCACCGTCGACTCGTCCCGCCGCAGCTGGTCCTCGGTGCGAGTTGCGGGTGCGACGTGCGTCGCTGACGCACCCACCCACCGGCCGGGAGGCCCGTGGCGGGCCCACCACGGGCCTCCCGTCGGGCGCCGGGTCACCTCGGGCCACGCCCCTCTCGCACGGCGACTCCGACGATGCACCTGTCGATCACGCGGTGCTTCGTCGCTCGGTGCACGTGCATCGGATGCACGTGCATGTTCCGACGAAACACCCGTCGATCACGCGGTGTCTCGTCGCAGCCATGACGCAGGGTGAGGTCAGCCCGCGGCGCCCCGTCCGGTGATGCCCCGCGTGCTCGCGGCGATCAACGCCCGCTCCTGGTCGGTGAGACCGGCTGCGCGGAGGACCCGGTCGAGGACGTCGCTCTTCCGGGCGATGTACGCGTCGATGTCCACTGCCTCCTGCCCCGCTCGCCGCTTCACCGCCGCGTACTCGTCCCGGAGCGCGCCGTCGGCACGCAGGACGTCCCGCACGCCGAGGTGGTTGCGGAGCGCGAGCGATCCCTCGGCGACGACGTAGGTGTTGCTCGGTGCGAACCGGTCCGGGGTCCGGAAGGCTTCGCGGCCCGCGATGCCGAGGTCGCCGCGGGGCACGAAGCCGATCGTCGCGAGTGCGCCGACGGCGGCGGGCACGTCGTTCTCCGCAACCACGACGTCCACGTCGACGACGGGCTTCGCTGCGAGCCCCGGGACCGATGTGCTGCCGACGTGCTCAATGCGGTGCCGGACACCTGCGCGGTCGAGAGCAGCCGAGTAGGCAGCACGCAGCAGCCCGAACCGGTTGCGCCACTCGTCCCGGTACTCGACCACCTCGATCACCCGTGCCTCCTCGTCGGGGAGACGGTACGCGCACTGCGGCGATCCGGATTCTCTACATCTTGTAGAGTCACATGCCGTGCGGCACGAGGTCGCGCCCGACACCGGAGAGTCCCGATGCCGCACGCCCCCGCACCCACGTCCAGCGCGGGCTGGTTCCCCCAGCTCCTGCTCCGCCTGCACTTCCTCGCCGGGCTGTTCGTCGGCCCGTTCATCCTCGTCGCCGCACTGTCCGGGGCCGTGTACGCCGTGGCGCCCTCGATCGAGCGTGTCGTGTACGCCCACGAGCTCACCGCCCCGGCGAGCGCGACGACGATGCCCCTCGCCGACCAGGTGTCCGCTGCCGAGCGGTACGTCGACCGTCACCACCCGGGCGACAGCGTGACGGAGGTCCGCCCGGCCCCGAGCGCCGGCACGACCACGCGCGTGATGTTCACCGAGGAGGGTCTCGCTGCGTCCACCACCCGCGCGGTCTTCGTCGACCCGGGCACCGCCGAGGTCCGCGGCGACCTCCCCGTGTACGGCACGTCCGGCTCCCTCCCCTTCCGCACGTGGGTGAGCACCGTGCACCGCAGCCTGCTGCTCGGCGACGTCGGGCGGCTCTACAGCGAGACCGCCGCGTCGTGGCTCGGCATCGTGTCGCTCGCCGGCGTCGCCCTCTGGGTGGTGCGCATCCGACGGGCCCGACGCAAGCGCGAACTCGTCATCCCCGACAACCGGGCGCGCGGGTACCGGCGGACGTTCTCCTGGCATGCAGCGACGGGCGTGTGGGTCCTGCTCGGCGCGCTCTTCCTCTCGGCGACGGGGATCACGTGGTCGCACTTCGCGGGCGACAACGTCACGGCGATCCGGTCGGCGCTGAGCTGGCAGGCCCCCGCGGTCGACACGACCCTCGGCGCTCCGGCGACGACCGGAGCCGGCACGACCGACGGCCACGGAGAGCACGCCGGCCACCACGGCAGCGATGCCCCGACGGCTGCGGCCCCCGTGGTCACGCCGGACCAGTTCGACACCGTCCTGTCCGCAGCCCGCGCAGCCGACATCGACGCCGCGGAGGTCCGCATCCACGTGCCGACCGCGTCCGACCAGGCGTGGACGGTCGAGGAGAGCAAGCAGACCTGGCCCGTCGCGATGGACGCCGTCGCGGTCGACCCCGCCGACGCGCAGGTCGTGTCCGAGGTGCACTGGTCGGACTACCCGCTCATGGCGAAGGCCGCGAAGCTCGGCGTCAACACCCACATGGGCGTCCTGTTCGGGCTGCCGAACCAGATCGTGCTCGTCCTCGCCGCCCTCGGCATCGCCGCCATGGTCGTCTTCGGGTACGTGATGTGGTGGCAGCGCCGCCCCGCCGGCGCCCGCACCGGCCGGGCTCCCGCAGCCGGGGCCCTCGCCCGCGCGCCGGGCTGGGGCGTCGCGCTCGTCGCACTCGTCGCCGCGCTCCTCGGTGCGCTGCTCCCGACGGTCGGCGTCACGCTGCTCCTCTTCCTGCTCGTCGACGCCGTGGTCGTCACCGTGGGGGCTTCTCGCACCCGCTGAGCGTGCGAGACTCGATCAGTGCACCACCCACCGATCGCGGTCGTCATCGCCGCCATGAGCGAGGAGGTCGGCGCCTTCGCCGGTCTCCTCGGCGGCACCCCCATCCTCGACGGCCCCGTCGGCGGTCACGACGAGCACCACCTGCTCGACGTCGGCGGTGCGACCGTCGCGGTCCGCCGGAGCGGCATCGGGTTCACCAACGCCACGGCCGCGGCAGCACACGCCTTCCACGACTTCGGCCCCGGCATCCCCGTGATCAGCGTCGGTACCGCCGGCGGCCTCATGCACGGTGTCGCGATCGGCGACGTCGTCGTGGGCGACCACTACGTGAACCTCAACGCCGACGCGACCGCCTTCGGCTACGCCCTGGGCCAGGTGCCGGGCATGCCCGCCGGGTACGAGCCCGACCAGCGGCTGGTCGACCTCGCGCTCGCCTCGGACGCCGGGTACCCGATGCGCGCCGCGACCATCGGCTCGAGCGAGATCTTCGTGACCGAGGGGCGAGCACGCCTGCTCCGCGAGGCCTTCCCGACGGTCGCGGCGGTCGACATGGAGACGGCGGCGATCGCGCAGTTCGCGCACGTGCACGACATGCCGTTCGTGTCGGTCCGCTGCATCAGCGACCTCTGTGCTCCCGACGGGGACGAGTTCAAGGAGCACCTTGACGACGCGGCTGCGCGCGCCGCGCGCGTGGTGCACGACGTGGTGACCGGTCTCGTCGGCTGACGTCGGGCCCTGGTCTCGACCCCGGAACGGACGGGAGGCCCGACACCAGCTGGTGTCGGGCCTCCAGTCCGTGGGGTGGTGAGGATCAGGCCGCTACCGGCTCCGTGATCGCGTCGCGCAGGGCGGAGGCCGCCGCGGCGACGTCGTCGGCGCTGTAGATCGCGCTGCCGGCGACCGCCACGCGGGCGCCCGAGGCCTGCACTGCGGCGATCGTGTCCGTGGTGATGCCACCGGCGACCGAGAAGTCGACGCCGGAGGCCTCGCCGTCGCGCAGGAGCGTCTCGAAGGTGAAGCCCTCCTCGGCCTGCTCGTCGAGCCCGGCGTGCATCTCGACGAACTCGACGCCGAGCGCGGTGACCTCCTTCGCACGGGCCGCCTTGTCCGGCACGCCGATGAGGTCGACGACGATGCCCTTGCCGTGCTGCTTCGCGGCCTTGACGGCACCCGCGATCGTGCTGTCACCGGCGACGCCGAGGACGGTCACGAGGTCGGCACCGGCCTGGAAGGCGATGTCGGCCTCGAGCTCACCGGCGTCCATCGTCTTGAGGTCCGCGAAGACGATCTTGTCCGGGTGCGCCTCCTTCACCGCGGTGATCGCGGAGAGGCCGGCGCTCTTGATGAGCGGGGTGCCGAGCTCGATGACGTCGACGTACGGTGCCGCCTTGCCGGCGAGTTCGAGGGCGTGCTCGGTGGTCAGGGTGTCCATGGCGAACTGGAGCTGCATGGTGGTGTCCTTCCGGTGGTGGGTCATTCGAGGTTGGCGTGGCGGGGCCACAGGTCGTCGGCGGAGTGTCCGCTGCGCTGCCAGAGCGCGTGGAACAGGGCGTCCCCGAGGAGGGCGACGGCCTGCTCGAAGAGGCTTCCGGCGTACTGCGCCGAGGCGGTCCCGGAGCGGTCGGTCTTCGTCGCCGCCGGGACCACGAGCGTGGTGTCGGCGACCTCGGACAGCGGGGAGTCGTCCGTCGTGCTGACGGCGAGCACCCGGGCGCCGACGCCGGCTGCCGTGCGCGCCGCCTGGGCGATGCCGCTCGTGGCGCCGGAGCCGCTCGCGACGAGGAGCACGTCGTCCTCGCGGATCGCCGGGGACGTGACCTCGCCGACGACGTGCACGTCGAGTCCGAGGTGCATGAGGCGCATCGCGGTCATCCGGAGCGCGAGGCCCGAGCGGCCTGCGCCGTGGACGAAGACCCGGTCGGCCTCGGCGAGCAGCGTGAGGGCACGCTCGAACGGGGCGGGATCGGCCGAGCGGAGCGCGGCGAGGGTGTCCTGCAGCTCGCTCCCGATCGCACCGAGGGCGTCCGCGACGGTGGTGGTGGGCATGGGTCCGATGGTGGCCTGGTGGCACGGCGTACGGAGCCGCTCGGGCGCACGGTGCCCCCGTCCGATCGGGTGGGGCAGTCCGTTCGGGTGGGACGGGTAGGTTCAGATCGTGGGATCGGACGTGCACGCTCCAGCCAGCAGGACGGCCGCCGCCGAGCACGCCCGGACCGTCGCCGAGACGGCGGACCGGCACGCGCTGACGCTCGAGTCCGTGCTCGCCGCCCTCCGCTCGAACAGGCTCTCCGACGCTGCTGCCCGCGCCGAGGCCGTCGAGATCGCCTCGGCCGCGCTCGTCGAACTGCGGACCTCGAGCGACCGACAGCGCAGCAGCCTCCTCGAACCCGTGACCGGCGCGTTCTCACGCCTCCGCGCCGACCTCCGCCCGCTCGTTCGCTTCGGCGACCTCGACGTGCAGTTCGTCGAGCCACCCGCCACCGGCCGCGCCCTGCCCGGGGACGTCGCCCACAGCGCCCGCGCGATCGTCCGGACCGCGGTCCTCGCGCTCGTCGACGACGGGGCGGCTCGGCGGGTGCGCATCCAGTGGGACTGCGACGGCCGGAACCTCCTCATGCAGCTCCGCGACGACGGTGCCGGCACGCTCGACGCCCACGACGACGCCGTGCGCCCCATCGCCGAGCGGGTCGTCGCCCTCGACGGCACCCTCGCGGTGGACTCGACGCCTGGTTGGGGTTCGACGCTCGACATCGCGCTGCCCCTCGACCCCTCCCCCACCGCGCTCGACGTGCCGGACGACACCGACCTCACCGCACGGGAGCGCGACGTGCTGCGGCTCGTGGCGACCGGCGTCGGGAACCGTGAGATCGCCGAGGGGCTCGGCATCAGCGTGAACACGGTGAAGTACCACGTGGCGAACCTGCTCCGGAAGCACGGGGCCCGCACCCGCGCGGAACTCGCGGCGTTCAGCGTCCGGGGCTGACCGGGCGAGACGTCGACCCGACGGAGGGTCTTCCCTCGTGCACTTTCCGCATCGGCCCCGTCGTCGGCGACGTTCCGGCGGGCATCGTGGTTCGATCACTTCGGGCACGAGCTGCGTGCGTCCGACCGCGCACCACGACCGAGAGGCCACGACATGCCGTCGAGATCGAGCAGGTCGTTGCGGAGGCGACTCGGCGGGTGGACCTACGTCTTCGTGGGGTGCGCGGTGATCGTCCTGGCCGAGGTGCTCGGTCACGCACTGTCCCTGACCGAGCTCGTGGTCACCGAGGACGACCTGGACGCGTCACCCGCCCACGCCGACCACCCGTCGGCCCCGGTCCGGTCGCGCTGAGGAGCCGACCGGTCTCGGAGAGCTCGTGGCGGAGGGTGTGGGATTCGAACCCACGAGACATCACTGCCCACCTGTTTTCAAGACAGGCTCCATCGGCCGCTCGGACAACCCTCCAGTGACGCGACCACGTGGCGAGACGTGACCGCGTCCCGGGAAGTCTAGCGGGCCTCCAGCGTGGCCAGCGAGACGAGCGAGAGCGCTACCGCGGCAGCGTGTCGAGCGCCGCCGCGAGCCCGTCGTCCGTGACACCGCCGGTGAGCTCGTTGCCTGCGTCGACCACGTCGTCCGGAGCCTGACCCATCGCGACCCCGCGGCCGGAGGTGGACGCCCACCGCAGCATGTCGATGTCGTTCCGCCCGTCACCCGCGGCGAACACCCGGGAGCGCGGGATGTCGAGCCACTCGCGGACGCGTTCCATGGCCGTGGCCTTCGTCACACCCTCGGGAGCGATGTCGAGCCACGAGGTCCAGCCGACCGAGTACGAGACCTTGTGCAGCCCCATGCGCTCGACGACCTGCAGGAAGTCCTCGGTGTCGTGCCCGGGTGAGATCACGACGACACGGGTCGCCTCGACGCCGAGCAGCTTCTCGAACGGGACGTGCTCACCCTGGACGGTCATGGTGTCGTCGGGGAAGTTGCCGGACAGCAGGAAGTGGCCGTCTTCGTCCTCGACGCCGAACGCGGCGTCGGCGAGGGCACCGTGGATGGTCTGCAGCACCTCGGTCGGGTCGAAGCGCTCGACGTGGGCGTGCTCGTAGGAACCGTCCTCACGCCGACGGAGCGTGAGGGCGCCGTTCGCGACGACGAGGTACTTCGGACGGATGCCGAGGGTGTCGAGCAGCGGGACGGTCATGCTCTCGCTGCGACCCGTGGACAGCATGACCTCGTGCCCTGCGGCCTCGGCATCGCGGACGGCGGCGATCACGGTGTCGGTGATGACGCCGTCCTCGCGCATGGTCGTGCCGTCGATGTCCAGCGCGACGAGCCAGCGCTTCGTCCGCGCCGGGGCAGCGCCACCAGCGGCAGCGGCAGTACCGGCAGCCGCGGCTCCGCCGTCGCCGGACCCGTCGACGAACCGCTCGTGGGAGGTCATCGGGGCTCGATCACCTCGACGCCGCCGAGGTACGGCCGGAGCACCTCGGGGACGACGACCGACCCGTCGGCCTGCTGGTGCGTCTCGAGGATCGCGACGATCCACCGCGTGGTGGCGAGCGTGCCGTTCAGGGTCGCGACGGGAGCGGTCTTCCCGGACTCCGTGCGGTACCGGATGTCGAGACGACGGGCCTGGAACGTCGTGCAGTTCGAGGTCGACGTGAGTTCGCGGAACGTGCCCTGCGTCGGGACCCACGCCTCGATGTCGAACTTGCGCGCGGCACTCGTGCCGAGGTCTCCGCCGGCGACGTCGATCACGCGGTAGTGCAGGCCGAGGTCCTGGAGCATCGACTCCTGGTACCCGACGAGCTTCTCGTGTTCGGCCTCGGCCTGGTCCGGGTGGACGTACGAGAACATCTCGAGCTTGTTGAACTGGTGCACGCGGAGGATGCCGCGGTTGTCCTTGCCCGCGGACCCGGCCTCGCGGCGGTAGCAGGTCGACCAGCCGGCGTAGCGGTGTGCCTCGCCGTCGGCGAGCGGGAGGATCTCGTCGGCGTGGAACCCGGCGAGGGCGACCTCGCTCGTGCCGGTGAGGTAGAGGTCGTCGGCCTCGAGGCGGTACACCTCGGCCGCGTGCTCCCCGAGGAACCCGGTGCCGGCCATCGTCTCCGGGCGGACGAGCGTCGGGGTGATGAGCGGCTCGAACCCGGCGGCGACGGCACGGTCGAGGCCGAGCGACATGAGCGCGATCTCGAGCCGTGCGCCGAGGCCACGCAGGAAGTAGAACCGCGAGCCGGACACCTTCACGCCTCGCGGGATGTCGATGATGCCGAGGTGCTCGCCGAGGTCGGCGTGGTCCTTCGGCTCGAAGTCGAACTCGGGCTTCGTGCCGACGGTGCGGAGCGTGACGAAGTCGTCCTCCCCACCCTTGGGCACGTCCGGCAGCACGACGTTCGGGATCGCGCGGACGACGGTGTTGAAGGTCTCCTCGGCCTCGATGACGGTGGCCTGCGCCTCCTTCACCTGCGCGGCGAGCGCCTGGGCCTGCTGCACGAGGGCGGCCTTCTCGTCCCTCGGGGCCTTCGCGACGGTCTTGCCGAAGGCGTTCTGCTCGGCGCGGAGGGACTCGAACGAGGTGATCGCGCTCCGCCTCGCCGCGTCCGCGGCGACGGCGTCGTCGACGACGTCGACGGACGCGCCGCGCGCCTCCTGCGAGGCCTTGATGACGTCCGGGTTGTCGCGCAACAGCTGGGGGTCGATCACCGCACCATCCTAAGGGGGCCGCACCAGGAGCCGGCCTGGAGGCCCGTGGCGGGCCCGCCCCGCGCCTCCCGGCGGGTTCATGGCCGGTCCGGCATCCCCTCGCAGCATCCGGTCGGTAGCGTGGCAGCATGTCGACCCCTTCGGAGACCGCGCCTGCGGACGCCCTCCAGACCGAGCAGCAGACGGCCGCCGTCGTCTACAACCCGGTCAAGGTGCACCTGCCGACCCTCAAGCACACGATCGAGCAGCTCCAGCGGGACGCGGGCTGGGCCGAGACCCTGTGGTTCGAGACCACGGAGGAGGACCCGGGCGGCGGGATGACCCGCGCCGCGATCGAGGCGGGTGCCGACGTCGTCGCGGCCGCCGGGGGTGACGGCACCGTCCGCGCCGTCGCCGAGGTCGTGCACGGCTCCGACGCGGCCCTCGCCCTCCTGCCGAGCGGGACGGGCAACCTGCTCGCCCGCAACATGAAGCTGCCGCTCGACGACCTGCAGGCGAGCGCGCGGACGATCTTCCACGGGGACGACCGCCCCATCGACTTCGGCACCCTCACGGTGGAGCGTGAGGGCGGCGATCGCGAGAAGTTCGGCTTCCTCGTGATGGCCGGCCTCGGGCTCGACGCACGGATGCTCGCGAACACTCGGCCCGAGCTGAAGAAGCGCGTCGGGTGGCTCGCGTACGTCGACTCCCTCTTCCGCTCGGTGCGGGACGCCGACGCGTTCGAGTTCCGCTACCAGCTCGACGACGAGGGCAACCACTCGGCGCGGGCGCACTCGCTCATCGTCGGGAACTGCGGGCAGCTCCAGGCCGGGGCCATCCTGCTGCCGGACGCCGAGATCGACGACGGCGTGTTCGACATCGCGGTGATGCGACCGCGCGGGTTCTTCGGGTGGGTCCGGATCGGTGCCCGGGTGTTCTGGGAGAACGGGATCCTGCGGACGTTCCGACGGTCGTCGTTGGCGAACACGGTCGTCGGGCAGAAGCTCGTGACGGCCTCGCGCGAGGAACGCCCCCTGCGGTACCTCCGCGGGCAGGAGTTCACGGCACGGCTCGAGCGTCCGGACGAGTTCGAGGTGGACGGCGACCCGGTCGGGAAGATCGTGGCGTTCCGCTCACGCATCGACCCGCTGGGCCTCCGGGTCCGCGTGCCGGCGCCGGGCGACGACCGCCACGGCTCGCGCCAGGTCCCGTAGCCGCGCGCGGCCGGGCGGGCCGGGCGGCCCCAGCGCGCTGCTTCACACCTCGAAAGCGACGTCGAACCACCCGCAGGGCCCGGTTCGATGTCGCTTGCGTGGTTCGACGCGTGACAACGAGTCGGCTGCGGCCGGGGCCGGGCGCTACCGCGCGTCGGGCTCGCCGGAGACGATCGCCCGCAGCCAGTCGCGCGCCTCGACGAACGCCTCGTCCGAGTACCGCGCCGGCACCTCGGGTCGCTGTCCGTCGGCCCGCGGGTAGGACCCGAGGAACGTCACGCGCGGGCTGAACCGCCGGAGACCGAGCAGCGCGTCCGCCACCCGTTCGTCGCGCACGTGCCCGTCGAGGTCGATGACGAACCGGTAGCGGCCGAGCTCGTCGCCGATCGGCCGCGAGGACAGCAACCCCATGTTGATCCCCCGCGTCGCGAACTGCTCGAGCATGTCGACGAGGGCGCCGGGGTGCTCGCTCGGCAGCTCGACGATGACGCTCGTCTTGTCGGCTCCGGTCGGCTCGGGCAGGGCGAGCGTCCGCGACACGAGCACGAACCGTGTCACGGCCGAGGCGTTGTCACCGATCGAGGACGCCAGCACCGCGAGGTCGTGGTGGTCGGTGATCCCGGGAGGCGCGACGGCGGCGTCCGCGGTGGGGTGCTCGTCGAGCAGGGACACGGCGGCGGCGACGTTCGAGGACGCCGGGATGTGCCCGTGTCCGGGGAGGTGCTGCTCGAGCCACTGGTGCGTCTGGGCGTAGGCGACGGGGTGGGCGTTCACGGTGCGCACGTCGGCGAGGGTCGTGCCGTGCCGTGCGACGAGGACGAAGTCGACCGGGACGAGGTACTCCCCCACGATCCGCACGCCGGGGATCCGGGCGAGGGCGTCTTGCGTGGCGCTGACTCCGCCGTCGACGCTGTTCTCGATCGCGATCACGGCACCGACCGACCGGCCGCTCATGACGTCGTCGAGCGCTTCGCCGACGTTGTTCACGCTCCGCCAGGGCTTGCCGGCGGCGGCCTCGACGAGCTTGAGCGCCGCCTCGGTGAAGGTGCCGGCCGGTCCGAGGTAGGAGTACGTGTCGGAGGGCTCGGCGGGCGCGTTCATGCGGTGAGCCTATTGCAGCCCGAGCGCGCGCCTACTGCGGTGGCTGCCCCTGCCCGGTGAGCCGCTCCTCGCAGATCGTCGGGGCGTCGTCGTCGCGCGGGTAGGTCAGCGCGGCGAAGCGACCCTCGGGGTCGAGGCGCCCGAGCAGCGCCATCGTGATCGCGTCGAGTTGCCCCACCTGCTCGTCGGTCAGCGCGTCGATGACGAACGTCCGCGCGGTCCGCACGTGCTGCGGCGCCGCCTCGACGATGGCCGCGTAGCCGTCGTCGGTGAGCCGCACGTCGGTTGCCCGGCGGTCGTCGGTGGAGGGGCAGCGTGCGACGAGCCCGCGCTTCTCGAGCCGTGACACCACGTGGGACAGCCGGGGCAGGGACGCGTTCGTCGCCGAGGCCAGCGCGGACATCCTCAGCGTGCGCGACTCCGTCTCGGAGAGCATCGCGATGACCATGTAGTCGAAGTGCGTCAGGTCGGCGTCACGCTGGAGCTGTTGGTCGAGCGCCGCCGGCAGGAGCTCCATGACCGCGACGAGCTTCATCCACGCACGGAGCTGCGCGCGGTCGAGCCACGGGGTGTCGTCGGTCGGCTCGGGCATGGGCCGAGTCTACCGATTGGTTGTCGGTTCAACCAGTGCTCGTGGACGATTCCTCGACATCAGGCCGCCGACGACGAGCACCGCGATCACCACGACGAGCAGCACCCCCTCGACGATCGCCAACCGGACGCCGTAGTCGAACGGCAGGATCGTCGGGTTCTTCTGCCCGTGTGCCTTCGCCGCGATCTCGGGCAGCACCACGAGGGCCAGCACGCTCCCGAGCACCACGGCCGACTGGACGACCACGAGCACCCACGCCCGGATCGAGCGCCCGGTCCGGCGGAGCAGGAGGCCGGCACCCACGACGAAGGGTGAGAGCACGGCGTCGTGCAGGACGACAGCGCCGAGCAACCAGGTCGCGAGCCCCCAGATCCGGTTCGGTCGCACGGTCGTCACGAGGACGTACGCACCGAACGCCATCACCAGGACACCGAGCACGACGAGCACGATCCGCGCGGCCTTCATGCGATCACCTCGATCTTCTCGATCCACTTCGTCTGCAGCACCCCGGGCCGGCCCGGAGCGATGATGCGCGCCGGGAACCCGTGGTCGAGGTCGAGCGTCGCACCGTTCAGCTCGAGGGCCACGAGGGTCGTCGGGTCCTCCGCGTACTCGGGCCCCATGTCCATGATCCGGTAGCCGCCGTGCCGCTCGAGGCTCGTCACGCGGACCTTCGACCCCGGCTCCGCCTGGACGGCGAGCAGCAGGTCGCGCATCCGCACCCCGCGCCAGGTCGCCATCTGGCTCCAGCCCTCGACGCAGGAGATCGGCAGTTCCGCCTGCGCCGTCCCGAGCGCGACGAGCTCGGCGCGCGAGAACGTCCGGCTGACGGCCGGTCCGACGACGGTGAGCGCCCAGTCCGCGGCGGTCGCGGTCGCGAGGACCCCCGCCGCCCGCGCCGTCCGGTTGACGGGCAGGTCGTTCGGACCGCGGTGCCGCTGGCGCGCACCGAACACGTTGAACGGCTCGGCGAGCGTGCTCGACTGGCCGGCGGTCAGGGCGACGACGCCGACGGTCGCGGCGGTCACCCCGGCGAAGAACCCGCGTCGGGCGATCCGCTCACGTCGTCCGCTGGTCGCCGCGGTCGACGGCCTGGAGGCACGGCTCGGCTCCGCCCCGGGACTCGCGTCGGGGGCCCCGAGAGCCGCGTCGGGCGCCCGGAGACCCGCGCTCGGCGACGCTTCTCGCGACTCAGGCCCCGAGTCCGGTCGCTCAGCGCGAGGCTCGGCCCCGCCCGGGGTCGCGGCGGGAGCGCCGTCGACCCAGCGGAGCAGGCGGCCGGTGAGGCCGCGGGGGTAGGAGGCGGCCGCCTGCGGGGCCGGGGCGTCCGAGGCGGGGTCGACCCGCGCCTCCCGGTCGGCCGCCGGCGGCAGCAGCTCGCTGCCCACCGACGCGTCCGGCACGAACCGGCCGTGCTCGTCGTACGAGTCGCGCGACCGCCAGTACCGCGCGATGACCCGCAGCTTCACCGCGACGTGCACGATGAGCGAGCCGATGATGACGTACGCCAGCGCGTTGTGCACCTGCTTGAACGGGAACGGCCACGGGTACCACTGGTACGTGTTCAGCAGCCCGGTCCCCACCTGCACGATGGCCGCCGCCACGAGCACCGCGATGGAGAGCCGCTCGAGGAGGTGCAGGAACCCCCGCACCGGGGGGACCTGGACCAGGGCGGGCATCACGGTGTTGAGCTTCGCGAGGAGCAGCGGGATGATCGCGATCCCCGCGGTGATGTGCAGGCCCTGCGTGAACTGGTAGAGCTGCACGGGACGGGTGGGGAAGCGCATCCACGGGAACGGCTGCTGGAGGAGGTGGCTGTAGACGCCGGTGCCGAAGCAGACCAGGAACGCGATGCCGAGCAGACGCCCCAGGACCACGGCCGAGCGGGCGTTCCGGTTCGGCGACGCCATCGCGGATCGTGCATCCAGGAGCAGCCGCCGGACCGTCGCTAGCCTCGACGCACCATGAGTGAACGTCTCCGCCCCGGCCGACCCACGCCGACCGTCCTGGTGCCGACCGTCCTGGCCGTCGTCGGGGTGCTCGCCCTGGCGGGCGTCGTCGCCTACGGCGTCACGCATCTGGGGTTCCTCCGAGCTGGTCATCGTTCCCCATTCGTCGCGTGGACCCTGATCGCTTGGACGGTGTTCGCGGCGTCGGTGCTCGCGCTGCGGTTCGTCCCCTCGCGGTGGACGACCTGGCTCGTCGTCGGCGGCGGCCTGGTGGTCGGGCTCGCCGCGCTCGCAGGTCCGCCGAACACCAGCACCGACTCTGCCCGGTACGCCTGGGACGGCATCGTGCAGCACGCCGGGATCTCACCGTACGCGCACACCCCGCAATCCGAGGCGCTCGCCGGGCTCCGGCCCGACTGGCTGTTCCCCGACAAGGTCGACGGCACGTGCAAGCCGATCGAACCGCGGTTCCGCGGGCTCGGGGACGGCGCGGACGGGCACTGCGTGGCGATCAACCGTCCGGACGTCGTCACGATCTACCCGCCGATGGCCCAGCTGTGGTTCGCGCTCGTGCGGGCCTTCGTGCCCGCGACCGCGCAGTACATGCCGTTCCAGGTGGCGGGGCTGCTGCTGTCGCTCGGCGTGACCGTCGGGCTCGTCGCGGTGCTCCGGCGCACCGGTCGTCCGGTCTGGTGGGCGGCGCTCTGGGCGTGGTCGCCGCTCGTGGCGTCCGAGGCGGTCACGAACTCGCACGTCGACGCACTCGGCGCCGCCCTGGCGACCGCGGGCGCGGTGCTGGTCGCGTTCGGTCGGCCGATCTGGGGCGGGATCGCGCTCGGGGCGGCGACCGCGTCGAAGCTCATCCCCGCACTCGTCTACCCGCCGCTCCTCGGCAGACGACGGCACTGGTGGGCGATCCCCGTCGGCGTGGCCGTCTTCGCACTGCTGTACGTGCCGTACGTCGTCTCGACCGGGCCGAAGGTGCTCGGGTACCTGCCCGGCTACCTGTCGGAGGAGGGCTACGAGGACGGCTCCCGGTTCGCCCTCGTGTCGCTCGTGTTCCCCGGGGACGCGGGCACGGTCGTCGTCGGGCTGCTCGTGCTGCTCGCCGCGTACGTCGCCTGGCGCCTGGCCGACCCGGCGGCCCCCTGGTCCGGGGAGGTCCTGCTCATCGGCGTGACGTTCCTCGCCGTGACCCCCCGCTACCCCTGGTACGCACTGCTGCTCATCCCGTTCGTGGTGCTGTCCGGCCGGTGGGAGTGGCTGTCGATCGGGCTCGCGATCGCGCTGCGCGGGGTGTGGCCGTCGACCCCCGCCTACCGGTGGTGGCTCGCCGCGGCGGTCCTCGTCGTGGTGGTCGGCACGCTCGCCCGCACCAGCCGCTCCGACTGGGCCCGGTGGCGAGACCGACTGCTGTTCCGGGACGGCCGGGCAGCGCACGCACCCGCGATGTCGTCAGGTACGCGGTCGGCCGAGGACGTACGCTGACGCCATGGCTCCCGCGACGCTGCTCGGAACGACCGGCGCTCCCTCGGCGGACGCGCTGCTCGACCGCTTCGGCCGCCGCGCCGTCGACCTGCGGGTCTCGCTGACCGAGCGCTGCAACCTCCGCTGCACCTACTGCATGCCGGCGGCCGGGCTGCCGTTCGCCCCGGACGACGCACTGATGACCGCGGCGGAGATCGAGCGGCTCGTCCGGCTCGGCACCGCGCGGTTCGGCGTGCGCAAGGTCCGGTTCACGGGCGGCGAGCCGATGCTCCGCCACGACCTCGTGGACGTGATCGCGCGCTGCGCGGCCCTGCCGGACGCACCGGAGCTGTCGCTGACGACGAACGCGATCGGCCTGGCGCACCGTGCGTCGGCGCTGTACGCCGCAGGCCTCCGGCGGGTGAACGTGTCGCTCGACACCGTCGACCCCGACGTCTTCACCGAGGTCACCCGGCGGCCCTTCCTCGACAAGGTCATCGCCGGGCTGTCGGCCGCCCACGACGCCGGACTCGCGATCAAGGTCAACGCGGTGCTGCTCCGCGGCGTCAACGACCACCTCGCGCCGGACCTCATGCGTTGGTGCCTCGAGCGCGGGTACGAGCTCCGCTTCATCGAGCAGATGCCGCTCGACAGCGACCACGCCTGGGAGCGCTCGACCATGATCACCGCGGCCGAGACCCGTGCGACGCTCTCCGCCGCGTTCGGGCTGGTCCCCGACGAGGCCCCGCGCGACGGCGCACCGGCCGAGCGGTTCCGGGTGCTCGCACGCGGAGCGGACGGCGCCCTCGGCGCGGAGCTCGGCACGATCGGCATCATCGCGAGCATCACCGAGTCCTTCTGCGCCGACTGCACCCGCACCCGACTCACCGCCGACGGCCACGTCCGCAGCTGTCTGTTCTCCGACGACGAGACCGACGTGCTCGGTCCGATGCGCTCGGGCGCGACGGACGACGAGGTCGCCGAGCTCTGGCAGCGGGCGATGTGGGCGAAGCCCCGCGACCACGGCGACGACAGCGACGACCTCGTGCACCCGACGCGGGGCATGAGCGCGATCGGGGGCTGACGATGACGACGGTGCGGTTCTTCGCGGCGGCCCGGGCCGCGGTCGGTGCGGACGAGGTCGCGGTCGACGTCGCGTCGATGCCGGTCGCCTCGCTCGACGTGGCGCTGGCAGCGGTCACGGCGGCGGACCCGCAGCGGTGGTCGGCGCTGGTGGAGCGGTGCTCGTTCCTCGTCGACGGGGTGAGCACGCGGGACCGCTCGACCTCGCTCGTCGGGGTGGGGACCGTCGACGTGATGCCGCCGTTCGCCGGCGGCTGACACCCGCGCGACCCGGCGACCCGGCGACCCGGCGGCCCGCGCGACCCGGCGGCCCGTGCGACCGGGGGCGGCCGCCCGCTCGACTCGGCGGCCGACAACGCGACCCAGCGCCGGTCGCCCGTGGCCGCCCACACGACCCGGCGGCGGTCGCCCACACGACCCGGCGGCGGTCCCGCGCTACGGCGCGATCGACAACACGATGAACGCCGCGAAGATCACCAGGTGCACCCCGCCCTGCAGCCGCGTCGCACGCCCGGGCAGCACGGTGAGCACCGCGGCGACGATCGTCAGCGCGAGCAGCACGATCTGCGCCGACCCGAGCCCGAGCAGCAGCGTCCCGGGCATGAAGAGCGACGCCACCGCGATCGACGGGATCGTCAGACCGATCGACGCCATGGCCGACCCCATCGCGAGGTTCAGGCTCGTCTGGATCCGGTTGCGCGCCGCGGCCTTCGACGCCGCGATCCCCTCCGGCAGCAGGATGAGCAGGGCGATCACGACACCGACGAACGACGGCGGGAAGCCCACCGCCGCGACGCCCGCCTCGATCGCCGGGGACTCCACCTTCGCCAGGCCCACGACGGCGACGAGCGCGAGGAGCAGCAGCCCGAGCGACACCAGCGTCTGCCGACCGGTCGGGGTCGCTGCGTGCACGGTCTCGTCGTCGGCGGCAGCCCGCGGCCCGGGGCCGACCGGCAGGAAGAAGTCCCGGTGCGCGATCGTCTGCGTGAACACGAACAGCCCGTAGAGCGCGAGGGACGCGATCGCCACGAACACGAGCTGCACACCGGTGAACGAGGCGTTGTCCGTCCCGGTGGTGAACGTCGGCAGGACGAGCGTCAGCACCGCCAGCGCCGCGACCGTCATCGTCGCCGCGGAAGCGCCCTCCTGGTTGAACCGGACGGTGTGGTGCCGGGTCGTGCCGATGAGGATCGCCAACCCGACGAGTCCGTTCATGGTGATCATCACCGCGGAGAACACCGTGTCGCGCGCGAGCGTCTCGGCCTTCGCCCCGCCCGAGCTCGACAGCGCGATGATGAGCGCGACCTCGATGATCGTGACCGCGACAGCGAGCACGAGCGACCCGAACGGCTCCCCCACCCGGTGCGCGACCACCTCGGCGTGGTGCACGGCCGCGAGGACCGTCGCGGCGAGGACGACGGCGACGAGGACGACGACCACCGTGCCGAGGTCGTACCGGCCGTACGTCAGGGCCAGCACGACCGCCGCGACGACGGGTACCGCGACGGGCCAGGCCTTGCCGATCCAGGAGGTCATCCGTCGATCCTCCCACCGTCCGGCTCGTAGACCACCACCTCGTCGGCCGGGACGCTGATCCGACAGGTGTCGCCGACCGCGAGCCCGAGCGCCGCGAACCGTGTCAGGGTGACGTCCGCCACGAGCTCGCCCGCCACGACCCGGACGAGGCCGTCCCGTGGTTCGACGGCGTCCACGCGACGCCCCACCCCGTCGTCGTCCCGCGTCAGGAGCGCGGCCGTCGGGTGGTAGGCGGCCAGGGCCGACCGGCCGGGAGGCACGGTGTGCGGCGCCGACGCCAGCTCACCGCCGTCGGTGGTCACGACCCCGCCGCTGGTCGCCCTCCCGGGCACCGTCACCAGGCCCGAGAACCGGGCGGCGAAGGCGCTCCGCGGACGGCCGAGGACCGCACCCGGGGTGCCGCGGTCGACGACCCGCCCGGCCTCGACCACGACGACCCGGTCGGCGAGCGCCATCACCTCGACGGGGTCGTGCGTCACGAGCAGCGTCGGACGTCCGGCGGCCGCGGTGACGAGGGCGGCGCGGACCTCCTGCCGGGCAGTGACGTCGAGCGCCGAGGTCGGCTCGTCGAGGAGCAGCACCGCCGGGTCGGCGGCGAGGGCGCGGGCGATCGCGACGCGCTGGGCCTGGCCGCCCGAAAGCGTCCCCGGCGCTCGGTCGGCCAACGGGAGCGCCCCGACGGCGGCCAACGCGTCGCGGGCGCGGCCACGGGCCTCCCGGCTGGTGGCGCCGACCGCTCGCGGTCCGAAGGCGACGTTCGCGACGACGGAGCGGTGGGGGAAGAGGTCGGGGCGCTGCGCGACCAGGCCGATGCGTCGGCGGTGGGTGGGCACCGAGCGGACGTCGTCGGAGAGCGTGCGTCCGTCGAGGACGACCGCACCGCCGTCCGGACGGACGAGCCCGGCGAGGACGTCGACGACCGTCGACTTGCCGGCGCCGTTCGGGCCGACGAGGGCGACGCACTCGTCGGGACCGACCTCGAGCGCGACGTCCACGTCACGGGCGCGGACGACGACGTGCGCCTCCAGGCCGCTCACGCGAGCACGCTCCGGTTGCGCAGCGACGAGACGCCGATGACGACCACGGCGACGACGACCAGCACGAGCGAGAGCGCGACCGCGGTGTCGGGGTCGATCTCGCGCTGGAGGTAGATCTCGAGCGGGAGGGTCCGCGTCACGCCCTGCAGGCTGCCGGCGAAGGTCAGGGTGGCGCCGAACTCACCGAGGGCCCGGGCGAAGCAGAGGACGAGCCCTGCCGTGATGCCCGGGAGGATCCGCGGCGTGGTGACGGTCAGGAAGGTGCGGGTGGGGCTCGCGCCGAGGGTCGCCGCGACCCGTTCGTACCGGTCGCCGCCGACGCGGAGCGCACCCTCGATCGACGACACCAGGAACGGCATCGACACGAAGGTCTGTGCGATGACGACCGCGGCCGTGGTGAACGCGATCCGCACCCCGTGGTCGTCGAGGAACGCGCCGATCGGGCCGAGCCTGCCGAACGCCGCGAGGAGCGCCAGGCCGCCGACGACGGGCGGCAGGACGAGCGGCAGCAGCACGACGGCGCGGGCCACCCCGGTCCACCGCGACATCGACCGGGCGAACACCACGGCGAGCGGGTAGCCGAGGACGAAGGCGATGCCGGTGGTCGCGGCCGCGGTGCCGAGGCTCAGTCCGAGGGCGGTGCGGGACGCCGGCGAGGTGACGAGCGCGACGAACGACCCCCAGTCGACACGGCCGACCATCGCGAGGACGGGCACGACGACGAACAGACCGCCGAGTGCCGCCGGGACCGGGAGCCACCACGGGACGGACTGACCGCGCCGGCGGGACCGGCGCGGCGGGCTGGGCTGTCGGGTCTGCCGGGCGGGCACCGGGTCAGGGCTTCCCGAAGCCGGCGTCGGCGAGCACCTTCTGGCCCGCCTCGGACAGGACGTAGGCGGTGAACGCCTTCGCGAGCTCGGGGTCCGTCGATTCCTTGAGCACCCCGATCGGGTAGGTGTTGACCGCCTCCGAGGCCTCGTCGAACCGGACGCCGTCGACCTTGCCGTCCGAACCCTCGACGTCGGTGACGTAGACCAGACCCGCGTCCGCCTGCCCCGACTCCACCTTGCCGAGGACGTCCGTCACGGACTGCTCCTCGCTCACCGGGCGGAGCTCGATGCCGGTGGCCCGTTCGACCTTCGCCGAGGCCGCGCCGCACGGCACCGGCGCGGCGCACGTGACGACCTGCAGCCCGTCGCGGGTGAGGTCGTCGAGGCCGGTGACGTGCTCCGGGTTGCCGGGGGCGACGGCGATCTCGAGGGTGTTCGTCGCGAAGACCCGCGGTGACCCGGCCGCCACGTCGGTCTTCACGATCTTGTCCATGTTGGCCTCGTCCGCGGAGGCGAACACGTCCGCGGGTGCGCCGTTGCGGATCTGGGTGACGAGGTCGCTCGACCCGGCGAACGAGAACCGGATCGTCGTGCCGGGGTGCGCCTGCTCGAAGCGGTCGCCGAGCGTGGTGAACGTCTGCTGGAGCGACGCGGCGGCGAAGACCGTGATCGAACCGGAGAGCGCGCCGGACGACGAGGACGCGGAGTCCGTCGCCGTGGGTGCGCCCTGCGCGGAGCACCCCGCGAGCGCGAGCGCCGCGATGACGCCGGTGGTCAGGGCTGTCGTCCGCAGGAGCGTCTTCACTCCGTCAGGGTAGCCGCATCTGCGTCTGATTTTGCGTTCACGTCTGCGTCCGCGTCTGTGTCTGCGTCTGCGTCTGCGTCTGCGTCTGCGTGCACCGTCGGTCGTCCCTCGGCTCGCCAGGCGGCGATCCCGCCGTCGAGGACGACGACCGGGCGGTCGAGCGTGCGCGCGTAGGCGGTGGCCCGTCGCCCGCTCGCACAGACGGCGACCACGGTGCGGCCGTCGGGTCGCAGCACCTCGGGCGTGATGCTGCCGGAGATGATCCCGGTCGCGCGTTCCTCGGGCGTGCGGACGTCCACGAGGACGAGCGTCGCGGCCCCGGCACCGGTCCGGGGCGCCTCGGCGCCGAGGGCGTCGGCGAGCGCCGACGGTGCGATGGTCTCGGGCTCCGCGTCCACCACCGGCGTCGGCCGTCGCGAGCCGGGCCCGCGCCGCAGGGGGCTCTCGGTCCACCGCCACCGTCGGGCGTCGACCGTGAGCACCCGGCCGAGGAGCGGCTCGCCCAGGCCGGCGATGAGTGCGGTGACCTGGGCCGCCATCACCGAGCCGACCGCACCGCAGAGGGCGGGCAGGACGCCGTCGAGGGCGCACGAACCCTCGTCGGGCAGCACGTCGGGGTGCAGGTCGTGGAAGTCGACCGGGTCCGCTCCGGCGTCGTGGAACACCGAGACCTGGCCGTCGTAGCCGAGGACGGTGCCCCAGACGAACGGGATCCCGTGGGCCGCGCACGCGTCGGACACGGACCGGGTGACGACGACGCTGTCGGCGGCGTCCACCACGACGTCGTGCCCGGCGACCTGCTCCGGTGCGAACGTCGTCGTGAGCGCGACGACCTCGAGCGACGGGTCGACCGCACGCAGGCGCTCCGCAGCGACCTCGGCCTTCGGGCGTCGGACGTCCGCGAGGCCGAACAGGACCTGGCGGGCGAGGTTCGACGGGTCGACGACGTCGTGGTCCACCACGGTCAGTCGACGGAGACCCGCGCCAGCGAGGTACTGCAGCACGGGGGCTCCGAGGCCGCCCGCCCCGACGACGAGGACGCTGGCGTCGGCGAGTGCGGCGAGGGCGCGGTCCCCGGCGCCCTGCAGCGCGGCGGTGCGGGAGGTCAGCGCCCGGCGGACGTCCACGGGCGGGGTCACTCGCGGCCCGCCGTGGGGTCGGGCTCCGGGACCTCGACGGACACCATCGTGGCCTTCACCGACGCGACCGCGACCGAACCGACCTCGAGCCCGAGGTCGCGTGCTGCCTCGGCACTCATCAGCGACACGACCCGGTGCGGGCCGCTCTGCAGCTCGACCTGGGCCATCACCCCGTCGACCACCAGGTCGGTCACGATCCCCACGAAGCGGTTGCGCGCCGAGCTCCGGACACCCGACGGGTCGCCGAGTTGCGCGCCCCGACGTCGGGCGTGCTCGGCGAGCTCCCGCCCGTCGACCACCGCACGGCCCGCACCGTCGTCGTGGCGGGTGAAGGTCCCGCCGTCGACGAGTCGTCGGACGGTGTCGTCGCTCACCCCGAGGTACGTCGCCGCGTCGCGGATCCGGAGCATCGTCATGGTGCCTGACGATAGTCCGTGCTCCGGCACGGAACCGGCATGTGAACTCTCAGTGGACGGCACGGTGCACCCCGGCACTCGCCCAGGCCGCCCGGATACGGTGCAGGGCGTGAGTTCCCCCCGTACCGACACCATCAGGGTGCAGCCAGGCCTGTCCACGGCCTCGGTGCGGGAGCGTCTGCGGGCGGTCCCGAGCGGCGTGCGCGTCGCCGTCGTCCGGACGCCCGAGCTCACGGTCGGCGCCCTCGGGGTCCTCGTGGCCGCCGCCTTCGCCTGGGTCCCGTCGCTCTGGTACGACGAGGCCGCCACCGTCACGAGCGCCCAGCGCACGTGGCCGCAGCTCTGGGCGGAGCTGCACAACGTCGACGCCGTGCACGGGCTGTACTACGCGCTCATGCACGGGTGGTTCTGGCTCGTGGGGTACACGCCGTTCACGCTCCGCTTCCCGAGCGCCCTGGCGATCGGCGTCGCCGCCGGACTCGTGGTCGCACTCGGGCGTCGCCTCGGCGGGCGGCGGTTCGGCATCGCCGCGGGGCTCGTGTTCCTCGCACTCCCCCGTGTGCAGTGGGCCGGCAGCGAAGGACGCTCGTACGCGACCATCACGACGTTCGCGGTGTGCCTGACGCTCGTCGGGCTGACCGCCGTCCGTCGGTCCCGGTCCGGCCGGAGTCTCCACTGGTGGGTGGCGTACGCCCTCCTCGCCGTCGTCGCGATCACCTTCAACGTCTACCTCGCCCTCGCGGTCGTGGCGCACGGCGTGACCTTCCTGTGGACGATGCTCGCCGACCGCCGTGCCCGGAGCGCCGACCACGGAGTCCGCCCCCTCGCACCGGGCGGCTCCCTGTTGCGCTGGGCGATCGTCTCGGTCGTCGTCCTCGTCGCGGTCACACCGTTCGTGGCCGCCGTCGCCAGCCAGTCCAAGCAGGTCGCCTGGCTCGCCCCGATCAACGACCGCACGTTCGCGCAGGTGTTCGCGACGGCCTGGTTCGGTGGCGTCGACGTGTACGCCGCCGTCGCGTGGGCGCTCATGGTCCTCGGCGTCGTCACCGCCCTGGTCGCGGCGCACCGCTCGTCGGCCACGGTCCGGTCGCTGTTCCGCGCCCAGGCCGTCCGCGTCGCGCTGCCGCTCGTCGTGGTTCCGACGCTCGCACTCCTCGTCGCCACCGCGATGGGCCGACACCTCTACACGCCGAAGTACGCCACGTTGAGCCTGCCGTTCGTGGCGCTGCTCATCGCGCTCGGCATCACGGTCATCCGGAAGCGTGCACTGCTCGCCGGGGCGCTCGTCGCCGTGCTCGTCCTGTCGGTCCCGACGTCCGTGCTGGTCAAGCTCCCCCGGTCGAAGCAGGACTCCACGTGGTCCGTGGCCGCCTCGATCATCGCCTCCGAGCGGTCGCAGCAGCGCGACAGCGACGAGGGAGTCGTCTTCGGCAGCGTCTACGGCCACCCCGGAACGACCGCCGACATCATCCGGCAGTCCTACCCGAACGCGTTCGCCGGCATGACCGACCTCGCCGTGCGGAAGGACGGACCCGCCGCCGGCGTCCTCTGGGACCAGAACGGCGACCTCTCCTCGACCATCCCGAGCCGACTCGGCGACATCGACACCGTGTGGTTCGTGGGCGGGACCGTCAAGGCGCGGAACATCGAGCCCGAGACCACGCAGGTCCTCGCGGAGCACGGCTTCACCGCCGTGCAGCACTGGAAGACCGGCACCGTGGTGCTCACGGAGTACAAGCGCTCCTGAGCAGCAGGGCCGGCCGGCCGCCGTACGGCGCGTCCGCTGTCAGTGCACGAGCGTCAGTGCACGACTGTCAGTGCACGACGCGGGCGCCGTGCACCGGGCCCGCGGCACGGACCGCCACCAGCCCGGCGGCGCTGAGCTCCACCTGCACCTCGAGCGCGGCGTCCCGGTCCGCCACGAGGAACGCCACCGTCGGTCCGCTCCCGGACACGAGTCCTGCGAGCGCCCCGGCCTTCTCGCCGATCTCGAGCGTCTCCGCGAGCGAGGGCTGGAGCCGCATCGCCGGGGCCTGCAGGTCGTTGTGCAGGCAGTCGGCGAGCAGGTCCGGGTCACCCGCGCGGAGCGCCTGGAGCACGTTCGCCTCGACCACCGGGGTCGTGGGCGCCGGGGCGATGTCGGCCCGGTACCGCTCCCGGTGCTCGTCGAGCGCACGGTAGACGGCGGGTGTCGAGAGTCCGGAGTCGCTGAGCGCCAGCACCCACCGGAACTCCCCCTTGGCCAGAGCCGGGCTGAGCTCGTCGCCCCGTCCGGTGCCGACCGCGGTGCCGCCGGCGAACGCGAACGGGACGTCGGCGCCGAGCTGTGCGGCGAGCCGCAGGAGTTCATCGCGGCCGAGGGCGGTCCCCCAGAGCGTGTCGACCGCCAGCAGGGTGGCCGCGGCGTCCGCTGATCCCCCGCCCATCCCGCCGGCGACGGGGACGTGCTTCTCGATCGTCAGACGGACCCCACCGCGGTGTCCCGACGCGTCCGCGACGAGCCGGGCTGCCCGGATCGCGAGGTTCGACTCGTCCGTGGGCACCGCCGTGGTGTCGATCGGCCCCGTGAAGGAGACCGAGAAGTCATCGGCCGGCTCGGCGATCACGTCCTCGTAGAGCGACACCGCCTGGTACGCCGTCGCGACGTCGTGGTAGCCGTCGTCCTGCAGCGCACCGACGGACAGGAACACGTTGATCTTGCCGGGGGCGCGCGTCCGCACGCGGGTCGGTGCGGCCAACGAGGTCATGGCTCCAACCTATCCCGCGGCCGGAGCACGTTCCTGCGCGTGACGGCCGAGCCGCCGGCACCCGCTCCAGCGGGCAGCCGGCTACGGCCGTGCGGCCGCGAACCCCCGCCCGAGGTCCGCGAGGACGTCGTCGATGTGCTCGAGCCCGATCGACAGACGGATGAGGCCCTCGCCGACTCCCGCTGCCGCACGCTCGGACGGCGTCATCTGCACGTGCGTGGTCGACGCCGGGTGCACGACGAGCGATCGGACGTCACCGATGTTCGAGACGTGGTCGAACAGCTCGAGGGCCCCGACGAACCGACGACCGGCCTCGAGCCCGCCGTCGAGGTCGAACGCCAGCACGGCGGACGGCCCGGCCGGCACGTAGCGCTGCGCCAACGCGTGCCACGGCGACGAGGGCAGCCCGGCGTAGTGCACGCCGAGGACCTGGTCGTGCGCATCGAGCCAGGACGCCACGGCGGCGGCGTTCGACACGTGCCGCTCCATCCGCAGCGACAGCGTCTGGATGCCCTGCAGCACGAGGAACGCCGTGAACGGGGCGATCGCCGGGCCGAGGTCGGCGGAGAGCTTCGAGCGGGTGCGCTGTATGAACGCTCGCGGACCGAACTTCGCCGCGAAGTCCGTCCCGGCGAACCCGGAGTGCTCGACGCTGGTCAGCTGCGGGTACTTGTCCGGGTGCGCCGCCCAGTCGAACTTCCCCGAGTCGACGATCAGCCCGGCGATCGCGCTGCCGTGGCCGGCGAGGTACTTCGTCGCCGAGTGCACGACGATGTCCGCACCGTGCTCGATCGGACGCACGAGCCAGGGCGTCGCGATGGTGTTGTCGACGATGAGCGGCACGCCGGCCTCGTGCGCGACACCGGCGACGCCCGCGAAGTCGAGCACGTCGCCGCGCGGGTTCGGGATGGACTCACCGAAGAACGCCCGGGTCTCCGGACGGACGGCAGCCGCCCACTCGGCGAGGTCGGTGGGGTCCTGCACGAAGGTGAACGTGATGCCGAGGTCTCGGAGGGTCGACGCGAAGAGCGTGTACGTCGCGCCGTACAGGGAAGCGCTCGACACCACGTGGTCCCCGGCACGAGCGACACCGAGCACCGCGAGGGACGTGGCGGCCTGTCCCGAGGCCAGCGCGAGCGCACTCACCCCGCCCTCGAGGTCCGCGATGCGCCGTTCCAGCGCGGCGGCCGACGGGTTGTTCACGCGCGAGTACGTGTGGCCCGGTGCGTCGAGCAGGAACCGCGCTGCGGCGTCCTCCCCCGAGGGGTACACGAACGCGGCGCTCTGCGCGATCGGCGGCACGTTCGCGCCCCAACCCGGGTCAGCCTTGAACCCTGCTCGGATCTGCCGGGTCTCGAAGGCCCAGTCGTCCTCGACCGCAGCCATCAGATGCCCGCCCCGGACGGCACTGGCACCGACGGGCGGACGAGCGGGATGACCTGCTCGCCGAAGCGCTCCATCTCCTCGAGCTGCGGCGAGAACTGCAGCAGCAGGGTGTCGACCCCGGCGTCCTCGAACTCCTTGATCCGGTCGGCCACCTGCGAGGGGGTCCCGACGAAACCGGGGCGCAGCCCGCGGTTCGACACGGAGTAGTCCTCGAGCGACGGCACGTGCTCGAGCTGCGACTTCGAGATGAAGTCCTGGTAGGACTCGTAGGCCTTGCCGTGCTGCACGTCGGTGATGCGCGCGAGCTCGGCCTGTGCCTCCGCCTCGGTCTCGCGGACGATGACGTACGCCGCCATCCCGAACGCCTCGAACGGCTCGAGCCCCGCGTCCTCACGCCGGCGGCGCATCTCGGCGATCTTCGTCCGGAGCTCCTCGACGGTGCCGCCGTGGGTCACGTACGCGTCGGCGTAGCCCGTGATCGCGGCCTTGCCCGCCTCGCTCTCACCGCCGGCGTAGATGCGCGGCGTCACGCGCGGCTTCGGTTCGAGGTGGGCGTTCTCGACGTCGTAGTACTCGCCGTGGAACGAGTACGGCGTCTCGCGCCAGAGGCCCTTCATCACCTCGACGAACTCCGCGGTGCGCTTGTAGCGGTCGTCGTGCTCCGAGAAGATCCCGCCGTACTGCTTGGCCTCCTCGGCCCACCAGGCGCTCACCACGTTGAAGGTGAAGCGGCCGCACGAGATGTCGTCGATCGTCGCCGCCTGCTTCGCGGTGACGGCCGGCAGGTGGTAGCCGGGCCGCATCGCCGCCATGATCTCGAGCCGTTCGGTCGTCGCCGCGATGGCGGCCGCGAGCGACCACGCCTCGAGCGACGGCGCGGCCGTCCCCTTGATGTCGTTGAGGTTCAGCTCCGGCACGAGCGTGAGGTCGAAGCCGATGCGCTCGGCTCGCTGCGCGAGCCGCTTGACGTAGTCGAAGGTGACGGGCATGTCCTCGTCCTCGACGTTGCGCAGCCAGCCGCCGAAGAGCGGGGTCCAGTATCCGAATCGCACGGGGTGGGTTCCTTGGGTGGTGAGTACCGGCCTGGAGGCACGGGGCGGGCCCGCACCGTGCCTCCAGGCCGTGGGTGGCTTGGTCCTCAGACCGCGGCGGTCTGGTACTGCGCGGCCAGCAGGCCGCCGGTGAAGCGCGCGATCGCGCGCGGTCCCGAGACCGGTGCGACGGCCTCGACCGCGGGGTTGTAGTTCGTGTTCGTGTTGATGTCGTAGACGACGTGACGGCCGTCGGTGGTCTCCATGAACTCGACCCCCGCGATCGGGATGCGCTGCTCGGCCAGGAACGTGCGGAGCTGCTGCACGAGCGGGTGCGACGCGGTGACGTCCTCGCGGACGCTGAACGCGGCCGGCGCGTCGGCCGGGGCCTCGGTGCCCGGCACGTCGCACACGGCACCGGCGATGGCCTGCGGGACCTCGCACGCGTCGGCGGGGCAGAGCTCGAAGCTCCCGGCGCTCGTGTCGACACGGACGGCGTAGACGAACTCGCCGCCGACGAACTCGAGGCGCGTGATGAACGGCTCGCGGGCCGTGAGGTACTCCTGCAGGAGGGTGATGCCGTCGACCGGGGCCTCGAACTCTGGGCTGTCGACGTACGCGTCGAACTCGGCGAGCGAGTCGAACCGGCGCACCCCGAGGCCCTTGCCGCCCTGGTTGTGCTTCGTGATGAAGGGGACGTCCTGCCCGCCCGTGAAGGTCCGGGCGGCGTCCTTGAGCCCCGCTGCCCCGAACACCGCGGTGGTGCGCGGCACGTCGAACCCGGCGTCGCGCAGCAGGCCGTGCTGGGCGACCTTGGACACCTCGAGCTCGAGGACGTGGCTGCCGTTCACGACCGTCCGGCCGGAGCGCTCGAGCCAGCCGAGGAGCGCCCGGGTGTACTCCTTGCTGTGCTCGTGGCCGCGGGTGTGGCTCGACGCCGACATCCGGCTCCAGTAGACGCCTGGCGCCGGCTCCGCGGCGAGGTCGATCTGCCCGTCGGTGAGGAGGATCTCCTCGACCGGGACGCCCTCGGCTGCGAAGGCGGCGGCGAGCGGCGGGAACCACTCGGGGTTCTCGTGGATGACGTACACGCGCGGAGAGCTCACGTGCCCACCCTAGGCACGGCGTGTGACAGCGAGCCAGGTGTGTGACGCGGTGCTACCTCGCCGCACCGGATGCGTCGAACTGCTGCGAGCCGACGACGCCGAGGAGCTCGAGCTTCTGCGCGTCCTCGGTGCCGGGCGGCGCCGTGAAGAGCAGGAGGGCCTGCGCCCGGTTGTCGGTGTGCAGCACCTGGCAGTCGACGGTGATGCGGCCCAGCTCCGGGTGGACGAAGGTCTTGTGGTCCTCCCAGCGCGTGCGGACCTCGTGGAGTGCCCAGAGCTCCCGGAACGCGGGACTCTCCCGCTCCAGGTCGGCGATCAGCTGCTGTGCCCGACGGTCCCCGGGGCCGGCAGCGCCCACCGCCGCGCGGAGGCTCGCGACCTGTGCCCGCGCGAGGCGGTCGTGCTGCTCCGGCGCGTACTTCGCCCGCTCGGCCTCGGTCGTGAACCACCGCCACGGCTGGTAGCGCTCGTTGCCCGGCAGGTCCACCGTCGAGCCGAGGAGTGCCGCCGCGAGCCGGTTCTCGACGAGGGTCTCACCGAGGTCGTTCACCACGATCGCCGGGGTGTCCTCGAGCCGGTCGAGCACCCGGAGCACCGCCGGGTCGACGTGGTCCGAACGGTGCACCCGGACCGGCGCGTTGTGGCCGGCCAGGTGGAACAGGTGGTCGCGCTCGTCGAGGGAGCAGCGGAGCGCGCGAGCGACGGCGGCGACCATCTGCTCGGACGGCTGCGGCCCGCGCTGCTGCTCCAGTCGGGTGTAGTAGTCGGCGGACATCCCCGCGAGGGCCGCGACCTCCTCGCGCCGCAGACCCGGCGTCCGCCGGCGGGCGCCCGACCCGAGGCCGACGTCCTCGGGTCGCAGGGACTCGCGGCGGCGGCGGAGGAAGTCGGCGAGGGCAGCACGGTCCATGCAGACATCGTGCACCGCTTACCCGGTCCGAGCCAGGGATCGGCGGTCCCCCGATGAGCGCGCTCTGGTTCCACGGGCGACCGGCGAGGATCGTCGAGGACATGGACATCACGAACGCCACCGTCTTCATCCCCGGCGCGACCTCCGGCATCGGCCTCGGACTCGCGCTCCGCCTGCAGGCCGCCGGCAGCACCGTCGTCATCGGCGGGCGTCGGGCGGCCCTGCTCGACACCCTCCACGATGAGCACGGCTTCGACACCGTGGTCGTGGACGTCGCCGACCCGGCGTCGGTCGCCGCGGCCGCCGACACCGTGCTCGCTGCCCACCCGACGCTCGACTCCGTCGTCACGATGTCCGGGATCATGCGGACCGAGGACCTCCGGGAACCCGGCCACGTCGAGACCGCGGTCGCCACGATCGAGACGAACCTGCTCGGCACCATCCGGCTCGTCGACGCGTTCCTGCCGCACCTGCTCACCCGTCCGGCCGCGACCCTCGTCACGGTGTCATCGGGCCTCGCGTTCACCCCGCTCGCTGCGACGCCGACCTACAGCGCGACGAAGGCCGCCGTGCACTCGTACACGCAGTCCCTCCGACAGCAGCTCGTCGGCTCGTCGGTCACCGTCCTCGAACTCGTCCCGCCGGCGGTCGCCACGGACCTGCTCGGTGGTGCGGACTTCGGGGGCATGCCGCTCGACGACTTCCTCGACGAGGTCGTGGGGCTGCTCACGTCCGGGGCCGCGCCGGAGATCCTCGTCGAGAACGTGCTGCCGCTCCGGTGGTCCGAGCGGGACGGGACGCAGCAGCAGCTCATCGAGGTGCTCGCCGGTCGCGGGCACTGACGGCGAGGCGCTCGTCCCGCCGTTCGTTCGCACAACCGAAGTCGAACGGAACCGCGCGGATCCCCGGCGCCGACGGACGTTGGTTGTGCGACCGCGATCAGCACCGGCGCGCGACGCTCAGTCGGTCGCCGGCCCCGGATCGCCGTTGCGCGCCTCGCGACGCCGGACGATCCGGTCGACCGTGAGCTGCACGAGTCGGAGCGCCAGCACTCCTCCGACGCCGACCAGCGCCGAGTCGAGCGGTCGGTGGAGCATCCGCATCACCACGTAGACCCCGAGGAGCGCGATCGCCTCGCTCGCCCGTGTGAGCGGTCCGGTGCTCGGCGCCGTGTTCTCGGTCTGGTCGTCGTCGGGGCTGTCGTCAGCGCTCATCCGAGCGAACGCGACACCCCAGACGACGAGCAGGACGCCGAGCAGGATCGCGACCCACGCGGGGTCGCTCGTCGGGTCCTGCACGACCGCGACGAACGCGAGGGCGGCGACCACGACGCCGCCGACCACGAACGACGCGGTGACGGCACGGGCGAGCTTCGAGGGTCGTTGCGGCACCCGGTGAGCGTAGCGGTGCTCCGGGGCGTCCGAGGACTCCCCCGTTCGGCCGTGACGCCCGTTCGGGCGCCGCGCCCGTCCGGCCGTCCGGTGGTCAGAGGCCGGCGAGCAGCTGCTGCAGCTCGGCCTTCGCGTCGGGCATCCGCGCCGGACCGGTCAGCCGCTCGCGTTGCACGCTGACCCGGACCGTCCCGGGCTTGGGGCCGTCCTCGGTGTTGAGGAGGACCGACTCACGATCCGGGAAGGTCCAGCGGGCCGACGGCCGCTTGCCGCCGCGGCTCTGCGACGTCGGGTCGAACCCGAACGCGGCGGTGACGACGGGGAGGATGCGGTCGAGCACGGCCTCCCGCTCGCCGAGGAGCTGCCGTGACGCAGAGACCGCGAAGGTCCCGTCGGAGCGCTGCCCCGGGATCCGCAGCCCGCGCGCCTGCTCGTAGCCGATCGCGACCCCCTGCGCCCACCATCCGTCGACGCCGTGCTCCACGAGCCAGGCGGCGATCGCGGTGTGACCGAGGTGCTGGCCACCGGCCGCGTCGAGCTCGGCGTGCCAGTCGTCGGGGTACTTCCCCGTGGCCGCGAAGATGCGCTCCGACCCCGCGCCCTGCGTGTGCGATCGCACCGTCCCGTCGCTCATGCGGTCAGCGTAGGGCCGGCGCGATCGCATCGCACCGTTCGGCGCGTCAGCTGCGGAGAGCTCGCGCTGCATCGAGCGTGTCATTGCTCACGCACAACGAGAACCCGTCGACGCATGCGAAGGCGGCGCGGGTGGTGACGATCGCCGGCACGTCGGAAGCCCACGCGGTCACGACCTGCACCGCCACGGAGGCAGGCGCGCCGAGCTCGGCGACGAGGTCCGTTGCACCGGGTAGGACTCCGTCGAGCGGCACCGTGTGCACGCTCGACGACCGCAAGTGCTCCAGCCATGCGTCCACCAGCTCGGGTCTCGCCAGGCCCTCGGCGACCTCGAGCAGCTCGACTTCGAACAGCGACGACACGATCATGGCGGTCTGCTGGAGATCCAGGTGCGCCAGGAACGCGGCGGCGTTCTCGTGCCCCGGTTCCGACGCAACGAGTGCGCGGAACAGGAAGGGCGGGTCGAGCAGCACCAGGTCGAGTGATCCGACGCATTCCTCGAAGGCGAGGACGCGGTCCCACCCGAAGTCGACTGGCTCCCCGGACGCGGCGCTCACGTGTCGTACCGGGAGCCGAGGTACTCGCTGATGGGTCTGTCGAGCCACACGCTGTTCAATGCGCGGTGCAACTGCTCCTGTCGCTCCTCCGCAGTGCCTTCCAGCGCCGGCCGTCGCGCGAGGAACGCGGCCATCTCGTCTGCGGTGTACTTCCGGACGCGGCCCCGGATCGCGGCGACGCGCGCCGGCTGCGTGACGCGATCGCGGTTCGGTGCGAACATCGTTCCTCCTCGGTAGGTGAGGAAGAACGTACGGACATCGGAAGCCGGTCACGAAACATCCCGGATGTGCGGTGGGCGACGGTCAGCCTGCTGCAAGCACCGTCCGCCCGAGCCGCACGAAGTCGTCCACGCCGATGACCTCGCCGCGCGCCGTGGGGTCGATCCCGGCGGCGGTCAACACCTCGGCGGCCCGTGCGCTGCCACCGAGCACCCCGGACAGACTCTGCCGGAGCATCTTCCGCCGCTGCTGGAACGCGGCATCCACGAGCACGAACACCCGCGACCGCAGGGCATCGTCGCCGGGCTGCTCACCGCGGTCGAATCCCACGAGGACGCTGTCGACGTTCGGCACCGGCCAGAACACCTGACGGCTGACCTGACCGGCGATCGACCACGAGCCGTACCAGGCAGCCTTGACGCTCGGGGATCCGTAGACCTTGCTGCCCGGGTCGGCTGCGAGCCGGTACCCGACCTCGGCCTGCACCATGACGAGCGCGCGCTCGATGCTCGGGAAGGTCGCGAGGAGGTGCAGGAGCACCGGGACGGAGACGTTGTACGGCAGGTTCGCCACGACGTGCGTCGGTGCTTCCGGGAGGTCCGACGCCGCCACGGTCAGGGCGTCCTGGTGCACGACCCGGAGCCGCGCGTCCGGCTGCATGGCCGACACCGTGGCCGGGAGCTGAGCAGCGAGGCGTCCGTCGATCTCGACCGCGGTGACGGATGCGCCGGTCTCGGTCAGACCGAGGGTGAGCGAGCCGAGGCCCGGGCCGATCTCGAGGACGCGGGACTCCGGCGTCACCCGCCCCGAGGCCACGATGCGACGCACGGTGTTCGCGTCGTGCACGAAGTTCTGCCCGAGCTTCTTGGTCGGCGTGACGTCGAGCTTCGCGGCGAGGTCACGGATCTCCGCCGGTCCGAGGAGCGCGCCCACGACTACTCCGCCACCGTGACGGGTTCGGCGTCCCACGCGCCGTACACCGTCTCGGTGTTCGACGCGATCTGCGCGGCGAGCATCGACACGTCGGTGCGCAGGGTCTCCGCCATCGAACGCAGCGTGAGCGGGATGAGGTACGGCGCGTTCGGCCGTCCGCGGTAGGGCGTCGGGGTGAGGAACGGCGCGTCCGTCTCGACCATGATGAGGTGACGCGGTGCGACCTCGAGCGCATCACGGAGGTCCTGCGCGTTCTTGAACGTCACGGTGCCGGCGAAGGACATGTACCAGCCCCGCTCGGCGCAGAGACGGGCGAGGTCGGGCCCACCCGAGAAGCAGTGGAACACCGTGCGCTCCGGTGCGCCGACGCGGTCGAGGACCTCGACCACGGCGTCGTGCGCGTCGCGGTCGTGGATCGTCAGCGCGAGGTCGTGCTCCTTCGCGATGCGGATGTGCTCCTCGAACGAGCGGACCTGGGCGGCGCGGCCGTCCTCACCCGTTCGGAAGAAGTCGAGGCCGGTCTCCCCGATCGCGCGGACACGGGGCAGGGCGGCGAGCTCGGCGATCCCCTCGAGGTGCTCGTCGAGGCTGCCGGCCGCATCGAGCACGGGTGCTTCGTTCGGGTGCAGCGCGACGGCCGCGAGCACGCGCGGCTCGCGGGCGGCGATGGAGGCGGACCACTGCGAGGTCACGAGGTCGGTACCGACCTGTACGACGCCCCGGACACCGACGCTCGACGCACGGTCGAGGTGCTCGCGGTACTCGAGCGGCCCGTCGCCACCTTCCCCGACGCCGTCGGCGATCTCCATGTGGGTGTGGTTGTCGTACACGGGGACGACGAGCGCCTGCGGCAGGGGCGGGTACGTCAGGTCGCGCTTCGACCCGCCGCCCGATCCCTCGCCGCGGGCACGGACGTGCGCCGCGTCGGTCACGCTGCGCCCTGCTCCGGCTGCTGCTCGATGCGCGGGAAGAGCCCGGACTCGAGCGGCACGACCTGCGCCGCCGCCTGCCACTCCCATGCCCGGTCGATGCGCTGCTCGGCGATGGACCCGCCGGCTCCGATCGACGCCCAGAGCTTCTCGGTCGCCTTCGGCATCACGGGCGAGACCAGGACCGCGACGGTACCGAGGCCGCGCAGCGCGGTGACGAGCACGGTCGCGAGCCGTTCGCGCCTCGTGTCGTCCTTCGCGAGGGCCCACGGCTCCTGCTCGGTGATGTACCCGTTCAGGGCGTCGACGAGCTCCCAGACGGTGGCGATCGCGTCGTGCGGCGCGAAGGAGCCCACCGCGGCGTCGGCGCGCTCGGTCACCGAGCGGGCGAGGTCCTCGACGGCACGATCCGCGTCGGTCGACGCACCGGCCGTCGGGACGACGCCGTCGAAGTACTTGCCGAGCATCGCGACGATGCGCGACGCCAGGTTGCCGAACCCGTTGGCGAGCTCGGCCTGGTACCGGGCGGAGATGTCCTCCCAGCTGAAGTTGCCGTCCTGCCCGAAGGTGATCGCGCGGAGGAAGTAGTAGCGGAAGGCGTCCGACCCGAAGGTGTCGGTGATCTCCGACGGCGCGATGCCGGTCAGCTTCGACTTGGACATCTTCTCGCCGCCGACGAGGAGCCAGCCGTGCCCGTAGACGCGCTCCGGCACCGGGAGTCCGGCGGCCATGAGCATCGCCGGCCAGATGACGGCGTGGAACCGGGCGATGTCCTTGCCGACGATGTGCACGCTCGGCCAGAGGCGCTGGAAGGCTTCGTCGTCCTCGGAGCCGTAGCCGAGCGCGGTGACGTAGTTCAGCAGTGCGTCGAACCACACGTAGAGGACGTGGTCGTGGTCCCAGGGGATCTGGATGCCCCAGTCGAAGCTGGACCGCGAGATCGACAGGTCACGCAGCCCCTGCTTCACGAACGAGATGATCTCGTTCCGGACGCTCTCGGGCTGGATGAACTCGGGGTTCGACTCGTAGAGGTCGAGCAGCCGCTGCTCGAAGTCGGACATGCGGAAGAAGTAGTTGCGCTCGGACAGCACCTCGACCGGGATCGAGTGGATGGCGCAGACCTGCTGCCCCTCGTACGCTCCGGTGCCGGCCACGAGGTCGCTCGGCTGCTTGTACTCCTCACACCCGACGCAGTAGAACCCCTCGAACTCGCCGGCGTAGATGAAGCCGTCGTCGTACAGCTTCTGCAGGAAGGCCGTGACGCCACGCTCGTGACGCTCGTCCGTGGTGCGGATGAAGTCGTCGTTGGCGACGTCGACCGTCTCGAGCAGGGGCTTCCACGCATCGGTGACGAGCCGGTCCGCCCACTCCTTCGGGGTGACGTCGTTCGCCGAGGCGGTGCGCAGGATCTTCTGCCCGTGCTCGTCCGTCCCGGTGAGCAGCCAGGTGTCCTCGCCGCGCTGACGGTGCCAGCGCGCGAGCATGTCCGCGGCGACCTCGGTGTACGCGTGCCCGATGTGGGGCACGTCGTTCACGTAGAAGATCGGCGTGGTGATGCTGAAGGAGGACCCGTCGGACATGCGGACCATCCTACGGGCGCGCGGAGCGCGCATGACGCGGCTGTGGACAACTCGGACTGGAGGCGCGGGGCGGCGCCGCCCCGCGCCTCCAGGCCGCCGATTGGCCTGTCACCTCGCTGCCAGCGCGCCCTCGTAGAGGTCCCGCTTCGACAGCCCGGTCGCGTCCGCGACCGCCGCCGCGGCCTCCTTCATGCGCGTGCCTGCGGCGACGCGCTCGAGCACGAGTCGGACGCCGTCCTCCAGGGAGGTGACGTCGTCGCTCCCGGACGACCCCTCGACCACGACGCAGATCTCTCCGCGCGATCCGTCGGCGGCCCACGCGGCGAGCTCGCCGAGCGTGTCGCGTCGGACCTCTTCATGCAGCTTCGTGAGCTCGCGGCACACCACGGCGCGTCGGTCGGCGCCGAAGGCGGCAGCCATGTCGGCGAGGGTGCCGCCGAGCCGGTGCGGCGACTCGAAGAAGACCATCGTGCGACGCTCCCCCGCCAGCGCCTCGAACGACCTGCTCCGCTCGCCCTGCTTGCGCGTGGGGAAGCCCTCGAAGGTGAACCGGTCGGTCGGCAGGCCGGACACGGCGAGCGCCGTGAGGACCGCCGACGGACCGGGGATCGCCGTGACCGTGACACCGGCCTCGGCGGCTGCTGCCACCAGGGGGAACCCGGGGTCGCTGATCGCGGGCATGCCGGCGTCGGTGAGGACCACGACGTCGTCGTCCTGGGCGAGTGCGACGACGTCGGCGGCACGCTCCCGCTCGTTGTGCTCGTGCAGCGCGATGAGCCGCGGCCGGTTCTCGATCCCGAGCGCGCGCATGAGGTGCACCGCGGTGCGGGTGTCCTCGGCGGCGACGACGCTCGCGTTCGAGAGGGTCTCGACGAGCCGGCGGGAGGCGTCCCCGAGGTTGCCGATGGGGGTTGCTGCGAGCACGATCACCCGTCCATTGTCGCCGCACGACGGCTGTCCACAGCACCCCGGAGGTCGCAGCCTGGTCATGGAGAGCCTCCGTAGGATGTCCGCGATGACCAGCGAGCTGACCGACGACCGCCGGGACGTGGCGGACCGCCCGACCGGCTCGCGACTCGACGACTGGTGGGCGCACGTCCTCCGGACCGGCACCCGGGTCGCGGTGTGGCGGTGGACCGGGCCGCTCGCGGTGACGCTGCTCGCTGCCGTGCTGCGGCTCGTCGGCCTCGGCCACCCGCACTCGCTCGTGTTCGACGAGACGTACTACGTCAAGGACGGCTGGTCGATCGTGCACCTCGGGTACGAGGGCACGTGGCCTGCGAACCCGTCGGAGAAGGGCGCACCGACGACGGACCAACGGTTCGCCGACGGACAGACCGACCTGTTCTCACAGGCGGCGGAGTTCATCGCGCACCCGTCGCTCGGCAAGTACCTCATCGGCCTCGGCATGCTGGTGTTCGGAGCGGACAGCTCGTTCGGCTGGCGCATCACGGTCGCGGTGCTCGGCATCGCCACGGTCTTCCTCACCGCCGTCATCGCCCGGTCACTCTTCCGTTCGACCGCGATCGGCACCCTCGCCGGTTTCCTGCTCGCGGTCGACGGCCAGGCGATCGTGCTGTCGCGGGTGACGCTGCTCGACGGAATCCTGACGTTCTTCGTGGTCCTCGGTGCCGGTGCCCTGCTGCTCGATCGCCGGTGGACGGAGCGTCGACTCGACCGGTGGGTGGCGCGACGGACCGCGGCCGGGCGGGACACCCTGTGGGGACCGTTCCTCTGGTGGCGGCCGTGGTTGATCGCGATGGGGCTCACGCTCGGGCTCGCGACGGCGACGAAGTGGTCGGGAATGTTCTTCCTGGCGTTCTTCGCGGTGTACTCGGTGCTCAGCGACATGATGATGCGGCGGCGGGCGGGCATCGAGTTCTGGTCGTCGAGCGCGTTCCTGCAGCAGGCTCCGGTGTCGTTCCTGCTCACCGTGCCGATCGCCGCTGCGACGTACCTGGCGGCCTGGACGGGCTGGTTCACGTCACGGGACGGCTGGGACCGCGACTGGATCGCGAACGGCGGCGAGCGTTGGACCGGTCTGCTCGCGTGGGTGCCGGACAGCCTGCAGAACTGGTGGCACTACCAGTCCGAGATCTACGGGTTCAACATCGGGCTGCACACACCGCACTCCTACCAGGCGAACCCGCTGCTGTGGCTCGTCATGCAGCGGCCGACGTCGATGTACTACGTCGGGACCGACGCCGGTCAGGACGGCTGCACGGCGTCCCGCTGCGGCGAGGCGATCACCGGGATCGCGAACCCGTTCATCTGGTACGCCTCGGTCATCGCGGTGGTCGCGTTGCTCGTGTTGTGGGTGCTGCGTCGGCGCTGGGAGTACGGCTTCGTGCTGATCGGTGTCGCGGCGGGCTACCTGCCGTGGCTGATGTACGTGAACCGGACGGTGTTCCAGTTCTACACGATCGCCTTCGAGCCCTTCATGGTGATGGCCCTCGCCGCGGCGATCGGGTTGGTGCTCGGTCGCCGGACGGACGAACGGTCGCGCCGGACCCGGGCGATCGTCTGGGTCGGCGTGTACCTCGGGGTCGTCGTGCTGGCGTCCGTGTACTGGTACCCGATGTGGACCGCGATCCAGATGCCGTGGGACTTCATCCGGTCGCACTACTGGATGCCCAGCTGGCTGTAGCAGCCTCGGCCGGGTTCAGCTGCCCGGCTGCAGCGCCCGTTCGAGGGCTTCCCGGTCGAGCGGCGTGCCGGACATCGGGTCGGCGTGCTCCGGGGGCATCACGCCGTCGATGAGCACCTGGGCGTAGCGCCGCCAGGCGTCGGGGTCGGTCGCGCGGGTGGTGTCCGCGACCGCGCCGAGCATCTGCGTGAGCATCGGCAGGTCGCGGTAGTCGAAGCCGTCGCGCACGACGCCGGCGGCCTTCGCGCGACGGATGATCTCGGACACCTGGGTCTCGAGCCGGTTGCGCTCCTCGACGATCGACGGGCGGGCCTTGCCGGCACGCACGATGGCGTCGGCGAGCGCCCGGTCGCGCGCGCGGAACTCGAACACGCCCATCAGGTACACGCGGAGCGACTCGCGGGGGTCGAGCTCCTCGGCAGCGCGGGCGGCGGCACCGTTCATCGCCTCGAACTTCGTCGCGAGCAGTGCCTCGATCAGGGCGTCCTTGTCGGCGAAGCGGCGGTAGACCGTGCCGACGCCGACCCCGGCCTCGTGCGCGATGTCGTTGAGCGTGACCGAGAGACCGCGTTCGGCGAAGCACTTCCGCGCCGTCTGCAGGATCAGCTCGCGGTTGCGTGCTGCGTCCGCGCGCAGGGGGCGGTCGAGGTCGGTGGTGCTCACGTGGCCAAACCTAGTTGACGATTCTGGGAACAAACGGATGCGGTGACTCCGTTTCGGTCTACACTGGACACAAGCGGATGCCGAGCATCCGTTTCTCTCCGGTCGATCCGACCACCCTTCCCCCTCCACCTTCCAGAAGGAGGCTGCCCGTGACGGCAGAACAGACCGCGCCGACCCCGACCGGGTCCGCGCCCACCACCCAGGACTCCCCGCCCGCCGCTCCCGAGCGCGCCAGCCGCCGCTGGATCGCCCTCGCGGTCATCGCCCTCGCCCAGCTCATGGTGGTGCTCGATGCCACGATCGTGAACATCGCGCTGCCGTCCGCCCAGGCCGACCTCGGCTTCGGGACCGACCAGCGCCAGTGGATCGTCACCGCCTACTCGCTGGCGTTCGGGTCCCTCCTGCTCCTCGGCGGACGACTCGGCGACCTCTTCGGCCGCAAGAACACCTTCATCATCGGGCTCGTGGGCTTCGCGCTCGCCTCCGTCCTCGGCGGCCTCGCGGACTCGTTCGGGCTCCTCGTCGCGGCACGCGCACTGCAGGGCGTCTTCGGCGCGCTGCTCGCCCCGTCCGCGCTCGGCATGCTGACAACGACATTCCGTGACCCGAAGGAGCGCGGGCGGGCCTTCGGCATCTTCGGGTCCATCGCGGGCTCGGGTGCCGCACTCGGCCTGCTGCTCGGCGGGGTCCTCACCGAGTACGCGACCTGGCGTTGGTGCCTCTACGTCAACGTGGTCTTCGCGGTCCTCGGCGTGATCGGGGCGCTGGTGTTCATGGCGAAGCCGCCGAAGGCCGACCGCCCGCGGATCGACGTCGCGGGCGTGCTCACCATCACCGCCGGTCTGGTCGGGATCGTGTACGGCTTCTCGAACGCCGAGACGAACGGCTGGGACGACCCGCTGACCATCGTGATGCTCGCGGCCGGTGTCGTGCTCGTCGCCGCGTTCGTGGTCATCGAGACCCGGGTCGCGCACCCGCTGCTGCCGCTCCGCGTGGTGCTCGACCGCGACCGAGGCGGTTCGTACATCGCGATCGGCCTCGTCGCGATCGGCATGTTCGGCATCTTCCTGTTCCTGACCTACTACCTCGAGCAGACGCTCGGGTTCACGTCGCTGCAGACCGGTCTGGCGTTCCTGCCGATGCCGCTCTCGATCATCGTGTCGTCGACGCAGATCGGCGGACGGCTGCTGCCGCGGGTCGGCCCGAAGGTGCTCGTCTTCGCCGGCGGCCTCGTCGCCGCGACGGGACTGCTCCTGCTGCTCCGGACCGACCTCGACAGCACCTACGCCGGCACCGTCCTGCCCGCGCTCGTCGTCATCGGGCTCGGGATGGGCACGATCTTCTCGTCCGCCATCAACACCGCGACGACCGGGGTCGCCCGGGCCGACGCCGGAGTGGCGTCCGCGACGGTCAACACCATGCAGCAGATCGGCGGTTCGATCGGCACGGCGCTGCTGTCGACGATCTTCGCGGACGTCGTGAAGGACCGACTGGCAGACCTCTCCGGGGCACCGACGAAGCTCCAGCAGGCCCAGGCGGTGCTCGACGGCTACCACGTGGCGTTCGGCATCTCGGCCGGCGTCCTGGTGCTGGTCGCGCTCGCGGGCGGGCTGCTCATCAACCGGCAGTCGGTGCGGCTCGCGAAGCTCGAGCACGCCGCGGCGACCGCGACGGGGAGCACCGCGACCGCCGCGCACTGACGGTCCCAGGCACGTCACGACGACCCGCTCGGCTCGGTGCCGGGCGGGTCGTCCGCGCGTCGCGTGGGGGGGGGGGGGTCGGTGCCGCTGCGGAACGACCGGACCGCTGTCGGACGACGACGGTCCGGTCGTTCATTGCACGCGACGGAAGTTGCGCACGCGGGACTGCGACACCGCCGCTGTCGGACGACCGCGGCGGTGTCGTTCGACAGCGGCCGACCACGGCCGCACCCACGCCAGCGCGCCACGCCCGCCCACGCCCGCGCGCCGCGCCCGGCCCCGCCAGCGCGCCGCGCCGCGCGCCGCCCGCACCGCCCGAGAGCCGAATCGCGCGGTACGGAACGGCCCGCAGTTGCGCAGTGTTGCGGTTCCCCTCGCAGGCGTCAGGGGTCCTCGTTACGGTGGGCGGCATGGCCCCCGTCCTGACCTCGCCGCTCGTGTCGACGCAGTGGCTCGCAGACCACCTCGGTGCTGACGAGCTCGTGGTGCTCGATGCCTCCGTGCAGACGTCGGGGACCGGACTCGAGACCACCTGGCGATCCGCGGAGGACGCCTACGCCGACCGTGGGCACGTGCCCGGCGCCCGCTACGCCGACCTGCTCGACGACTTCTCCGCGCCGGACGGCGACGTCCCGTTCACGCGGCCGAGCGCCGAACGGTTCGAGTCCGCCGCGGGCCGCCTCGGCGTCACGAACACGTCGACGGTCGTGGTCTACGACGACGGGGTCGGGCAGTGGTCGGCTCGCCTCTGGTGGATCTTCCGGTCGTTCGGGTTCGACTCCGTGGCCGTGCTCGACGGTGGCTTCACGAAGTGGCGCGACGAGGGGCGTCCGGTCCGGATCGGTTCCCTCGCCCGCTCGGCGCAGACTCCCGGGTCGCACGCGTTCCTCGCGGGTGAAGAGCGGCCGCTCTGGGTCGACCACGACCGGGTGCGGCGTGCGACGACGGGTGTCGAGCCCGCGGCACTCGTCCTCGCGGCGGACGACACCGCGCTCGGCGACGACCACGCTCCGGTGATCCCCGGCAGCACGGCGATCCCGGTCGGCACCCTCGTCGACCCCGACACGAACGCCTACCTGAAGGGGCGCGCGCTCGAAGCGGCCTTCGCGGAGGTCATCGGGTCGGACGAGATCGTCACGTACTGCGGTGTGGGCACGGCGGCGTGCGTGGACGCCCTCGCGCTCACCGTCCTCGGGCACGACCGGGTGCAGGTGTACGACGGGTCGCTCATCGACTGGTGGCGCCGCGAGCCGGAGTCCGTCGCGTCCTGATCGCGCAGCGCGCGAGCGCACGCGCACACACCGGCCGCGCAGCACGCGAGCGCACGCGCACGCGCACACACCGGCCGCGCAGCGCGGGAGCGCACGCGCACACCGTCGGCGCCACCCGCGCCAGCGCAAGCCGAGCCCCCTCGCGACGTCAGCCGCGCGACCGACGCGCCCCGCGCCTCCCGGCCGCACTACCGTTGCAGCATGAGCACGAGACGCGCGGTCATCCTCGGCGGCACCGGCGGCATCGGCTCCGCGGTCGCCCGGCACCTCCTCGACGCCGCCGACGACTGGCAGGTCGAGGTCGTCTCGCGCCGGGGCGGACCCGTGGCGGACGCCCTCGTCGCCGACGGCGCGACCTCGACCACCGGCGACGCCCGTGACACCGCGCTGCTCCGGTCGCTGCTGCGACCCGGCGCCGACCTCGTCGTCGACACCGTCGGGCGGACGCGCGACGACGCCCTACGGCTCCGGCCGTTCCTCGACGACGCGGGGTCCACCGTGTTCGTGTCCTCGAAGGCGGTGTACGTCGACGAGCAGGGACGGCACGGCAACTCCGTCGAGCGCCCAGTGTTCGGCGGCCCGGTGAGCGAGCTGCAGCCCACGGTCGTGCCGAACGACGCCGACCCGACGAGCCGCGACGGCTACGGCGCTGCGAAGGTCGCTGCCGAACAGGTCCTGCTCGACCACGGTGCCCCGGTCACGGTGCTGCGTCCGTCGAAGGTGTACGGCCCGCACATCGGGCGTCCGCGGGAGTGGTTCGTCGTCCGACGGGTGCTCGACGGTCGGGAGCGCGTCCTGCTCGCGGACCACGGTCGCGGCGTCGACCACACCACCGCCGCATCCGGCATCGCCGACCTCGTGGGGCTGGTCGCGGACCGGCCGGACCGCCGCATCCTCAACGTCGCCGACGAGACCGCACCGTCCGTCCTCGAGATCGTGCGGAGCGTCGCGGGCCACCTCGACCACGAGTTCGACGAGGTGCTGCTCGACGAGGACGCCCCGGCGTTCGTGGGCGTCACGCCGTGGTCGTCGCCGAGCCCGTTCGTGCTCGACACGACTGCCGCGCGGGCGCTCGGCTGGCAGCCGCCGCGCTTCGACCAGGCCGTCGTCCCCGAGCTGGACTGGCTCGTCGACACCGCGCACCGGGTCCCGGCGGACGGCGACGTGCCGTGGGCCGACGACCCGTTCTGGGAGCGGATGTTCGACTACGGCCCGGAGGACGCCGCGCTCGCCCTCCTCATGCTCGGTCGGGGCTGACCCGTGGTGCGCTCGGAGGTGCTGTTCATCGGCGGCAGGTCCGGCGTCGGCAAGTCCGCTGCCGCCGAGGCGCTGCACGACCTCCTCGTCGCCGCCGACGTCCGGCACGTCGTCATCGAGGGTGACGCGCTCGACCTGGCGCACCCCGCGCCGCACGTCGAGCACCCCGAAGCACACCTCGCGGAGCGGAACCTCGCGACGATGTGGGAGCGGTACCGCGAGCTCGGGCACCGCCGCTTGATCTACACGAACACGAGCTCGGTGCTGCACCTGGACGTGCTGACCGCCGCGATGGGCGACGAACCCCTGGCCACCGCGGTGCTGCTGCGCGCGGGCGACGCAGCCGTCGCGGACCGCCTGCGTCGGCGGTCCGGTGGTCGCCTCCCCGAGGCGCAGCTCGCGCACAGCACCAGGACGGCCGGGAGGCTCGACACGGCTGTCGGGGACGAGGTCACGCGGGTGGACACGGACGACCTGACGCCGGCGGACGTGGCCCGTCGGCTCGCGTCGATCACGGGGTGGCTCTCCCCGCGACCGGCTGTGGACTGAGCGGTTCCGTCCACAGTCTGCCTCGCACGATGCCCCGCCCAGGGCGGTCCGGGCAGGCTGGACGCATGAACGACAACCGCCTCGGCTCGGCCGTCAGCCCCTACCTCCGCCAGCACGCGGAGAACCCGGTGGACTGGCGCGAGTGGGGCCCGGAGGCCTTCGCCGAGGCTCGCGATCGAGATGTCCCCGTCCTCGTGTCGATCGGGTACGCGACCTGCCACTGGTGCCACGTCATGGCGCGCGAGAGCTTCTCGGACCCAGGGGTGGCCGACCTCCTGCGGCAGGACTTCGTGGCCGTCAAGGTCGACCGCGAGGAACGCCCGGACGTCGACGCGAGCATGATGGCCGCGGCGAGCGCCTTCACCGGACAGCTCGGCTGGCCCCTCACCGTCTTCACGACGCCCGACGCGCACGTGTTCTTCGCGGGGACGTACTTCCCGCCGGAGCCGGTGCAGCAGGTGCCGTCGTTCCGGCAGGTCCTCGGCGCCGTGCTGGACGCCTGGCGTGAGCGTCGGGGCGAGGTGGACGCGAACGCGGCGGCGATCGCGGCGGCGATCCGGCAGGGCGCCGAGGCGGACGCGACCGTCGTGTCCAGCGACGGACGCGACGGGGACGAGCCGCGCCTCCCGTCGGTGGACACGACCCATGCGGTCCTCGACCAGCTGCGGCAGGCGGAGGACACCACGTACGGAGGTTTCGGGGGCGCGCCGAAGTTCCCCGGTGCGCCACTCCTCGAACTGCTCGGCGACCTCGCGGCGGACGACCCGGCCGACGGTGCGGATGCCCGCGGGCTGCTCGGCCGCACGCTGGGGGCGATCGCCGGCTCCGAGCTCACCGATGCCGACGGCGGGGTCTTCCGGTACGCGACGCAGCGTGACTGGAGCGTCCCGCACTACGAGCGGATGCTCTACGACAACGCGGGACTGCTGGCGGTGGCCGAGTCCGCGCAGGCACGGGGCATCGCCGCGTTCCTCCGCGACACCCTGCGGCGACCGGACGGTGCGTTCGTCGCGGCGCAGGACAGCGAGTCGACGATCGACGGGCGCCGGGTCGAGGGCGAGTGGTACCGCCGTCCGCTGGCCGAGCGCGCGACGCTCGATCCGCCGCCCCTCGACGACCAGGTGCTGACGGGCTGGAACGGCCTCGCGATCCGAGGGCTCGCCATCGCCGGAGCGCGGTACAGCGACGACGAGATGACCTCGCTCGCCAGGGGCGCGGCGGACGCGGTGCTCGCAGCGCACGTGCGTGACGGGCACGTGGCGGTCCGGTCGAGTTCGCCGCGTGGCACGTCGAGCGCTCCGGCGACGATCGAGGACGTCGGCCTGCTCGCCGAGGGGCTGCTCGAACTCGCGCTCGTCACGGGCGAGGTGTCCTACGCCTCCGCCGCACGGGTCCTCGTCGACGACGGCCTCGCCGGTCGCTTCGGTGTCGACCCGGTCCTCGACTCGGCGGGGACGGCGACCGGCGAACAGCCGCAGACGGCGCTGCGGTCGGGGACGGTCGGCCTCGCCTCGGCGGCGGCGACGCTCGCAGCGCTGACAGGTGAGCGCTCGTACCGCGACGCGGCCGAGCGGCTCGTCGCCGATCGTGCCCGGTCCGGAACGGAACGACCGCTCGGGTACGCCGATGCGCTCGGGCTCGCGCTGGCGCTCGGGCGACCGTCGCGCGAGGTCGTCGTCGTGACCGCCGACCTGGCCGACCCGATGCGGTCAGCGGCGTTCGGCGCGCGACGTCCCGGGACGACGATCGCGGCCGTGACCCCGGCACAGGCCGACGAGTGGGCGGCCGCGGGCTTCGGGCTGTTCGAGTCGCGCGCCGCGCTCGCCCCGGCGGCGTACGTGTGCCACGACCGGGTGTGCGCACTGCCGGCACGGGCACTCGACGAGCTCGTGGCGCAGCTCGCTGGATGACGCGCGAACACCACGGCGGGACGCCGCACAGGTATCCTGGAATGCTCATGTCTGCCACGCCCGTCATCACGTACCCGCCCGAGCTGCCCGTCTCGCAGCGGCGGGACGACATCGCTGCCGCGATCCGCGACCACCAGGTCGTGATCGTCGCCGGTGCGACGGGCTCCGGCAAGACCACCCAGCTGCCGAAGATCTGCCTCGAACTCGGCCGCGAGTCGATCGGGCACACCCAGCCCCGCCGGATCGCAGCCCGCACGATCGCCGAGCGGGTGTCCGAGGAGCTGGGCGGCGAGCTCGGCGACCTCGTCGGGTACCAGGTCCGCTTCACCGACAAGGTGTCCGCGAACACGAAGATCAAGCTGATGACGGACGGGATCCTCCTCAACGAGATCCACTTCGACCGTGACCTGAAGCGCTACGACACGATCATCATCGACGAGGCGCACGAGCGGTCCCTGACGATCGACTTCCTGCTCGGCTACCTCAAGCGGCTCCTCCCCCGCCGGCCGGACCTCAAGGTCATCATCACGAGTGCGACGATCGACCCCGAGTCGTTCTCGCAGCACTTCGGTGGCGCCCCGATCATCGAGGTTTCCGGCCGGACGTACCCGGTCGAGGTCCGCTACCGCCCGCTCGTCGCGGACGACGGCGACGGCGCCGACAGCGACGACGACGAGGACGACCCGCGGACCGACGACCACGGGAACGGCAACGGCCGCACCCCGGACGACCGTGACGTCCTCCAGGGCATCACCGACGCGCTCGACGAACTCGCCCGCGAAGACCCGGGCGACGTCCTCGTGTTCCTCTCCGGCGAGAACGAGATCGGCGACGCGCAAGAGGCCATCGAGGGCAAGCGGTACCCGGGCACCGAGGTCCTCCCCCTCTACGGGCGCCTGTCCGCCGCCGACCAGCACCGGGTCTTCGAGCGACGCAGCACGCCGGGCGTCCGCCGCCGGGTCGTCCTCGCGACGAACGTGGCGGAGACGAGCCTCACGGTGCCCGGCATCAAGTACGTCGTCGACACCGGGACGGCCCGCATCTCCCGGTACTCGCCGCGCGCCAAGGTCCAGCGCCTCCCGATCGAGGCGATCAGCCAGGCGAGCGCGAACCAGCGCTCGGGTCGTGCCGGTCGCACGAGCGCGGGCATCGCCGTCCGGCTGTACTCGGAGCAGGACTTCGAGCGTCGGGCCGAGTTCACCGATCCGGAGATCCTCCGCACGAACCTCGCGGCGGTCATCCTGCAGATGATCTCCCTCGGCTTCGGCGACATCGAGTCGTTCCCCTTCCTGCAGCCGCCGGACTCCCGAGGGGTGAAGGACGGTCTCGACCTGCTGCGCGAGCTGCGGGCCGTGGACGGTGACGGGCGGATCACGAAGGCCGGTCGACAGCTGACGCGGCTGCCGATCGACCCGAGGCTCGGCCGGATGGTGCTCGAAGCCGGGCGACAGGGCGTCGGCCGCGAGGTCATCGCGATCGTCAGCGCCCTGAGCATCCAGGACCCACGCGAACGCCCGCTCGAGAAGCGCGCCCACGCCGACCAGCTGCACGCCCGGTTCGCCGACCCGACGAGTGACTTCCTCACCCTCCTCAACCTCTGGAACCATATCGAGGACAAGCAGGACGAGCTGTCGTCGAGCGCGTTCCGGCGACTGTGCAAGGCCGAGTTCCTGAACTACCTGCGCATCCGCGAGTGGCGGGACCTGTACCGGCAGCTCTCGCGCGCGGCGAAGCAGGTCGACGTCCGCGTCGGGCAGTCCCGCAGCGAGGACGGCGACGCCGTGCACCGGTCGCTGCTCGCCGGGCTCCTCAGCCAGATCGGTCTCCGCGACCGGGAGAAGCGCGACTACCTCGGGTCACGGAACACCCGGTTCGTGGTGTTCCCGGGCAGCGTCCTCGCGAAGAAGCAGCCCGACGCGGTGATGGCCGCCGAGCTCGTCGAGACCAGCCGGCTCTTCGCCCGCACGGTCGGCAAGATCGACCCCGCGTGGGTGGAACCGCTCGCCGGTGACCTCCTCAAGCGCACCTACGGTGAGCCGCACTGGGAGAAGAAGCAGGGCGCCGTCGTCGCCTACGAGCGCGTGACCCTGTTCGGCGTCCCCGTCGTCCAGCGGCGGCGCGTGCAGTACAAGCGCGTCGACCCCGAGCACTCCCGTGAGCTGTTCATCCGGCACGCCCTCGTCGAGGGCGAGTGGGACTCGCAGCAGGCCTTCGACCGCGAGAACCGCCGTCTCCGCAAGGAGCTCGAGCAGCTCGAGGAGCGCACGCGCCGACGGGACATCCTCTTCGACGACGAGAAGATCGTCGACTTCTACGACGCCCGCATCCCCGCAGACGTCGCGACCACCCGCGATTTCGAGGGATGGTGGCGGAAGGCGAGGCGCGACCAACCGGACCTGCTCACGATGCGCAGGTCGGACCTCCTGGCCGAGGACGCGGCGGAAGCCGCGCAGGACCAACAGGAGTACCCGACCCAGTGGCGGTCGGGCGACCAGCGTCTCGCGATCAAGTACCGCTTCGAGCCGGGCGCGCAGGACGACGGTGTGAGCGTCCAGGTGCCCCTCGCGCTGCTCCCCCGGATGCGCGAGGAGGGGTTCGACTGGCAGGTGCGGGGCCTGCGCAAGGAGCTCGTCACGGCGCTGATCAAGTCCCTGCCGAAGCAGATCCGCAAGAACATCGTGCCCGCGGCGGACTGGGCGGAGAAGATCGTCGCCGAGCTCCCCGACGACGCACCGACGGAGCCGACCGAGTCGTTCCGGTCGACGCTGGCCAGGACCATCCAGCGCATGACCTACGTGCCCGTGTCGGAGTCGGACTTCGACCTGACCCGCGTGCCGCCGCACCTGCTCCCCACCTGGGCCGTGGTCGACGAGCGTGGCCGGAAGGTCGAGGCCGGTAAGGACCTCGCGGCCCTGCAGACGAAGCTGAAGGACCGGACCCAGCAGAGCGTCGCCTCCGCCACGGCGAAGGCGAACCGGCCTGGAGGCGCTGCTCGCGTCGCGCAGGCCGGTACCGACCTCGAGCGGTCGGGTCTCACCGCGTGGCCCGCCGGTGACCTCCCTCGCGTCCTCGACACGAAGCAGTCCGGCGGGGTGATCCGCGCCTACCCGGCGCTGGTCGAGGAGGGCTCCGGTCCGAAGGCGACGGTCGCGGTGCGGCTGCTCGCCACCGAGCGCGACCGCGCGGTCGCGATGCCGGCGGGTGTCCGTCGACTCGTCATGCTCGCGGTGCCCTCGCCGGTGTCGTACATCCAGCAGCACCTCACCGCGCAGGAGAAGCTCGCCCTCGCCGCCTCGCCGTACTCCTCGACGCAGGCACTCTTCGACGACGTCCTCGCCGCGGTCGTCGACGCCGGCATCCGCGCTGCACACCCGGACGGTCTCGTGTTCGAGCAGGCCGCGTTCGAGCGGGTCTGCGACGCCGTGTCCTCCACCGTCGTCGACACGATGTTCACTGCTGTGTCCGAGGTCGCGGCCGTCCTCACCGCGCACCGCAACGCCGAGCGGGCGATCAAGCAGGCGAACTCCATGTCGCTGCTCGGGGCGCTGACGGACATGCGGCAGCAGCTCGAACGGCTCGTGTTCCCCGGGTTCGTGGCAGTCGCCGGGCTCGACCGGCTCCGACGGATCCGCGTCTACCTGCAGGGGGTCGAAGCGCGCGTGCAGAAGCTCCTGCAGAACCCCGGGCGCGACGCGGCCTGGATGCGCGAGGTCACCGTCGCCACCGACCGCTACACCGACGCCGGTGGGACCTTCCCGCCGGAGGTCGGCGCGCACCCCGAGCTCGTCCACGCACGCTGGATGCTCGAGGAGTTCCGGTTGAGCCTGTTCGCGCAGGAACTCGGGACCGCCGAGACGGTGTCGTTGCAGCGGATCACGAAGGCTCTGGCTGCCGCGCGCTGACGGGGCTAGCGTGTCGGCCATGATCGGCACACTCGACGTCGTCGTCCTGGACTGCCCGGACCCCCGCGCACTCGCGCGCTTCTACGTGGACCTCCTCGGCGGCGAGATCGTCGCCTTCGACGAGGACTGGGCGGAGATCGCGCTCCCCTTCACCGACCTCCGGCCCATCCTCGCGTTCCAGCAGGTCGCCGACTACCGCGCGCCGGAGTGGCCTGGGCAGGACGTCCCGCAGCAGAGCCACCTCGACGTGAAGGTCGACGACCTCGACGCCGGGGAGACCGCGGTGCTGGCGATCGGCGCGACGGCGACGGGATCCGGGACCGAGACGTTCCGCGTGTACCTCGACCCGGCCAGGCACCCGTTCTGCCTCATCCGACCGAACGACTGAGCGGGCGCACCGACCCGGCCGCGGTGCGCTTCACCGGACCGGGTCGGTCGCGAGCCGGGCGTACACGCACAGGTCATGCCGCACGCCCTCGATCGGGTACGCCTGCCGCAGCGTGCCCTCGAGGGTGAACCCGAGCCGCTCCGCGACCGCGCGGCTCGGCAGGTTGTCGGCGGCGGTCCGGAGTTCGACGCGGAACACCCCGTCGGCGAACAGCGCGTCGAGGAAGGCCTCGACCGCGCGGGTCATCACGCCCCGCCCACCGGCGCTCGACGCCAGCCAGTAGCCGATCTCGGCCTTCGCCGTCGCCGGGGTGATGCGTGCGGCGAGTGCGCCGACGACCTGCCCGTCGAGCACGATCGCCGTGGGGACCCCGGTGCCCTCGGCCCAGCCGGTGAGTCCTGGGGTGAGGTAGGCGAGGACGTCCTCGGTGGCGAGGTCCGGCCGGGCCAGTTCCTCCCACGGCCGGAGGTGGTCGAGGTCCGCCACCACGAGGTCGCGGTACGCCTCGGCCACGGAGTCGTCGGCGAGGACGAGCGACACGTGGTCGTCGACGACGATCGGCAACCGGACCGTCATGCGTCGGGCGTTGGAGTCGCGAGTCCCTCGACGACCTGCACGTGCGGCAACCCCGCGAGCACCGCGCCCGGCAGGAACAGCTTCGCGCCACGGAGCCCGGCGCCGATGACGACCTCGGGAGCGTCCTGCACCCGTGCGTCCGCGTACACCGGCCACGACGACGGGAGGCCGATCGGGGTGATGCCGCCGTACTCCATGCCGGTCAGCGCGACGGCCTCGTCCATCGGGGCGAAGCTCGCCTTGCGGACGTCGAGGAGCTTCTTGACGACGCGGTTCACGTCCAGGCGGGTGTGGGCGAGCACGATGCACGCGGCGTACCGGACGTCCTCGCCGCGCCTGCCCGCGACGACGATGCAGTTCGCGCCGCCCTCCACCGGGAAGCCGTACGCCTCGGAGAACGCCGCCGTGTCCGCCAGGTCGGGGTCGATCGGCGCCGCCTCGATCCGACCGACGACGTCGCCGGGCAGTGCGACGAGCGCCTCGGCGACCGGGATCGCCAACTGACCGGAGGCGACGAGGGCGGGGACGCGCTGCAGTGTCGGCATGGCTCCACCCTAGGGATCGGGGCCACACTGGCTCTCATGACCGCGCTCCGCCCCGTCGACCTCGCCACCTGGCCCCGCCGCGAACACTTCGAGCACTACCGAGACCGGGTGCCGTGCACGTGGGAGATGACCGTCGAGCTCGACGTCACCGACTTCGCCGAGGCGGTCAGGCGTACCGACCGTCGCACCTACGCCTCACAGCTGTGGGCGGTCGCGTCCGTGGTGAACCGCCACGAGGAGTTCCGGATGCAGCTCCAGGAGGACGGCTCGCCGGCGGTATGGGACGTGGTGCACCCGATGTTCACGGTGTTCCACCCCGACACGGAGACGTTCTCGGTGCTGTTCGTCCCGTTCGACGAGGACCCGGCACGGTTCCACGCGGCGGCCGTGTCGACGATGGAGCGCTACCGGGACGACCACCGGATGTTCCCGCAGCCCGACCGCCCCCGGAACGTGTTCGACGTGTCGACGCTGCCCGGGACGTCCTTCACCGGGTTCGCGCTGCACGTGAAGGAGGGCTTCGACCACCTGCTCCCGGTGTTCACGATCGGGCGCTACCGGCACGTCGAGGGCCGGACCATGATGCCGATCGCAGTGCAGGTGCACCACGCGGCGGTCGACGGGTTCCACGGGTCACGGCTGTTCGCCGAGTTGCAGACGACCTTCGCGGAGGCCGGCGGGCTCCGCGGCTGACGCAGCGCACACCGGGCGAGACCGCACGACCAGCGCCGGAGCCCGCAGCCGCTCAGGCCCGCTCGTCGATCGACCGCGCTCCCGGCACGGGCGGCGCCGGGTCGTCGGCGGCGTCGGGGTCCACGGCCCGTGCCCACTTCACGGTCCACCGAACGAGGGGCTGCACCCGCTCCCATGCATCGACGACGTCGGACAGCGGGCTGGTCAACGGTAGGTGCCGGAGCGCGGCGTAGTGCTGCATCCGGAGGAGCTCGATGCGCGGGTGGTCGGCGTCGTACCCTCGCGGTGCGGTCTTGAGTGGCGGCCCGGCGAGCTCGAACCCGGCGTCGGTGAGGTCGTCCAGCACCCGCTGCAGCGCCGCAGCGGCCTGGGGGTGCTCGTCGATCGCGGTGCGGGCGGCGTCGAGCTGCGCGCGCGACGGGGTGTACAGCCCGCCACCCGCCTGGATGCCGTCGGCACCGGCGCTGAGGTAGACCCCGCCCGCGGTGAGCCCGGTGTCCTCCCGGTAGGGCCGCTTGTCCGGCGTGAACCGGAGGTCCCGGTGCTGCCGGAGCACCCGACCGGGCCCGTAGCGTCGCTCGGCCTCGTCGAGCAGGGCCTCCATCGGTGCCTCGACGTGCCGCTCCCAGTCCTCCCGGTGGTCCTCGAACCAGGACTTGTCGTTGTGCTCGGCGAGCCCGCGGAAGAACGTGGCGAGCGCAGGGGTGAATGGCCGGTCGGTCATGCCGGCCAGTGAACCGCCGCCGACTGCGACCCGCCCGACGCCCCGGGGTACGACGCCGCCCACCGCCCGGGCAGCCGCAGAGAGGACGGTGGGCCGATGCACCACGACGAACCGACCCCGCCGACCGACTTCACGGCACTGGCGGTCTCCCGCGCGCTCGACAACGTCGCCGACGGCGGCAAGCCATTCGCCTGCCTGATCGTCCGCGACGGCGAGGTCGTCGTCGAGGCCGTCAACCACGTCGCCCAGACCGGCGACCCGACGGCGCACGCCGAGATCCGCGCGATCCGTGCTGCCGCCGAACAGGGCATCACGGACCTCGGCGGGTACGACGTCTTCGTGACGGCGTACCCGTGCCCGATGTGCCTCGGTGCGCTCTACTACGCGCAGCCCGACCGGGTCGTGTACGCCGCGACACGGGAACAGGAGGGCGAGCACTACGAGGACGGCAACCGCCTGATGACCCTCGGCGGCTTCTACGCCGAGTACGCCAAGCCCGTCGAGGAGCGCACGCTGCGCGCCCAGCAGGGCAGCGTCGACGACCCGACCGCGCCGTTCCGCGCGTGGAACGCCCGGCACGCGGACTGACGCAGTGGACGCGCCCCTGTGCCGGACGGGAGGTTCGGGGCGGGCCCTCCCGTCCGACAGGTGCCAGGGTGGGGACATGACCTTCGAGCAGCACGCGCGCTCCTTCGGCAGCGCGGTCGACGCCTACGAGCACGGGCGGCCGGGGTACCCGGCCGCGGTGGCCGACTGGTTGGTCCCCCACGCGGCGCGGCGACTCGTCGACGTCGGTGCGGGGACCGGCAAGTTCACCCGGACGCTGCTCGACCGCGGCGCCGAGGTGGTCGCGGTCGAACCGGACCCGGCGATGCGGGCGCGGCTCGCGACGCTGCTGCCGGATGTCCGCGCGCTGGACGGCACCGGTGAGGTGGTCCCGCTGCCGGACGCGTCCGCGGACGCGCTGACCTTCGCGCAGTCCTGGCACTGGGTCGACCCGGCCGCCGGCATCACCGAGGCTGCACGGGTCCTCCGGCCCGGCGGCGTCCTCGGCCTCGTCTGGAACGTGCGCGACGAGTCCTCGGACTGGGCGCAGCGGCTCGGCAACGTCATCACGCGGCCCGAGGCCCAGCGGATGTCGTACGACGACGAGTCGGTGCTCGACGGGCCCTTCGGGGAGCGGGAGCACCGCGTGTTCGCGTGGGTGCACGAGCAGGACCGGTCGGCGTTCCTCGACATGGTCCTGTCGCGCAGCTACGTCATCGTGCTGCCGGACGCCGAGCGCGCCGACCTGCGTCGAGCGGTCGAGGAGCTCCTCGACACCCACCCGGACACGGCTGGGCACGACGTCGTCCGGGTGCCGTACCGCACGCACGTCCACCGGTACGAGCGGCGGCCGTAGCGCGGCCAGCACTGGCGCGGCCAGCCCGTGCACGGCCGACCCGGGCGGTACGCTCGGACGATGCGCGCGACCGTGCGGGAGGTGGCCGCCCTCGCCGGGGTGTCACCGAAGACCGTCTCCAACGTCGTCAACGGCGGCGTCCCCGTGCGCCCGGAGACCCGGGCACGCGTCGAACAGGCGGTCGCCGAGCTCGGGTACGTGCCGAACCTGTCGGCCCGCGGGCTGCGGAACGGCCGGTCGGGCGTCATCGCGCTCACCCTGCCGGAGATGCGGAACCCCTACGCCGCGGAACTCACCGAGTGGTTCGTCGAGCTCGCCCGCGACCACGGCTGGGTCGTGCAGCTCGACCAGACGGGCAACGACCCCGAACGCGAGCAGGACCTCGTGTCCCGCGCCCGCGCGCACCTCGTCGACGGGCTCGTGCTCAACCCGGTGACGCTGAGCGCGAGCGTGCTGGCCTCGACCGAGGGACTCCCGCCGACCGTCGTGATCGGCGAGGTCGAGCCGGAGCACGTCGACCAGGTGCACGTCGACAGCCGGGCCGCGGCGGAGGAGGCGACGGCGTTCCTCCTCGGCGCCGGTCACCGGCGGATCGCGATCGTCGGTGCGGCGGCCGCCGTCCGGGCGACCGCGACGAGCGAGCTCCGCGAACGCGGACACGGCGATGCGCTGACCGCGGCAGGCATCCCCGTCGACGCAGGGCTCCGGGTGCCGCTCGACGACTGGTCGACGGCGACCGCAGCCCGCGAGTTCGGTGCGTGGCTGGACCGGAACGACCTGCCCGACGCGGTGTTCGCGTTCACCGACTCGATCGCGTTCGGCGTGCTGCACGTGCTCGCCGCCCGCGGGGTCCGGGTGCCGGAGCAGGTCAGCGTGATGGGGTTCGACGACATCGCGGCGGCGGCGTTCGCGATCCCCGCGCTCACGACGGTGGCGTTCGACCGGAAGACCCTCGCGGGTGCAGCGCTGCGGCTGCTCGCCCGGCGGATCGACGACCGGACGGCGCCGCCGGAGACGTTCGTGGTGCCGCACCGGATCGTCGAGCGCGCGAGCGTCACCCCGCGCTGACGCCCGGCAGGACGCGCGTACGCTCCGCCGCATGACGAGCGACGACGCGACGATGCCGACCCTCGTGGCCACGGTGGTGCAGTCCCCCGAGCCGATCCGACTGGCGCGCTTCTACGGGGCGCTCACGGGGTGGACGGTGCACGAGGACGACCCGACGTGGGCGCGGGTCCGGCCGGTCGACGGCGCTGGACTGTCGGTGCAGTACGACCCGGAGTACGTCGCCCCGGTCTGGCCGAGCGAGGCCGGCGCGCAGAACATGCAGCTCCACGTCGACTTCCAGGTGGAGGACCTGCCCGGTGCCGTCGCCCGGGCGGTGGAACTGGGCGCCCGCGAGGCAGCGTTCCAGCCGCAGGACGACGTCCGCGTGCTGCTCGACCCGGACGGGCACCCGTTCTGCCTCTTCCTGCCCGGCGCATGAGCGGACCGCGGGCGCGGGTGGGCCCAGGCGGGCGCGGGCGGGCGCGGGCGCCGAGACTCGGCTGGGCGGACAGTTCGGTGGTCGTCGCGCCGCGAAGGTGTCCGCGGAGCCGAGACTCGGCCCGGGCTGAGCCCGGCCGAGCCCGGCCGGCCGGCCGCGCCTCAGTCGGTGGCGGCGAGCACGGCCTCCCGGGTGCGGGGATCGCCGAGGATCCGGAAGTGCCCGCCGACCGGCAGCCGCACGTTCGTCGCCCCGGCGAGCTCCGACCCCTCCGGTATGAGCGTGTCGAACACCCCGTAGACCGAGGTGATCCGCGCGTTCACCGCGAGCTCCCGCCCCATCGCCGCGAGCACCGGGTCCGCGGCGCGGAACACCCGGAGGTGCGCGACGGGGGCCAGCCTCGCGAGCGACGAGCCGCCGAACGGCGTGGAGACCGCCACCATCCGGTCGATCCGGCGGTCAGGGTCGAGCGACGCCATCGCGTACTTGCCGATGAGACCGCCCTTGCTGTGCGCGACGAGCAGCACCTCGTGCAGGTCGTGTTCCTCGAGGTACGCGACGACCTCCTCCGCCGAGGCAGGCACCGGGCGGACGTTGTGCCGGAGGACGGGCAGCACATGCACGGGGTGGCCACGATCGTGCAGCGCGTCCATCAGCGGTCGCATGAAGTGCCACGTCTCGTAGACGCCCGGGATGACCACGACGGGCGGCCGGTCGCCGTCGAGGTAGTCGTCCGCCGTGGTCGGCCCGAGGCTCCGCACCTGCCAGCGCGCGGCGTAGAGCCAGTCGCGTGCGGCCCACGCGGCGCGCGTGAGCAGCCCGACGGGAGGCACGGATCGCCCGTCCGGGTCGGCCTGCGTCGTCGAGGCGGTCGGGTCGGTCATCCGAGGCGCTCCAGGGTCTCGACGCGCCGGAACTCGGCGACCAGGTCGGCGAACGCGACCGGGCGGTGCTCCTGCACGTGGTGCGCGCCGGGGAGTTCGACGAACGCGCCGCGGCGGGCGTTGGAGGCGACCCGGGCGGCCCAGGCGTGGCGGGCGATCGGGTCCCGGTCGCCGCGGACGACGAGCACCGGGACGTCGAGGCCGGCGACCCGCTCGAGCAGCGGGTAGCGGAGCATCGGACCGAGCTCCCGGACGTACTGTCGGACGCTGCGCAGGTAGTCGGTGAGGACGATGGCGTTCATCCGCGGCCCTTCGGCGAACGAGTCCCGACCGAGGTCCACGGCCTGGTGGAACAGCGTCCGTCGACGATCGTCCACGACGGGTCCGACGAGCACGACCGACGACACCGCACCCGGGTGGCGGAGCCCCGCCTCCACGGCGACCTGCGATCCCATCGACTGCCCGACCACGACGAGTTCCCCGGCGCCGCGGGACCGTGCCGCGCGCACCACGAGGTCGGCCAGCTCCTCGGCGTCGAGCCGTCGACCGGCCGGTGGCAGCCCGCCGAAGCCCGGGAGGTCGACGGCGACCGTCCGGTGCGTCCTCGCCAGCGCCTGCTGCGAGCGGGCGAACGAGCGGTGCGACATGCCGATGCCGTGCACGAGCAGCACCGTCGGGACCAGGGCGTCGTGGAGGCGACCGGCCGGCGCCAGCGTCCGGAGCCGCACGGGCAGCCCGTCGACCGACACCGTCTCGACCTTCGCGCGCACGGCTCCGACGCTACGCCCGGGTCCACAGTGCAGCGTCAGCGTCGTCATCACCGGTTGATAGCCGGGCGGTGTGCACTCGTCACCATGAACGACACCACCCCGACGACACCGCCCCGGCAGTACCCGTCCGCTCCGGACGGGTGGGGCGCAGCACCTGCAGCCGCACCGAGCGGGTGGGACGCCGCGCCGACCGCCGGTCAGACGGCGACGGACACCCGCACACCCGGCACGGACCCGTACGCCGCCGAGTGGGACACCGCGCGGCAGACACCGACCCCCTGGTACGGCAACGCCCAGGCCCAGGGGCGAACGAAACCACGCCCGCCGTGGTTCTGGCCGGTCATCGCGGCGGCGGTCGGGGTGGCTGCGCTCCTCGTCGGCGGCGGCGTCGGCTTCGCGATCGGGCACGCGATCGGCGGGACGCAGTCCCAGGGCACGTCGCAGTTCCCCGGCCGTGGGACGAACGGCTTCCCGGGGTACGGCGGCGGCACCGGGCAGCAGCCCGGCGGCACCCAGGGCGACAGCGGAACCCAGGGTGACAGCGGCACCCAGGGCGGCACCGACTCCGGGTCTGGTAGCTGACCGGCCCCGCCGCTATCCTCCGAGCATGCGGAAGGTCACCTCGGGTCTCTTCACCTCGGTCGACGGCGTCGTCGACGAGCCCTACAAGTTCCAGCACGACAGCTTCGACGACGAGCTCGGCGCGGGCATGACGGCGTTCATGTCCCGCACCGACACGGTCCTCCTCGGCCGGAACAGCTACCTCGAGTGGGCGGAGTGGTGGCCGGCGCACGCCGACGACCCCTTCGGCCAGTGGATCAACCCGATGCCGAAGTACGTCGCATCGACCACGCTCGGCGACGACCTCGCGTGGGAGAACAGCACGCGCATCACGGGCGACCTCGACGCCTTCGTCCGCGACCTCAAGCAGCAGGACGGCGGCGACATCGCGGTCACGGGCAGCATCTCGGTCGTCCGGCACCTGCTCTTCGCCGGGCTGCTCGACGAGCTCCAGCTCATGATCCACCCGGCGATCGCCGGCCCCGGCCGGCGGCTCTTCGAGCCCACGGACCCGCCCACGCGCCTGACGCTGGTCGACAGCACCGTGACGAGCAAGGGGAACGTGCTGAACACCTACACGCGGCGAGACGGCTGACGGACCCGGGGCGGGCCTCCAGGCCGGGTCGGTGGTGAACGCCCGGTCATCGGAGGGCCCTGAGCGCGCGTACCCTCGGAGGCGACCATCCGCCGTCCGAGGAAACCAGGGAGCTCATGCCGCAGGACACCCGCCCACACGTCGTCATCGTCGGTGGAGGCTTCGCCGGCATCGCGGCCATGCGGGAGCTCGCGGACGCCGACGTCCGGGTCACGCTCGTCGACCGCCACGTCTACAACATGTTCCAGCCCCTCATGTACCAGGTGGCGACCGGCGGCCTGAACGCCGGCGACGTGACGTACTTCCTCCGCAGCCTCCGGGCGAAGCAGTCGAACGCCGAGTTCCGGCACGGCCTGCTCACCGGCATCGACCCGGTCGAGCGGATCGCCGAGATGTCCGACGGCGAGCACCTGCACTACGACTGGCTGATCCTCGCCAACGGCGTGAACACGAGCTACTTCGGCACACCCGGCGCGTACGAGTACGCCTACTCGATGTACTCCCGGTCCCAGGCGCTCCGCATCCGCGACGAGCTGTTCACCCGGCTCGAGGAAGCCGCCGCGAACCAGGGCCCGGACGAGATCAAGATCGTGATCGTCGGCGGTGGTGCGACCGGCGTCGAGATGGCCGGTGCGCTCGCCGAGCTCCGGGACCAGGCGCTCGTCGGCGCCTACCCCGAGATCGAGCGCGGCAACATCTCGATCACGCTCGTGCACCGCAGCGGCGAGCTCCTCAAGCCGTTCGCGCCGCGCCTGCGTCGGTACGCGGCGAAGATCCTCCGGAAGCGCGGGGTCGTGCTGCGGCTCAACACGGGCGTCGCCGAGGTCCGTCCGGACGGCGTCGTCACCGCCGAGGGCGAGTTCATCCCGGCCTCGCAGGTCATCTGGGCCACCGGCGTCGCGGCGCACAAGGAGGTCTCGGGCTGGGGCATGCCGCAGACCCACGGCGGCCGGATCCAGGTGGACGACGACCTCCGCGTCAAGGGTGTCGACCGGGTCTTCTCCGCCGGTGACATCGCCGCCCAGGACGACGCGCTCGCCCAGCTCGCCCAGCCGGCGCTCCAGGGCGGCAAGCACGTCGCGAAGCAGATCAAGCGCCTGCTCGAGGGCAAGCCGACCGAGCACTTCAAGTACTTCGACAAGGGCACGATGGCCACGATCGGCACGAACGCCGCGGTCGCCCAGCTCCGCGGCGGGATCACGATGGTCGGCCCCGTGGCGTGGGCGGCGTGGGTCGCGGTGCACATCGCCTCGCTGCTCGGCAACGGCAACCGGCTGTCGACGCTGTCGCACTTCTTCGTGCGGTACCTGTGGTTCATGCGGAAGCGCGCGATCCCGATCGTCGGCGACGTCCGGCCCGTGCGGCCGAACGGCGACCGCGAGCCCGAGCCCTGGCAGATGCAGAAGGCCGAGTAGGCGCCGGGAGCGCGGGGGCTCCTGCGCTCATCGTCCGCGACGAACACGCGTCGATCGACACGCGTTTCGTCGTTCGTTGCGACCGCATCGGATGCGCGTGCATGTTGCGACGACACACGCGTCGATCGACGCTCGCATTGTCGAACCCGCTCGGCACGCGGCAGGCGCGAGCGGCAGGAGCACGCACGGCGCGCCGTGGACGCGACCCGGCACCGGACGGGAGGCGCGGTGCGGGCCCGCACCGTGCCTCCCGTCCGGCGGGTGGTCCGCCGGGCGCGGGGCGCTACGCGCCCCGAAGCGGGAAGTACGCCCCGCCCGCGATGTCGTCGAGCAGGCCGACGCCCGTCGGCTCCCACCCGAGCAGTTCGCGCGTCGCGTCCGAGGTCGCCGACATCTCCATCGCGAAGAAGCGGCCGATGAAGCCGAAGTGCTCCTCGGCGTCCGCCGGGTCGACCGACGTGACCGGCAGGCCGAGTCCGGCCCCGATCGCCTCGGCGATGTCCCGCGTCGGGATGCCGGACTCCGTGACGGCGTGCAGCCGCGTCCCCGCCGGGGCCTGCTCGAGTCCGAGCCGGACGAGCCGGGCCGCGTCCGTGACGTGCACGGCGGCCCACCGGTTCGTGCCGTCCCCGACGTAGCCGGACACCCCCGTGCGCTGGGCCGCAGCGACGATCGCCGCGATGAACCCGTGGTCGCCGGTGCCGTGCGTGGTCGGGCTGAACCGGGCGGCGATCGCACGGACGCCCTGCGCGACGAAGTCGAAGCCGCGGTTCTCGCTCCCGCCGCGCATGCTGTCCGGGCCGACGAACGGGTTGTCGTCCGACTCGGTCGCCGGACGACCCTGTGCGAGACCCGCGACCCCGGAGGCCACGACGAGCGGCCGGTCGGTGCCGACGAGCGCCGACGCGAGGGTCTCGACGGCAGCACGCTCGGCGGCGTTCGTCGCGACCGGGTCCGCCCAGTCGTGCTTGTTGGCGAGGTGGAGGACCCCCTCGGCGTCGCCGGCGCCGCGGTGCAGGGCGTCGAGGTCGTCGAGGTCCCCGCGGAGCACCGCGGCACCCTTCCCCTCGAGCGCGGCGGCGGAGGCGTCCGAGCGGGCGAGTCCGGTGACGGTGTGTCCAGCGGCGAGCAGCTCGTCGACGGTGTGGGAGCCGATCCATCCGGAGGCCCCGGTGACGAACACGTGCATGTGCGTTTCCCTTCACGGTGTCCGTGGCGCTGATGTCACGAACTGACATCACGGTAGCACTCGATGTCAGTCGCTGTCATCAGTAGACTGCCGACATGGTCCGATGGCAACCCGGTACGCGCGAGCGACTGCAGTCGACGGCGATGCAGCTCTTCGCCGAGCAGGGCTACGACGCCACGACCGTGGCCGAGATCGCCGGGGCGGCCGAGGTCACCGAGCGCACCTTCTTCCGGCACTTCGCCGACAAGCGCGAGGTGCTGTTCGCCGGGCAGGACGACTTCCTCGCGATGTTCGCGGACCCGATCGAGCAGTCCCCGGACGGCACCGCGCCGTTCGAGCTGGTCCGCCTCGCGATCACCGCCGCCGGTTCGTTCTTCGACCACGAGAAGCGGCCGTTCTCCCGCGCCCGCCAGGCGATCATCGAGGCGAACCCGGCCCTGCAGGAACGGGAGCTCGCCAAGCTCGCGACCCTGAAGATCCACCTGGGTGCCCTCCTCCGCCACCGCGGCGTGGGCGAGCCCGCCGCGACGATCGCCGCCGAGACGGCCGTCACGGTGTTCCACCTCACGTTCCAGCAGTGGATCGCGCCGGACGAGGACCGGTCGTTCGAGGACGTCGCGGCCGAGCGGCTCGACGCCCTGACGGAGCTCGTGCACCCCGTTCGTTGAGACTCCTCTTACCTCGGGCGAGCATCCTGTAACGATCAGGTCACGGTCCGCTCGTCGGTCCGGGCAGCAGAACGATCTCGCAGGAGGCGACCGTGGCGACCACCACGATCTCGCCGGAGCGGACCCGCAGCACCTCCGCACCGGCCACGACCGACGGCAGCACGCACGCCGACGGCACCGCACGCAGGGGCGGCAGCACGACTCCCCCGCCGCCGTTGACGTCCCGTGCGCCCGCGCTCGACGGGCTGCGCACGATCGCGATCCTCGCCGTGATCCTCTACCACCTCCACGTGTCGCACTTCGACGGCGGCTTCATCGGCGTCACGGTGTTCTTCGTGCTCTCCGGCTTCCTCATCACGACGCTGCTGCTCGGCGAGCGCCGGAAGACCGGCCGCATCCGCCTCGGCTCGTTCTGGGGCAAGCGCGTGCTGCGGCTCTACCCGGCACTCATCGCCTTCGTGGTCGTCGGACTCGCGCTCTGGAACTGGGTCGGCGACTACAAGGGCGCGACGTTCTCCGCCGGCGAGGCCGCGTTCATCGCCCTGAGCTACACGGGCAACCTCTTCCGCTCGTTCTGGGACACCACGCAGGGCGTGTTCGCCCACACGTGGAGCCTGTCGATGGAGGAGCAGTTCTACCTCGTCTGGCCGCCCGTGCTCGTGCTGCTCTTCGCGATCCGGTCGCGTCGCCGGTGGCTGATGGCCGGGCTCGGCGTGGTCATCGTCGGCGCCTCGATCGCGTCGTTCCTCAGCTACGAGAAGCCCAACGGCGGCGCGACCCCGGACGTGTACTTCTCGCCCGTGCTCGGCGTCGTCCCGCTCGCGACCGGGTGCCTGCTCGCGCTGCTGCTCGACGACGAGCGCGTCCGTCGCGTCGCCGCGGGCATCGCCGGCCACCTGGCCACGTGGGTCGGGCTGGCCGCCCTCGTCGGCGTCCTGCTCTGGATCGACGGAGACTGGACGCAGCACGCCTCGACGTTCGGTGTGGTCCTGCCCGTCACCGGCCTCGTGTCGGCGGTGCTCATCGGCGGACTCGTCTCCGTCCGCACCCCGGTGTCGGCGGTGCTCGCGTGGACGCCGATGTCCTGGTTCGGCCGTCGGGTGTCGTACTCGGCGTACCTCTGGCACCCGCTCGTGATCGCGCTCCTCGGGACGTTCGCGATCGGTGCGTGGGGCAAGGTGTGGCTGGTCGGTGCGGCGCTCCTCGTGGCGGTCGGCGCGGCCTACGCGGTCGAGGTGCCGGTCGAGAAGGCCCGCAAGCGCTTCCGCGAGGCCAAGCGTCTCGTCGCCGCGGATCGCGCCGCGCGCGAGCACGCCACCGCGTAGCGCCGGCAGCGGCTGTCGCACGCGACCAGACGACCGGCGGGAGGCCCGTGGCGGCGCCGCCACGGGCCTCCCGTCCGTGTGGTGGTCGCGACCAGACCCTGCAACGGCACGCGCGCGGTTCGTGGATCCGGTGGCCGAAGCCAGCGCGCCGCACGGAGGACAACCTGGGACACCGGCGGCGGGGTCCGGCCTACGGTCCGGTGGGCGTCGCCACGGTGGCGGCGCTCGAGGAGCGACCATGACCCAGCGCGGCACGACCGCCACCCCTGCCGGACGGAACGGGTTCCTCCGGCGCATGACGTTCGCGTGCGCATGGGGTGAGGGCCTCGACGGCTTCGACCTCGGCGTCATCAGCGTCGCCCTGCCGTCCATCACGATCGCGCTCGGCCTCGACCCGGTGCTCGCCGGGCTCATCGGCGCGAGCTCGCTGATCGGCATCTTCATCGGAGCGCCACTCGCCGGGTGGCTCACGGACCGGTTCGGCCGCAAGCGGGTCTTCACGATCGACGTCCTGCTGTTCATCGTGCTCGGGCTGCTGCAGGCGTTCGTCGCGGACGGCTGGCAGCTCTTCGTCGTGCGCGTGCTGCTCGGCATGGCGATCGGTGCGGAGTACTCGATCGGTGCCGCGATGCTCGCCGAGTTCGCACCGTCGAAGGACCGGGGCCGACGGCTCTCCGGGCTGCTCGTCTGCTGGTACGGCGGGTACCTCGTCGCCGTCGTCACCGCCTACGCCCTGATCGACTGGGCCGGGCTGAGCTGGCGGTGGGTCCTCGTCACGAGCGCCCTCCCCGCGGTCGTCACGGCGCTGGCGCGGCTGGGCTTCCCCGAGTCACCGCGGTGGCTGCTCCAGCACGGACGGACGGAGGAGGCCCGGACGATCGTGACCGAGCGGCTCGGCGGCGACGCGTACTTCCGCGACGAGCAGTACGCGGCCGAGGAACAGCGCGAGGGCGGGTACCGGGTGCTGTTCGCGAAGGAGAACCGGCAGCGCCTCGCCTTCATCTCGCTGTTCTGGGCGTGCAACGTCGCACCGTACTTCGCGATCTTCACCTTCGCGCCGACCGTCCTGAAGTCGCTGCAGCTGCACGACGAGGCGACCGGGACGATCATCGTCAACGCCATGGCCGCGATCGGTGCGCTCGTCGGCATGCTCACGATCGAGCGGCTCGGTCGACGCCGGCAGCTCATCCCGCCGTTCTGGATCATGGCCGTCGCCCTCGCCGTCGTCGGGCTCTGGGGGTCGGCACCGGGTGTCGTCGTCGTCCTCTGCTTCGCGGTGTTCTCGTTCATGAACGCGGCGCAGGGGAACCTCACCGCGGTGTACCCGATCGAGGTGCTGCCGACCGAGGTCCGCTCGACCGGCGTCGGCTTCGCGGCCGCGTGCAGTCGGGTCGGTGCCGCTGCGGGGACCTTCCTGCTGCCGATCGGCATCGACTCCATCGGCATCGGTGCGTGCATGCTCATCGCCGCCGCGATCTGTGTCGTCGGAGCGCTCCTGTCCCAGGTGATGGCGCCGGAGACCACCGGCAAGGGTCTGCACGACACGAGCACCCAGCCCCTGCGCGAGCAGGCCCGGACGACGACCGCCGCCCGGTGAGCCGGTCCGGGGTGCGCACCTGCACGGGGACGGCGGCCGTGGTCCGTAGGCTCCGAGCGTGACCACCGAGCGCGTCGACGTCCTCGTCGTCGGCGGCGGCCCCGTCGGCTGCTTCGCCGCGGCACTCCTCGCCGAGCGCGGCATCGACGTCGCGGTGTGGGAACGACGTGCCGACCCGCCGAGCGGCTCCCGGGCCATCGGCATCCACCCGCCGTCGCTCGACGCCTTCGCAGCGATCGGTCTCGACCGGGCGGTCCTGTCGGAGGCCGTGCTCGTCCGCACCGGTGTCGCCCGGAGCCGGGGCCGCGAGCTCGGTGCGCTCTCCTTCGCGGGCGCCTCGGCCACGCACCCGTACGTCGCGACGCTCGACCAGCACCGGACGGAGACGCTCACACGCAGGCGGCTGCCAGCGGGAGCCCTCCGGACCGGCACGACACTGACCGGCCTGCACCAGGACCGGTCACGTGTCCTCGCCGAGGGGACCGGACCGGACGGCAGCCCACGGTCGGTCGAGGCGGCGTTCGTCGTCGGCGCCGACGGCGGCCACAGCACGGTGCGGGAACTGCTCGGCATCGCGACCCGTGGGCGGGACTACCGCCACCGCTACGTGATGGGCGACTTCGCCGACCCCGAGGACCCGTCGGCACGATCGACCGCGCTCGTCGACGTCGGGCCGGACGGGGTCGTCGAGTCGTTCCCGCTGCCGGGTGGTCGACGGCGGTACGTGGCGCTCGTGGGCGTGACCGGCGAGGGCTCCGACCGCTCGGACTCCACCGGAACGGCGGCCGCCCGTCTCGCCGACGTCGTCGCCGAGCGCACCGGGTCGACCCCGGACCCGTCGACCTGCACGATGACGAGCGACTTCGGTGTCCGCCGGCGGGAGGCCACCCGGACCGGGATCGGTCGGGTCGTGCTCGTGGGCGACGCGGCGCACGAGATCAGCCCGATCGGCGGCCAGGGCATGAACCTCGGCTGGCTCGACGTGACGTCACTCGTGCCGATGCTGGCGACCGCGCTCCGGGCCGGTGCGGGCGCGACGGTGCCGATCACCGCGCGGACGGCGTGGGCGCGGCGTCGCCGAGCCGCTGCCCGGCGTGCGGCGCGGCAGGCCGAGGTCAACATGGCGCTCGGACTCCCCGCCGGGGTCGCCGGGTCCCGCGGCCGGGACGCGCTGTTGCGCACGGCGTTGGCGCTCCCCACGGCGTCGACGCTCGCCGGCCTCTACGCGATGCGCTGGGCCTGAGCGGGGCCCGCGCTCCGGCGGCACGCCGGCCGGTCAGGCGACCAGCCGCGCCCCGGCCGGTCAGGCGACGAGCCGAGCCCCGGCGACCGCGAGCTCGACGACGAGCACGAGCGACGACGCGATCACCAGCCGGAAGAGCGCGCGCGTCGGCCGACCGGCGAACACGAGCCGCACGCCGACCACCGCCAACACCACCACGACGACCGTCCCGACGACCGCCAGCACGGCAGCACCCCCGCCCGCGGCACCGGCCCCGCCGAGCCGCCCGCCGAGCACCAGCAGCGCCGCGACGACGAGCGCACCGAACGCCAGCACGCCCGCACCGCGCAGCCCGAGGCGGTGCGGGAAGCCCCGGACCCCGGTCGCCGCGTCGTCGAGCAGGTCCGGCAGGACGTTCGTGCAGTGGATCGCGACGCCGAACACCGCACCGGTCGCGATCGCCCACCACGCCGGCCAGGCACCGCCACCGCCGGCCGACACGGCGACGACGGGCAGCAGGCCGAACGCGACGACGAACGGCACGACGGACCAGACGGTGCGCTTGAGCCACGCGTCGTACGCCCAGCCCGCAGCGACGAGGACGACGTGGGCGACGGCCGCGACCGGGCCGAGCAGCACCGACAGCACGACGGCCACGCCGGCCGTGGCGAACGCCGCCGTCCGGACGGTCCCGACGGCGATCAGGCCTCCGGCGACGGGCTTGTCCGTCCGCCCGACCGCGCGGTCACGGTCGGCGTCGATCCAGTCGTTGGCGAGGCCGATCGACAGCTGCCCGGCGACGACCGCGAGTGCGACGAGCACGACCAGCCACACCGGGTGCCCGACGGCCGCGGCGACGACCGTCGCGAGGACCGTCACGGTGACGGTCGGGCCGGGGTGCGACGACGCGAACAGCAGCCGCGCGGTCGAGGGGTGGCTCACCCGGCCGAGCGTACCGACGGTCGACTGCGCGTCGCGTCGGGGTGGCGGCGGCGCAGCACACCGGACGCGAGCGCGATGCCGAGCAGGACCACGAGCCCTCCCACCGGTTCGTTCCAGCGCAGCGGCTCACCGAGCACGAGGACGCCGAGGGCGACCCCGACGACCGGCGTCAGGTACGTCACCGTGGACGCACGTCCCGCGCCCCACGCCCCGACCAGCCGCGTGTTCCAGGCGTAGGCCAGCCCCGTGCCGACCGCGCCGAGCGCGACCATCGAGGCCACGATCCTCCAGTCCAGCCGCACCGGACCGGTGGCGATGACGGGCGCGACCAGCAGCATGAGGACTGCCGCGAGCGCGAGCTGCACCGTGGCGACGGTCGTCGGGTCCTGCCCGCTGCCGACGCCGAACCGGCGCAGCCACGCGAGGCCGATGCCGTACGACGCGGTCATGCCGAGCAGCGCCACCTGACCGGGAACCGTGGCGAGCACCGCCGGGTCGCCGACGAGGTCCCACGGTCCGACGAGGACGAGCACCCCGACGATCCCGAGCACGATGCCACCCAGCTGTCGGCGGCTGAGTCGCTCGGACGGCACGAGGACCGCGAGCGCGAGGAGCGTCATGATCGGCGTCGTCGCGTTGTAGATGCTCGCGAGGCCGGACGGCACCGTCTGCTCCGCCCAGGCCATGAGCGACGACGGCACCGCGTTGAGGAACACCGCCACGACGAGCAGGTGTCCCCACACCCGCGGCTCGCGGGGCCACTTCCGACGAGTCGCGAGCAGCACGACGACGAGGGTGACCGCGCCGAGGACGGTCCGCACGGTGGCGACCTGTTGCGGCGCGAGCCCCTCGAGTCCGATCTTCGCGAAGAAGAAGCTCGAACCCCAGGTGAGGGCGACGAGGACGTAGAGGAGGGCGTTCACGAGGGCTAGCATCGACCACCACCGCACATGTGTCGAACGCATGTGCCTCATGCCACCATGAGGAGGACGCATGACCGTCTCGATCCCCCAACTCCGGGCCTTCACCGCCACGGTCGACGCCGGATCGTTCACCGGCGCCGCCGCTGCCCTCGGCGTCGGACAGTCCGCCGTGTCCCACGCGGTCGCGGGGCTCGAGCGCGAGGTCGGCGGTGCCGTCGTGCACCGCGGCGGCTCCGCCACCGCCACCCCGCTCGGGGAACGCCTGCTCGCCCACGCCCGCAGCGCGGTCGCCTCGATCGACGCCCTGGAGGCAGTGGTCACCCCCGCCACGGCGCGCGGCACCGTGCGGCTCGCCGCGGTCCCCACGGTGTGCCAGGGCCTGCTCCCCCGCCTCCGCGAGCTCTGGGCGGTCACGCTGCCCGACGTCGACGTGCAGGTGTACGAGGGCGACGACGAGGAGATGCCGGAGTGGCTCGAGGGCGGCACCGTCGACGCCGCGGTGCTCGTCGACCCCGCGCCGGTGCCGACCGGTGCCGTGGTCGTCGCGCGGGACGAGATGGCCGCCGTCGTCCGCCGGGACCACCCGCTCGCGAGCCAGACGGCGCTCACGCTCGACGACCTGCACGAGGACGGCCTCGTCGCGGGTGGCGGCGGGTGCGAGGTGCAGATCCAACGGCTGCACGAGCTCGACGGGCAGCCGTTCCGGTGGGCGCACCGGGTACGGGAGATGAACACGATGTTCGGGATGATCCAGCGTGGCGAGGGCGTCTCGATCGTGCCGACGCTCGGACGGAGCATGCTGCCGGACGACCTCGTGATGCTGCCGCTCGAGCGACGGCTCACCCGCACGCTCGTGCTGAGCGGACCGTCGTCGCGGCCGTGGCACCCGCTCGCACAGGCGCTCGTCGACGCGGTCCGGTGACCACCAGCGGCCGCGAGCAGGATGGCGTGATGGCCGAGACCTACGTGAAGACCTTCACCGACCCCGACGAGGCGACCGCGGAGGCCGCCGGGCTGGAGTGGCTCGCCGAGGCCGAGGACGCCGGCGGCACCCGGATCGCCCGGGTCCTCGCGCACCCGGAGCCGCGGGTCCTGCACCTCGAGCAGATCAGCGACGGGGCGCCGACGACGGAGCAGGCCGAGCGCTTCGGCCGGTCGCTCGCCCACACGCACGCGGCCGGCGCTCCGCACTGGGGCGCACCCTCGCCGGGGTTCCCGCAGCAGGGCTCGCTGCGGATGGGTCGGTCACGGACTGCGTTCGTCTCCGCCGCGGACGCCCCGGACACCTGGGGCGAGTTCTTCGCCGAGTACCGGATCCGCGACTACGTGTCGCGCATCGTCGACCAGGGCGGGTTCGACGGCGCCGAGGCCGCGGTGTTCGAGCGGGTGGCCGAGCGCCTCGAGGACGGCGAGTTCGGCGCACCGCAGCCGTCGCTCGTCGGGGACGGTCCCGCGCGGCTGCACGGTGACCTCTGGGCGGGGAACGTGCTCTGGCCGACACCGGGGCAGCCGGTGGACGGCACGACGCCGACGGGCGCCGTGCTCATCGACGCGAACCCGCACGGAGGGCACGCCGAGACCGACCTCGCGCTCCTCGGGCTGTTCGGGCTGCCGCGGCTCGAGACCGTCCTCGCGGCCTACGACGAGGCGTCCCCGCTCGCCGACGGCTGGCAGGACCGCGTGGAGCTGCACCAGCTCGCGCCACTGTTGCTGCACGTCTTCCTGTTCGGCGGGTCGTACACGGGGGCAGCGCTCCGGGCAGCCCGGCGCTACGCCTGACGCGGACCCCTGCCGACAGGTCTTAGGGAGCGCCAAGGCAGTACATCGGCGCGTTCGGGGAACGCCCGGGAACCTCATCGTCATGACCACGTACCCGACCCCCGTGACCGACCGTCGCGAGCGCGCCCACCCCGGGACCACCACCCGGGACCGCCGCCCGCCACTCGCTCGCCTGTTCCTCGGCGAACGAGAGGACGCCCGCTGGCTCCGGCCGGCGTTCTGGGCGCTCCTCGCCCTGACCGCCGTCGTGTACCTGTGGGACCTCAGCATCTCTGGGTACGCGAACAGCTTCTACGCCGCCGCCGTCCAGGCCGGCACGAAGTCGTGGGAGGCGTTCTTCTTCGGCTCCCTCGACTCGTCGAACTTCATCACGGTCGACAAGCCGCCGGCATCGCTGTGGGTGATGGTGCTGTCCGCGCGGCTGTTCGGCTTCTCGTCGTTCATCCTCCTCCTCCCCCAGGCCCTCATGGCCGTCGGGTCGGTCGCGCTCGTCTGGGGCACCGTCCGCCGCACCCTCGCACGTCTCGGGGCGATGACGGCGAACGTCGGGGCCCTGCTCGCCGGGTTCGTCGTCGGGGCCACCCCCGCGGCGGCGCTCATGTTCCGGTTCGACAACCCGGACGCGCTGCTCGTGCTGCTCATGACCGCCGGCGCCTACTGCACCGTGCGGGCACTCCCCCGGGGCAGCTGGCGGTGGATCGCCCTCGCCGGGGTGGCCCTCGGGTTCGCGTTCCTCACGAAGATGCTGCAGGGGCTCCTGGTGCTGCCGGCGTTCGGCCTCGTGTACCTGGTCGCCGCGCGGACCTCGTGGGGTCGTCGTGCGATCGGACTCGGCATCGCGGCGGTCTCGCTCGTGGTCTCGGCCGGTTGGTGGGTCGTCGCCGTGTGGCTCTGGCCCGCGGAGTCCCGCCCCTACATCGGCGGCTCGACGAACAACACCGTGCTCGACCTGGTCTTCGGCTACAACGGCCTCGGTCGCATCTTCGGCGGCTCGGGCAACGGCGGCGGCGGGATGGGCGGCGGGACCGCCGGGTCGTCGTTCGGTGGCTCGACCGGGCTCGACCGGCTGTTCTCGTCCGAGATGGGGCTCGAGATCTCGTGGCTCCTGCCCGCGGCGCTCCTCGCGCTGGTGCTCGGCCTCGTGGTCGTCGGTCGGCGGCACCTCGGTGACCCGGTCCGCGTCGGGCTCGTGCTCTGGGGCGGCTGGCTGCTCGTCACCGGCCTCGTCTTCTCGTACATGTCGGGGACGATCCACCCGTACTACACGGTCGCCCTGGCCCCGGCGATCGCCGGCCTCGTCGGCACCGGCGGCGCCCTCCTCTGGAGCGTGCGCGACCGCGTGATCGGTCGCCTCGGACTCGCGGGCATGGTCGGCATCACCGCGTACTGGGGCTTCTGCCTGCTGAACGAGGACCCGACCTGGCTGCCCTGGCTCCGGTGGGTCGTGCTCGTCGGCGGCCTCCTGTCGACCGCCGCGATCCTCGTCGGCAACGTGCCCACGCTCCGGAAGGCCGTCACCGTGGGCGTCCTCGCCGGCACGCTCTTCGGACTCACCGGGACCACCGCCTACGCCGTCGCCACGACGACCGTCGCGCACTCCGGTTCGATCCCGAGCGTCGGTCCGTCCGGCAGCGGCTCCGGCGGGATGGGCGGCGGCACCGGCGGTGGACAGCCGGGAGGCACGGGAGGCCCCGGCGGATCGGCCTCCGGTTCCGAGAGCGACAGCTCCGACTCCTCGGACGGCTCCCAGCAGGGTCCCGGCGGCACGCCGCCCGGCGGCACCTCGGGCGAAGCGCCCGAGGGCACGACGGGCGAGGCCCCGTCGATGCCGGACGGCACGTCCGGCGACCAGGACGGCACCGGCATCCAGGAGGGATCCGACGGGGCGACCTCCGACGGCGAGTCGGGGACGGGCCTCCAGGCCGGTGGCGGCGCGATGGGTGGCGGAGACGCGTCGACGTCGTCGGCGTTGCAGAAGCTGCTCGAAGCGACCGACACGACCTGGGCCGCCGCGGTCAACGGTTCGCAGTCCGCCGCGCAGCTCGAGCTCGACACCGACACCGCCGTCATGGCGATCGGTGGCTGGTCGAGCGACCCGACGCCGACGCTCGCCGAGTTCAAGGCGTACGTCGCCGAGGGCAAGATCCCGTACTACATCTCCTCCGGGACCGGAGGCGGGATGGGAGGCGGCTCCTCCACCGCCTCGGCGATCCAGGAGTGGGTCGCGGCGAACTACAGCAGCACGACGGTCGGCGGGTCGACGGTCTACGACCTGAGCGCCGCGAAGTGATGCACGACGAGGGCGCGGATAGGCTCGCCGACATGGCCGGCACCCCGCTGCAGCGCACGGACGGCACGCCCGTCCGCGCCCTCGTCGTCGACGACGAGCACGCGCTCGCGGACGCCGTCGCCCTCGCGTTCGCGGGCGACGGCTGGGCCGTGCGCGCCGTGCACCGCGGACGGGACGTCCTGTTCGCCGCGCGGGAGTTCCAGCCGGACGTCATCGTGCTCGACGTCATGCTGCCGGACATCGACGGGTTCGAGGTGCTCGAACGGCTCCGCGACGCCCGGGACGACGTCCGCGTCCTGTTCCTCACCGCGCGGGACGCCCCCGAGGACCGGCTCGCCGGGCTCACGGGCGGCGGTGACGACTACCTGACCAAGCCGTTCGGCATCGAAGAGCTGCTCGTGCGGGCACGCATCCTCGCCCGGACCTCGGCTCGGGTCGCGGCAGCCGGACCGGCCGGGATCGTCGTCGGCGACCTGCGCCTCGACGAGGACGCCCGGAGTGTGACCCGGGACGGCGACCCGCTCGAACTGACGCCGACGGAGTACGAGCTGCTGCGGCACCTCGCCCGGAACGCGAACCGCGTGCTGTCGCGGGAGCAGATCCTCGCGAGCGTGTGGGGCATGGACTTCGGGGCGTCGTCGAACCTCGTGGACATGTACGTGTCGTACCTCCGCAAGAAGCTCGACGCCGGCCGGGAGCCGATGCTGCAGACCGTCCGTGGGGCCGGGTACGTGCTCCGCCCGACGACGTGAGCCGGATGCGTCGGCCGGGTGCCGACCGGGCGGGTGCCGTGCGGGCGGGTGCCGTGCGGGCGCCCTCGCTGCGGTGGCGGATCGTCGGGGCGGTCGCGCTGCTGCTCGTCGTCACGAACGTCGTGGTCGGGGCGGTCACCGTCGTGGCGTTCCGGGAGTACCTCGTGGGGCGGCTGGACGCGGAGCTCGCCACGGCAGCGGGGCGGGTCGTGGGGGACGGCAGGCCGCCGGGGTCGGGGTCGGGGTCGTCGGGGTCGGGCTCGTCCGGCGGTTCCGCCGGGCAGCCGGACCCGGACAACGAGTTCATCGGTGCGCCGGGGCAGGCCGCCGGGACGGTCGTGGCCGTCCTCCGTTCGGGGTCCACCGTGCTCGCCGGCTACACCGACAGCGAGGGTCGGCAGCACGGGCTCACGGCCGCGCAGGAGCGCACACTGTCGGCGATCGACCGCGACGGCACGCCCGTCACGGTGCAGCTCGGAGCGCTCGGCGCCTACCGGGCGCAGGCCGTCGGCAGCGGCGGGGATGTCTTCGTCACGGCGCTCCCCCTCGGGGCGCTCGACTCGACCATCACCCGCCTCGTCCTGGTCTTCGGCGGCGTCACCCTGCTCGGGCTCCTCGTCGCCGCGTGGGCCCTCGCACTCACCGTCCGACGGGCGCTGCGGCCGCTCGAACACGTCGCCGGCGTCGCCTCCGACGTCGCCGCACTCGACCTCGAACACGGCGAGACCGACATCACCGCCCGGGTGGGCGCGGCCGACCTCACCGCGAACCGCGAGGTCGGGCAGGTCGGCACCGCGCTCAACCGCCTGCTCGGCCACGTCGGTCAGGCACTCACCGTCCGCCGCGAGGCCGAGTCCGGCATGCGGACCTTCGTCGCCGACGCCTCCCACGAGCTCCGCACGCCGATCGCCACCGTCCGGGCCTACGCCGAGCTCTCGACGAGCTCGACCGACCTCGACGCGGTGCACGCGAACGTCGGCCGGATCGCGACCGAGGCCGTCCGGATGGGTGACCTCGTCGAGGAACTGCTGCTGCTCGCACGGCTGGACGCCCGCGCGCTCGCCGGGACCCCGCCGCTCGTCGTCGACACGGTCGACCTGACCTCGATCGTGGTCGAGGCGACGATGGACGCACGCACGACCAACCCGGACCACCGCTGGACGCTCGAGGTCGACGACGAGCCCGTGACCGTGGACGGCGACGCGGCGCAGCTCCGGCGACTCGTGCGGAACCTGCTCTCGAACGCGGCGCAGCACACGCCGAGCGGATCGGCCGTCGTGGTCTCCCTGCGGCGTGTGCCGGGAGCGCCCCGGCCCTCCGTCCGACTCGTCGTCGCGAACGACGGGCCGCCGATCGATCCGGCGCTCCTGCCGAACCTGTTCGACCGCTTCACGCGCGGCGAGGCCTCACGATCGCGAGAGCACGGCACGAGCGGCCTCGGTCTGGCGATCGTGCGGGCGGTGACCGCGGCCCACGACGGGACGGTCCGTGTGGTGTCCGAGCCGGGGCGCACAGCGTTCACCGTGGAGTTGCCCGCGACGTCCTGAGCCGTTCCGGTACGCTGCGGGCGACGAAGGGGGCGCCATGCCGGACGACTACACCCGACTCCCGGAGAGCCCGCGCCCCGAGGACCTCGTGGTCGAGGTCCCGGCGTTCGAGGACGACCGCCCGCAGCCGGAGCCCGAGCCGCCAGCGGCAGCACCGGAGCTCGTCGCCGCGACGCGGTTCGCCCAGACCTCGCACGCGGCGCCGACGATCCGGCGGACGCAGGTGCGCGCCGGGCTGTGGATCGCGGGCGTGCCGATCGTCGTGCTCGCGCTGATCGCCGTGGTGCAGGTCCTCGCCGGCGTCGTCGACTGATCGCCCGGATGCCCGCGCGGCGTTCTTAGGGCCGCCACAGGGTCCTGCAGCGGGGCGCATGAGCCGGCTGCCGAACCTGATCGGCATGACGGAGACGAACCAGCCCCTCGACATCGACATCGTCGTCCCCTGCCACAACGAGCAGGACACGCTCGCCGCGCACGTCCGCCGGCTCCACACCTTCTGCCGCACCTCGCTGCACCACACGTGGCGCATCACCATCGCGGACAACGCCTCGACCGACGACACCGCCCGCATCGCCGACGACCTCGCCGCGATGCTCCCCGAGGTCCGCGCGGTGCACCTGCCCCTGAAGGGTCGCGGCCGGGCACTCAAGGCGGTGTGGGGCACGTCCGAGGCGCAGGTGCTCGTCTACGTCGACGAGGACCTCTCGACCGACCTCGCCGCGCTCGAGCCACTCGTCGCACCGCTGCTCTCCGGACACTCGGACCTGGCGATCGGCACGCGGCTCGCGGGGTCGTCGCGGGTGGTCCGGGGCGGGAAGCGCGAGTTCATCTCCCGCTCGTACAACCTGCTGCTGCGCACGACGATGAGCGTCGGGTTCTCGGACGCGCAGTGCGGGTTCAAGGCCGTCACCCGCGAGGCCGCGCAGCACCTCCTGCCGCTCTGCGAGGACGACGCGTGGTTCTTCGACACGGAGCTCCTGGTGCTCGCCGAGCACGCCGGGCTCCGCGTGCACGAGGTCCCGGTCGACTGGGTCGACGACGTCAACTCCTCGGTGCACATCGCCTCGACGGCGACGGAGGACCTCAAGGGGATGTGGCGGGTGTCACGGGGCCTCGCGACCGGACGCATCGCGGTCGCCCCGGTCTACGACGCGATCGGCCGCCGTCCGTTCACACCGCCGCACGTCGGGATCGTCGGGCAGGTCCTGCGCTTCGGTGCCATCGGTGTCCTGTCGACGGTCGCGTTCGCGGTGCTCTACGCGCTGTTCCGGCCGGCGATCGGGGCGCAGACGGCCGACTTCACCGCGCTGCTGCTGACCGCGATCGGCAACACCGCGCTCAACCGGCGCTTCACGTTCGGGGTCCGAGGCCGGGCGGGCGCCGGGATGCACCACGTGCAGGGGCTCGTCGTGTTCGGCATCGCATGGGCCATCACCGCGGGGTCGCTCGTCGTCCTGCACGCGACCACCCCGGACGCCACGCACGGGACGGAGATCGTGGTCCTCACTGCGGCGAACCTCGTCGCGACGCTCGTGCGGTTCGTGTTGTTCAAGGCGTGGGTGTTCCGCTCCCGTCGGCGCCCCGAGCTCATCCGCCCCGGTACCACGCCGGCGGCGGACGCGTCCACGGAGGCACGCACCGAGCCGATCCCGGTCGACGAGCACCGCGCGGCCTGAGCGGCGCGGAGCGCGCCGCACAACCGAAGGCACCTCGAACCACGGAGATCCGCGGCGCGAGGTGCCTTCGGTTGTGCGAACGTTAACCGCACCACGCACCGTGCCACGCGCCACGCGCCGCGCCCGCGCCACGCGCCGCGCCCGCGCGCCGCGCATCGCAACGCACGCCGCGCCCCGAGCGCCCGCGCACCGGGCCGGACGCGACTGCCGGAGCCGCGTCGCGCCTCCCGTCCGGCCGGTCTGTTGCGTCGGCGGTATACCAACCCGTAGCATCACCTCACCGCACCACAACCCCACAGGGCCCGACCGTCACCACCCGACGGCCTGCCCGCGGCGAGCGCTCCGAGGATGCAGCGTGGCCGTCCGCTGCCTGTCGGCACACGCTCCACTGGACCCGCACGTGAACCACTCCTCCTTCGGTCTGTACGACCCTGCCCGCGAATCGAGCGATTGCGGCGTCGGCTTCATCACCCGTCTCGACGGCACGCCGACCCACGACGTGATCCGCAAGGGCGACGAAGCGCTCTGCTCGATCCCGCACCGCGGCGGCAAGTCCGCCGAGGGCGTCGGCGACGGCGCGGGCGTGAGCATCGACCTGTCGGTGGAGTTCTTCAGCGCGATCACCGGCGAGGCACTGCGCGCCGGCCACTTCGGTGTCGCGAACTGCTTCGTGCCGGGCGACACCACGCCGGCCGGCGCCGCCGAGCGCACCGCCGCCGTGCAGATCGTGACCGACGCGATCGAGCACGAGGGCTTCGAGCTCCTGCTCGTCCGCGACGTCCCGGTGGACCACTCGGTCGCCCGGCCCGAGGCCGAGCAGTACCAGCTGCCGATCGTGCAGTGGGTGTTCCGTGCGCCCTCGTCGTGGGAGCGCTCGGAGGTCGACGCCGCGGCGAACCGGGCGCTCCTCGCCGTCGAGCGCGTCTCGTACACGCAGGCCGCCGAGGCGCACGCCCCGCACGCCGCCCTGTACCCGCTGTCGCTCAGCGCCCGGACCCAGATCCTCAAGGGCCGGCTGAACTCGGGCGAGGTCATCTCGTACTTCCGCGACCTCACGGACCCGCGGCACTCGGTGCGGACGCTCTACTTCCACACGCGGTTCTCGACGAACACCGAGCCGCACCCGACGATGGCGCAGCCGTTCCGCCTCATGGCGCACAACGGCGAGCTGAACACCGACCGGAAGAACCGCCTGTCGGACGAGGCGCTCGCGCGCGCCCGTACCCGGAGCATCGTGCGTCCGCCGGGGCAGTCGGACTCGAGCCGGCTCGACCAGACGCTGCAGAGCCGGGTGTTCGACGACGGCCTGGACATCGTCGAGGCCGTGGTGTCGCTCATGCCGCCGGCGTGGGAGAACGACCGGACGCTGTCGTCCGACGTGCGGGACATGCTCGAGTACTTCTCGCTGTACGAGGAGAAGAACGACGGCCCGGCCGCCGTGATCTTCAGCGACGGCGACGTCGTGGGCGCTCGGCTCGACCGGCTCGGGCTCCGCCCGCTGCGCACGGTGCAGACCGACGAGTACCTGATGGTGGCGTCCGAGGCGGGCCAGGTCACCTTCGAGCCCGAGGGCGTCGTGCACCGGGGCCGGATCGAGGCGGGCGGCATGCTCGTCGTCGACCACCGCACCGGGTCGCTCATGCGCTCGGACGACGTGCTGCGGATGCTCGCCGGCCGCCGCGACTACGGCAGCCTGCTCGACGCGGCGCGCGTGAACCTCGACGACCTGCCGGCACCGGACTACCGGCGCGGGACGACGACCCTGGGCTACGACGGCGACCTGTCGCTCGCGGGCCGCTACGTGGCGTACTCGCTGAACCAGGAGAGCTTCCGGTTCATGCTCGACCCGATGCTCGCGAACGGGTCGGAGCGGATCTCGGCGATGGGCTACGGCAACGCCATCAACGCGCTCAGCGACACCGAGGGCGGCATGGCGAAGTACTTCTCGCAGCGCTTCGCACAGGTGACGAACCCACCGCTCGACTCGATCCGCGAGGCCGACGGCATGTCGATGCGCGTCGCCCTGGGCAGCAAGCCCGACGGGACGGGCAGTGGCGACGGGACGCCGACCCGACAGCTCGTCGTGCAGTCCCCCGTGCTCGGGCACCTCGACATGGTGCGCCTCCGCGACCAGGACATCGTGCCGCTTGAGCGCTTCGACATGCTCTACGTACCGGTCCTCGGGGACGAGCAGGCGAACGCGGACGCCGTGCGCGCCGCCACCGAGGAGCTCGCGGACGCCGTCGCCGCGTTCGCCGAGCGCGCGGGCGGCATCGCGGTCCTCACCGACCGCAGTGTCTCGTCGACGCATGCTGCCCTCCCCGTGATCCTCGCCGTGGCCGCGGTCAACCAGCGACTCATCGAGACCGGGCTGCGGCTGCGGGTCTCGATCGTCGCCGAGTCCGGTCAGCTGCCATCGTCACACCACGTCGCGACGGCCCTGGGCTTCGGGGCGTCGGCTGTGTACAGCCTGTCGGCACGGCTCCGTGCGGAGGAGAAGTACCCCGCCGAGGCTGCCCCGGCCGGCGAGTACACCGCGACCGACCTCGCCCTGAAGCGCTTCCGGAAGGCCGCCGAGAAGGCCCTCGCGAAGACCATGGGCCGCGTCGGCCTGTGCACCGCGGAGAGCTACATCGGCGGCGAGTTCTTCGAGCCGAACTACCTCGACACCGGCGACGACCTGTTCGCCCGGGTCTTCCCGCACATGGACGCTCCGGTCGGCGGTGTCGGCTTCGCCCGCATCGCGCAGGCCGCGACGGACTGGCACGAGCGCGCCCGGAGCGTCGCGACCGAGGGCCAGGTGCCGCTGCTCGGCCTCTTCAAGGAGCGCTCGGACGGCGCCGGACACTCGTTCGGCGTCGCGAGCGTCCGCGGCTTCGGCGGCATGACCGAGGAGCGTCCCGCGTTCGAGCGCTCCGGCGACTCCGACGCGCTCCGGCTGCTCACGCTCGGGCAGCTCGACGACTCGTTCGGCATCACGGACGCCGCGTACCGGAACACCGGGTACGACCGGCTGAGCGACGCCGAGATCGACGCGCACCGGGTCACGCCCGGCTACGTGTCGTTCCTGCAGACCACGCACGACGAGCGGTCGCGTCGCCCCGCGGCACTCCGGGACGTGCTCGCGCTCCCCGCGGACGTCACGGGCATCGACGAGGCGGAGGACTTCGCCCGCGAGCTCGGCCGCTTCGCGACGCGCGGGAACGCCAGCATCACGGTGCGCGGCCTCGCCGGCTCGCGTGACGACGCCGCGGGACTGCCGGGAGGCACGACGCGCTTCCGCCTGCAGCTCACCTCGACCGGGTCGACGGGTGCGCTCCGCCACCAGGCACTCGCGGACGGGCTCGCCCTCCTGCACCCCGGCCTGGTCGACGTCGACGCCGTCGCCGACGACCAGGTGACGCTGCGCGCCACCGGCGCAGCCGCCGACCTGCTCGGACTCCTCCAGCAGGCCCCGGCGAGCGTCGACGTGGCCGAGGTCCAGCCGGCGCACGAGATCACCCGCACACTCGCGTCCGGCGCGATGAGCCACGGTGCGCTCGTCGCCACCGCGCACGAGGCGGTTGCGCACGGCACGAACATGGTCGGCGGGATGTCGAACTCGGGCGAGGGCGGCGAGCACCACTCCCGCTACGGCACGATCCGCGGCTCGCGCATCAAGCAGTTCGCGTCCGGTCGGTTCGGCATCTGGGCGGGCTACCTCGCCGACCCGATGCTCGAGGAACTCGAGATCAAGATCGGCCAGGGCGCCAAGCCCGGCGAGGGCGGGCAGCTCCCCGCACCGAAGGTCACGGTGGACATCGCCGCGGCCCGGGGTGGCACGCCCGGCGTCGAGCTCATCTCGCCGCCGCCGCACCACGACACGTACTCGATCGAGGACCTCGCGCAGCTCATCCACGACTGCAAGGCCGCCCGGGTCCGGGTGATCGTGAAGCTCGTGTCCTCGGAGGGCATCGGGACGATCGCGGTCGGCGTCGCGAAGGCCGGCGCGGACGTCATCAACGTCGCGGGGAACACCGGCGGGACCGGTGCCGCCGCGGTCACGAGCCTGAAGTACGCCGGGCGTTCGGCGGAGATCGGCGTGGCCGAGGTCCACCAGGCCCTCGTCGTGAACGGCCTCCGCCAGAAGGTCACGCTCCGATGCTCGGGTGCGCACCAGACCGGCTCCGACGTCGTCACGAGTGCGCTGCTCGGCGGGGACTCGTTCGAGTTCGGCACGACGGCGCTGATGATGCTCGGCTGCGTCATGGCGAAGAACTGCAACGTGAAGTGCCCGGCGGGCCTCACCACGAACGCCGAGGCGTTCGAGGGCGACCCGCGTGCGCTCGCGCAGTACCTGCTCAACATCGCCCACGACGTGCGGCAGATCCTCGCCCGCCTCGGCCTGCGCTCCCTGCGCGAGGCCCGCGGGCGCACCGACCTGCTGCAGCTCCTCGACCACCCGGCGAGCGTCGGTCGGCTCGACGTCCGGAACCTGCTCGCGCAGGTGCCGGAGAAGGTCGTCACGGACCCGGAGTACCTCGAGAAGGGCTTCCGGACCGACGACTCCCTCATCGAGCAGGTGCGTGCAGCGCTCATCGACGGCCACGACCACGCCCTGACCGTGGACGGCATCGCGTTGGGCAACGCCGACAAGTCCGTCGGCGGGCAGCTCGGCATCGACGTCGAGCGCATCCTCAACCACGAGCTGCGCGGCGTCGACCTGTCGGCGCACCCCGCGATCACCACCGACGACCGCGGTCGCCGACGCCTCGTCGACGGTGCCCTGACGATCCGCACGAGCGGGTCCGCGGGGCAGTCCTACGGCGTCTTCACGAACGACGGCACGACGCTCGAGCACGTCGGCACCGCGAACGACGGCGTCGGCAAGAGCCAGTCCGGTGGTCGGATCGTCGTCCGGGCGCCCGGCGGCGGCAGCGTCGAGCGCGGCGGGAACGTCCTCGTCGGCAACTTCGCCCTGTTCGGCGCCACGGGTGGCCGCACGTTCGTCGAGGGTGAGGCGGGCGACCGCTTCGCCGTCCGCAACTCCGGCGCGACCGCGGTCGTCGAGGGCGTCGGCGACTTCGGCTGCGAGTACATGACCGGCGGTGCCGTGTTCAACCTCGGTGCGTACGGCAAGGGGCTCGGCAACGGCATGTCCGGCGGCTTCCTGTACCAGTACGACCCGTCGGGCGCGGTGACCGAGCGGGCGAGCACCGACTCGCTCCTCGTGTTCCCCGTCACCGAGACCGAGCGCGGTGCGTTCCACGAGGCCGCTGCGAAGCTCCTGCTCGAGTGGCACCTCGAGGCCACGGGCTCACCGCTGGCCGCGCGGCTGCTCGACGAGTGGGAGACCACCCGTGCGCACGTGTACGTCGGCATGCCCCGCGCGCTCCTGCTCAGCCAGGACGCCGACGAGATCCTCGCCGCCGCGACCCGTCCGGAGCTCCTCGACGAGCTCGCGAACTCCGTGGCGACCGACAAGCTCCGCGCGTTCAAGGTCGACTACCGCGACCAGCGCACCGTGCTCGACGGTCGTGCCCCGGCGCTCGGCGACCAGGGCGAGGACATGTTCTCGCTGCTCTCGTCGTACACCGTGCTCGGGGTCGCCCAGGACGTCGCGCAGGAGCGGGTACCGGGCGCCGGTGCGTCCGACCCGCGCGTGACCGAGGCCGTGAAGAACCTCATCCTGACCGAGGACTTCCAGGTCAAGCAGCGCGTCGTGAAGTACCTGCGCGGGACGTTCGACCGGTTCGCCGACGACGAGCTCGCGACCCTCATCGCCGTGAAGCGGCTCGACGACTCGAAGCGTGCGCTCGCGCAGCGGAACAACCGGAGCACGGACATGCCGGGCACCACGGGGTGGATCATGCACCAGAACGCCAAGAACGCCGGACGCGTCCGGGCTGCCCGCTTCGACGAGCTGCTCGCGAACGCCGCGCTCGAGGACATCGCCGGCCGCGCCCCGCAGGCCCCGACCGAGGCGGTGTCGGCATGACCACGCTCCCGCCCACCGGGCAGCTGATCCCGGTCGACGCCCCGTTCTCCGCAGCGCAGGAGTCCTGGCTGGCGGGCTTCATCGCGGGCATCGCCGCCGCGGGCAAGCGTGCGGCCGGTGGTGCCCCGACGACGACGATCGACGTGCTGTTCGGCACGCAGACGGGCAACGCCGAGTTCCTCGCGGACGAGCTCGTCGCCGGCGCGAAGGCCCGCGGGCTCGGCGGCCGGGCGACCCCGCTCGACGCCGTCACGCCGGAGCAGCTCGCCGGGATGTCACACGTCCTCGTGGTCACCTCGACGTACGGCGAGGGCGAGATGCCCGACAACGCCGGACTGTTCTGGGACGCGATCCAGGCGTCGACGGTCCCGCGGCTCGAGAGCCTGCAGTACGCGGTCCTCGGTCTGGGCGACACGAGCTACGACGAGTTCTGCCAGGCCGGCAAGCTCCTCGACACCCGCTTCGAGCAGCTCGGCGCGACCCGCATCCACGACCGCGTGGACTGCGACGTCGACTTCGAGGACCCGGCCGCCCTCTGGAGTGCCGCGGTGCTCGACCGCCTGGCCGCCGAGGCCGGCGCACAGCCGGCCGCTGGTGGCCCCGCCGCCGGGGCGACCACCGGGTCCGCCGCAGCCGACGGGGCGGGCGCGAGCCGTGCCTCCCGGCCGGGTTCCCAGTGGAACAAGCGCAACCCGTACCGCGCACCGCTCGTCGTCAACCGCCTGCTCTCCTCGCCGCGCAGCGCGAAGGAGATCCGGCACTTCGAGTTCGACCTCGGCGACTCGGGCATCGAGTACGCCGCCGGCGACGCGCTCGCGGTGGTGCCGCACAACGACCCGGCGCTCGTCGACCAGCTGCTCGGACACCTCGGGGCGGACGGCTCCGCGGACTTCGACGGGCGGCCGCTCGCCGAGGTGCTGCGGCTCGACCGCGAGATCCGCACGCCGTCGAAGGACCTCGTGGCCGACCTCGTGCAGCGTGCTCCCGCGTCGGAGCTCGCGGCCGTCGTGTCGCACGGTGACAAGCACGAGCTCGACCGGTGGCTCTGGGGGCGGGACGTCCTCGACCTCCTGCGCGACGCCGGGAGCGCGGCGCCGACGATGGAGGAGCTGCTGCCGAACCTCCGCGGGCTGCAGGCTCGGCAGTACTCGATCTCGTCGAGCCCGCTCGCGCACGAGGGCCGCGTCCACCTCACGATCGCGTCCGTCCGCTACGGCGACGTGCACCGCTCCCACGCGGGTGTCGCGTCCACCTACCTGGCCGACCGCGTGCAGGCCGACGGCGAGGTCGACGTGTACCTCCAGCCGAACGCCGCGTTCGGGGTGCCCGCCGACGGCGACGCCCCGGTGGTCATGATCGGCCCGGGCACCGGCATCGCACCGTTCCGCGGGTTCCTGCACGAGCGCGCCGCCGCCGGGGCGACCGGCCGCAACTGGCTGTTCTTCGGCGACCAGCACCGCGACACCGACTTCGTGTACGAGGACGAGCTCACGGACCTGCAGGAGCGGGGCGTGCTCACCCGGGTCGACCTCGCGTTCTCGCGCGACCAAGCCGAGAAGGTCTACGTGCAGACGCGGATGCGGGAGCAGGCGGCGGAGCTGTACCGGTGGCTCGAGGACGGTGCGTTCGTGTACGTGTGCGGCGATGCCTCGCGGATGGCGAAGGACGTCGAGCAGGCGTTGCTCGACGTCATCGCGGAGCAGCGCGGACGCGGGGCGGACGACGCCGCCGCGTACGTGGCCGACCTGCGGCGCGCGAAGCGCTACGTGCGCGACGTGTACTGAGGCGCGGCGCCCGGCGCGGGGCGCGGGGCGCGGGGCGCTCGGGGCCTGGGGCGGGGCACGCGGTGACGCTCGTCGCGAGTCGCCCTGCACACGGGGACCGCGAAAGCGACAGACGGGCAGGAAGCGCGCTCGACCGGACCGCGGAAGCGACAGATCCCGGGGCCGCCCACGCACCCCTTGCGCAGTGCGCGCAGCCGGCGTAACGTGCAACCAGATGGTTGTACGACCCGAACTCACCGACGCCGAGGTCGACCGCGTGTTCCACGCGCTCGCCGACGCCACGAGACGGGACATCGTGCGGCGGACCCTCGCCGACGGTGTCACGGTCTCGGTCCTCGCAGCGGCCTACGACATGTCGTTCGCCGCCGTGCAGAAACACGTCACCGTCCTCGAGGGAGCAGGACTCGTGACCAAGGAACCCCGCGGGCGCGTCCGCATCGTGCGCGCCGACCCCGAGCAGCTCGACCGTGTGCGCGGCCTGCTCGAGGAGTACGGCCGGCTCTGGCACGGCCGCATCGACCGACTCGACACCCTGCTGGCGAGCGACGACGAGCGCTGACGCACAGCAACGACGAACACCAGCACGACCACGACCACGACCACGACCACGACCTGCGACCACCGGACTCGACGAGGAGCCACCATGCCCGTGACCAGCGTCCACACCGACCCGGAAGCCCTGACGACCACGCTCGTCGCGGACTTCCCCGTCCCGGTCGAACGACTCTGGGGAGCGTTCACCGACCCCCGGCAGCTCGAACGGTTCTGGGGCCCGCCGAGCTTCCCCGCCACGTTCTCGGAGTTCGACCTCCGTCCCGGCGGCCGCGCCCGCTACGACATGACCGGTCCGGACGGCGAGACCTACCGGTCCGTGTGGCTCGTGCACACCGTGGAGGAACCGGTCCGTCTGACGTTCGACGACCTGTTCGCCACCGAGGACGGTGAGGTCGACCCCACGCAGCCGACGAGCACGAGTGTCCTGGACTTCGAGTCGACCGACACCGGCTCCCGCGTGCGGATCACCACGACGTTCCCGGACGCCGGAGCCCTCGAGACCCTCCTCGCGATGGGCATGGAGCAGGGCTACACCGAGGCGTTCGGGCAGCTCGACCGGGTGCTCGCGGACCTCCGGGAGTACGCGCTCGGGAAGGGCGTCGTCACCGAGGTCCTCGACGACACCCACGTCCGCTTCACCCGCGCGTTCGAGGCCCCGCGACACGTGCTCTGGCGCGCGCACACCGAGCCGGAGCTCGTGCGCCGGTGGCTGCTCGGCCCGGACGGCTGGGAGATGACGGTCTGCGAGAACGACCTCCGGCCGGGCGGACGGTACCGGCAGGCCTGGGCGCCCGTCGGGGACACCGAGGGCGAGCCGTTCGGTTTCGAGGGTGAGAACACCCTCGTCCAGCCCGAGCACCGTCTGGTCAGCACCGAGGCGATGACCGGGGCTCCGTACCCGCCGAACACGAACGACCTCACGCTCGACGAGGTGGACGGCGCGACGCTCCTGACCCTGCTCGTCACCTACCCGAGCGTCGAGCAGCGGGACGCGATCCTCGCGACCGGCATGACCGACGGCATGGAGGCGAGCTACCAGCGTCTGGAGCGCGAGGTGCTCGCGACGGCGTGACCGGTCGCGTCACGGCGTGACCCGGTGACGGCCGGGAGGCCCGTGGCGGCGCCGCCACGGGCCTCCCGGCCGTCACCGGATCGCGCCGGGTGCGGGGCGCCGCGAGAGCGACAGATCCGGCTGGCAGGACGGCCGCACCCTGTCGCTTTCGCGTAAGCGCGTCAGTCCTGCGTCGTCGCCTCGTAGCGGCGGGCACCGCCACGGACCCCGGCGAACCGGTACGGCCCGCTCGTGACCCGCGGCCGCTCGGTGTCCTCACTCGTCGCGGCACCCGCGGCGTGGAGCTCCCGGTACGCGTCGACCGTCAGCGGGACGCGGGCGTCGAGCATCGACCGGACGCGGCCCTCCCGGCGGTGCGAGCGGTACCCGGGCCGGACGATGCCGGTCAGGAGTTCGCCGACGCTGCCCGAGCCGTAGCTGAACATCGCGATCCGCTGCCCGTCGAGGTCGTCGTCGAGGTCGAGCAGCGCCGCGAGGGCGATCCAGATCGACGCCGTGTACGTGTTGCCGGTCTGCTTGTTGTACGTGAAGCCGATCGCGAGCTCGGCGTCGTCGAACGGCTGCCCGACGTGCTGCGCGAGCTTCCGGTGCGCCTTGATCGCCATCTTCGTGAACGGCTGGTGGTGCACCCAGCGCGTGATGTCCTCGTAGCCGGGTCCACCCTGCGCCACGAGGTCGTCCCAGGCCCCGACGAACGCGTCGACGTAGGCGGTGACCGACAGGCGACCGTCGACGAGCGCGGTGGAGCGGTCGTTCGGCCGCCAGAAGTCGTCGACGTCGGCGGTGAAGACACCCGCAGCCGGTTCGATCTCGATGAGGTCGGGGTCGGCGGTGACGAGCACCGCCGCGGCACCGGCACCCTGGGTGGGCTCGGCCGCCGTGTCGACGTCGTACCGTGCGACGTCGGCGGCGATGACGAGCACCCGCTCGTGCGGCGCCCGCGCGACGATCCCGAGGGCGAGCTGCACGGCGGCCGTCCCGCCGTAGCAGGCCTGCTTCAGCTCGACGACCCGGACGGACTGCGGCAGCCCGAGGAGGCCGTGCACGAACACGCCGGCGGCCTTCGACTGGTCGACGCCGGACTCGGTGGCGAACAGCACGGTCCGGATGCCCTCGACGCCGTGGCGGTCGATGATCTCCTTCGCCGCCGCCGCTCCCATCGTCACGATGTCCTCGTCCGGCGCGGGCACGCTGAAGGCGTCCTGCCCGATGCCGACGTGGTACTTCGCCGGGTCGACGCCGAGCCGCTCGGCGAGGTCGTCGAGCTCCAGCACGTGGTGGCCGGTCGCGATCGCGATGTCGTGGATGCCGATGGCGGTCATGCTGCACCTCCTGCTGCCGCGCCGCGTCGTTCCATCGCGACGTGCGCTGCCATGAGTTCTCCCGGGTTCGTCTGCGCCGCGAGGAGCGACAGCTCCCCGCACAGCACGGTCGCCGCGCACAGGGCGGCCAGGCGGCGGGCGTTCTCCCCGGGTGCGCGCTCCTCGCGGCAGCCGAGCCGCACGAGGGCGTCCTCGACGACGGGCAGGTCTCCGCCCTTGCCGTTGCCGACCGTGCCGACGATGAGGTGCGGCAGCGAGGTCGCGAAGTACAGGTCGTCGCCGCGGACCTCCGCGGACGTGATGCCCTGGGACCCCTCGACGATGTTCGCCGCGTCCTGGCCGGTGGCGAGGTAGAACCCGAGGAGCATGTTGGCGTAGTGGGCGTTCGCGGAGCGCAGGGCGCCGGCGATCGTGGAGCCCACGAGGTTCTTCGCGACGTTCAACTCGGCGATCCGCTCGGGGGTGGAGCGCAGACGCTTCGCGACGACCTCCCCCGGGATGACGATCTCGGCGATGGTGTTGCGGCCGCGACCACGGATGCCGTTCACCGCGGTGGCCTTCTTGTCGGTGCAGAAGTTGCCCGAGATGCTGACGTACCGCAGGCCCGGCTCCCACGACAGGATCGCGGGCAGCAGCTTGTCGGCCGCCTGCGTGACCATGTTGTGGCCCGAGGCGTCCCCCGTGGTGAACGCGAAGCGGAGGAACAGCAGGTCGCCGACGATCTCGGGGTGCACCTCGATGAGCTTCGCGAACCGGCTCTGCCCCGTCACGAGTGCCTCGAGCTCGTCCTGCCGCGCGAGGATGCGACCGGCCGCGACGTGGGCCGCAGCCGCGCTGTCGGCACGCACGACGACGGACCGCGTCATGCGTTCGTCGACGACGGTCGCGACGATGCCGCCCTCGACTAAGCGCGAGATGCGCGCCCCGCGGCCGACGGACGGCCACAGCGGCGACTCGTAGGTGGCGAGCGGGACCTCGTGCTCACCCTCGACCGCGTTCCCGGAGACGCGGATCGGCCCGACCCACTTGGTCGGGATCGGGGTGGTGGTCGGGTCAGTCATCGAGGTCTCCTTCGGGCGCCTGCACCGCGACGCTGAGGTGCCTGATGTCGTGCGCCTCCCAGGCGCGGTGGATGGCGGTGAGGTCGGTGTCCGCCGGGACGAGCGCGATGCCGCAGTCGCCGCCGCCGGCTCCGGACGGTTTCGCCGCCCCGCCGGCCTGCTCGACGACGTCACACAGGGTGGCGAGCCGTTCGGTCTCGATCTGCGACCCGACGGACGCGCCGAGGCGCTGGAGCAGGACGCGGGCGCGTCGGAGCGCGTCGAGCGTCCGCTCGGCGTCGCCGGACTGGAGGCCCGTGGTCAGGTCGTCGACGCAGGCCCGGCTCTCGTCGAGGAACGCCTGGTACCCGCCGTCGCGGTGCTCGCGCACGACGCTGACGAGCTTCATGGTCGACGCGGGCGAACCGGTCCAGCCGACGAGGAGGCGGAGGTCGGTCGGCGCCGGCAGACGCTGCACGTCGAAGCCGGTCCAGGCGTCGGCGTCGTCGAGGATGCCCGAGACGCTGCCGTCGCCGCGGTCGGGAGCGGGCTGCAGCATCGCGGCGAGCAGTTCGCGGTCCGGGGCACTGTAGCGGAGCCACCCACCGAAGGTGCTCGCGGCGAGGTCACCGCCGGAGGCCCGGGGGTTCACCCGGATCGTCGCCAGCAGCGCCACGCGGAACCGGTCGCGCTGCGTCAGACCGAGGCCGTAGAAACGGTCGAGGGCACCCACGGTCGCGACGGTGACCGCGGCGGACGAACCGAGCCCGAACTTCCGGCCGCTCGCGTCGTCGAGCTGGCTCTGGATCCGGAGGTCGTGGAACCGCGGCGCGATCCCCCGCTCGGCGCGGAGCTTCTCGACGAGGTCGATCGTCGCCATCACGTAGTCGTACGGGTGGTGCTCCCGGTCGAGCGCGAGGCCGTCCTCGGCACGGGTCCACGTCAGCGGCAGGTGGCCGTACTCTTCCGAGTGCACGCTGCCGGACCCGTGGCCCTCGCTGACCCGGGCGGTGATGGCGCGGTCGAGCGCGATGAGCACGGACGGCTGCCCGGGCTCGACGACGGCGTACTCCCCGGCGACGAACAGCTTGCCGTGGGCGCGGAACTCGATCACTCGGCGGACTCCTCCGGTCGGACGACGGCCGGGGCGGGTGCCTCTCCGGTCGTCGCGGTTCCTTCGGAGCGGACGAGGTGCGCGCCTGGTCCGGTGCCGGACTCGATGACGTCCCCGTGCCCGGCGAGGGCGGTGGCGACGGCGGACCGGTCCCGTGGTGTGGTGAGCACGACCACGTTCGGGCCCGCGTCGGCGGTGGCGTACGCCTGCAGTCCGGCGGCGCGGAGCTCGGCGACCGCGTCGAACACGGCGACGCTCCGAGCGGTCAGGTAGCGGATCGGGGGGAAGGCTCCCTCGATCGTGGCGTGCATGCGGAGGGCGTTGCTCTCGGTGAGCTCGCCGATGCGGGGGAAGTCCCCGGCGGCGCAGGCCGCGAGCACCTCGGTGACGGTCTCCGTCGTCGAGGTCACCCAGGCCGGGTAGAACGGCGACGTCGCGATGGTGCGGCGCATGGCCTCGCGGGAGCCGATCGGCTTCGGACCGGCGTCGATCGTCACCACGACCATGGCCATCGGCGGGGCGGGGACGGTCTCGGCGTACGAACCCTGGTCGTCACCGGCGTGCCAGACCGCGACGCCTCCCGGGATCGACCGCGTGGCCGACCCGGAACCCCGGCGGGCGAGCCGGGACAGGTCACGCTCGGACAGGTCCAGCCCGTACGCGGCAGCGGCGGCGGTCGCGAGGGCGGCGAACCCCGAAGCGCTCGACGCGAGGCCGGCACCGGTCGGGACGGTGTTCTCGCTGACGACCGAGGCGTGCTCGGTCGACCCGGCGAGCGTGCGCACGAGGTCGAGGAACTGCGTGACCCGCACCAGCGCACCGTCGGTCGTGACGGCGCCGTTCAGCGTCAGGGTGTCGTCCGCCGTCCCGCCGACCGTGACCGTGGTGGTCGTCGGGAACACGTCGAGCCCCATCGAGACGCTGCCGGTCGCCGGCAGCGCGAGGGTCGCGTCCGCCTTGCCCCAGTACTTGACGAGGGCGATGTTGGGGTGCGCCACGGCCGTTGCGGTGGTCATGCGCGGTCTCCGATCGTGGTGGTCCAGGTGGCTGCGGCACCTGCGCCGCGCAGGGCTGCCGCGATGCGGTCAGCGTGGTCGTCGTCGGTGGCGAGGGCGAGGACGCAGCCCCCGCGGCCGCCGCCCGTGAGCTTCGCGCCGAGGGCACCGGCCCCACGTGCCGCGGTGACGAGCCGGTCGAGGTCGGTGCTCGAGACGTCGAGGTCGGCGAGCAGCCCGTGCGCGGCGTCCATGCTCGCACCGAGCGCCTGGGCGTCCCCGCGCTCCAGGGCGGTCCGGGCAGCGCGGGCGAGCTCGCCGATCGCATCGACCGTCGCTCGGACCGCGACCGGGTCGCGCTCGAGACGGTCCCGGACGGACGCGACCGCTTCGCGCGTGTGTCCGGGGACGCCGGTGTCCGCGACGACGAAGGTGCACCGGGCACCGAGGGCGACGGGTTCGACACGACCGCCCTCGAACCAGACGGGGGCGTCCGCGACGACCCCGCGCGCGTCGAGTCCGGACGGGCGCCCGTGGGCGATGCGCTCGCACTCCTGGATCAGCTCGTGGTGGGCGTCGGCGTCGAGGGTCTCACCGAGGGCGTCGGCCACGGCGGCGGTGACGGCGGCGGCGACCGCGGCACTCGACCCCATCCCCCGGGCGGTCGGGACATCGCTGTCGACGCGGACGTGGAACCGGCGGTCGGTCACGCCGAAGTGGCGCAGCGTCGCGGTCACCGCGGTGACGGTCGGCAGGACGGCCGCGGGCGCGGTGTCGAGGGGGCCGGTGTGCACCGCGGACTCCAGCAGGTGGCCGGTCGCGGGGTCCGTGTCGGGGCCGCGGTCGACGCGCGCGGGGTCGGGCTCGACCGGGGTGACCGTCGCGACCACGACCGCGTCGAGGACCGGCAACACGAGTGCGGGTGCGCCGTGGACCACGGCGTGCTCCCCGATGAGGATCGTCTTGCCGTGGGAGGCGGCGCGTCCCGTGCGGCGGGTGTCGCCGGCGGCGGGGGCCGCGGTGTGGTCGAGGTGGTTGCTGGTCATCGTGGGTCACGTCAGCCTAACCGTCCGTGCCCATGCGCGTGCTCGACGCCGGCCGTACCCCGTCGGTGAGCGACCTCCACGCGGGCGTGGCAGGCGGCGTACGGTGATCATCAGCATGCTGACGATCCCAGGAGGCACCGCATGAGCACCCCACACCCCCGCGCCGTCGAGGACCCGGCCGCGATCGACCGCCGGCGCTGGGCCGGCCTCGTCGTGATCAGCATCGCCGTGTCGCTGATCATCGTGGACTCGACCATCGTCAACGTCGCGATCCCGAGCATCGTCCGCGACCTGGACATCGGCTCGACCGCGGTGCAGTGGGTGCAGGAGAGCTACACCCTGGTGTTCGCGGCGCTGCTGCTCGTGTTCGGCTCGCTCGCCGACCGCCTCGGGCGACGGCTCCTCATGGTGACCGGCGTCGCGGTGTTCGCGGCGGCGTCGGTGCTCGCCGCGCTGGCACCGAGCGGGGAGCTGCTCGTGCTCGCCCGCATCGTCCAGGGCGTCGGAGGCGCGATGGTCCTCCCGACGACGCTGTCGCTCGTCAACGCGAACTTCACCGGCCGCGAGCGCGGCATCGCGTTCGCCGTCTGGGGGTCGACGATCGGTGGCATGGTCGCCGTCGGGCCGCTGCTCGGCGGGTGGCTCACGACCGCGTTCTCGTGGCGCTGGGCGTTCGGCATCAACATCCCGCTCGGCGTCGCGATCGTCGTCTGCGCGTTCCTCTTCGTCCGCGAGTCCCGCGACGCCGTGCACGCCGGCCGGATCGACGTCGTCGGGGCGGTGCTCAGCGTGCTCACGAGCGCGTCGCTCGTGTTCGGACTCATCGAGGGGCGGACCTACGGGTGGTGGACGAACGCCGAGCGGCTCCGGATCGGCGACTGGTCGTGGCCCGGCCCGCTCTCCCCCATCCCGTACGCGTTCGGCCTCACCGTGGTCGCCGGCGTGCTGTTCGTGCTCTGGACGCTGCGACGGCAGCGGAGCGGCCGCTCGACACTCATCGCCCTCGACCTGTTCGGCATCGCGTCGTTCCGCGGCGGCTCGATCGCGGCGCTCATCGTGTCGCTCGGCGAGTTCGGCATCATCCTGTCGCTCCCGCTGTGGCTGCAGAACGTGCTCGGCTACTCGGCACTCCAGACCGGGTTCGTGCTGCTCGCCCTCGCCGTCGGGTCCTTCGTGGCGAGCGGGTTCGCCGCCACGGCCGGACAGCGCATCGGCGCCCTCCGGATCGTCCGGCTCGGCATCGGCGCGGAGATCGTCGGCGTCGCCGCGGTCGGGTTCGTCGTGTCGTCGTCGACCCCGTGGTGGGCGATCGTGCCGTGCCTGTTCGTGTACGGCTTCGGCGTCGGCCTCGCCACCGCGCAGCTCACCGGCGTCGTGCTCCAGGACGTCCCGGTCGAGCGGAGCGGTGAGGCCTCCGGCGCACAGAGCACGGCGCGGCAGATCGGGTCCGCGCTCGGCATCGCGGTGCTCGGCACCGTCCTCTTCACCTCGACGAACACGCTGCTCGAACACCGACTGGAGGACGCCGGTACACCGTCCGCGACCGCCTCACAGGTGGCCGACGCGGTCGTGACGTCCTCCGGCGGGGCGATCGCCGGACTCCGCGAGCAGGACCCGTCGGCCGCGGACGCCGCAGCGGAGGCCTTCAGCGACGGAACCCGCGCGGCGGCGTGGTCCGCTGCGGGCTTCCTCGTGCTCGGTCTCGCCGCGACGCTGCGCTTGCGGAGTCGCCCCGAGGACGCGGACGTGACCGCGCCGGACGACGCATCCGCGACCGCCGTCGCGACCGACTGACGGACGGGAGGCGCGGGTCGGCCCCGCCCCGCGCCTCCCGTCTGTCACTGTGCGCCCGTCCAAACCAGTTGTGCGCAACTGAGTTGCGTGCAACACTGTCGTCATGCCCGTGACCGACGAGATGGTGTGCTTCTCCCTCTACGCCGCCTCCCGCGCGACGACCCAGGCGTACCGCACGATGCTCGAGCCCTGGGGCCTGACGTACCCGCAGTACCTCGTGCTGGTCACCCTCTGGATCGAGGGCGACCAGACCGTCTCGTCCCTCGGCGACCACCTGCAGCTCGACTCCGGCACCCTGTCGCCGCTCCTGCGCCGCATGGAGCAGGCCGACCTCGTCCGCCGCGAGCGACGGAGCACCGACGAGCGCGTCGTCACCGTCACGCTCGGTGACCGCGGGCGCACGATCCGTCCCGAACTCGCGCACGTCCCCGCCCGCATCGCACAGGGCATGGGGCTGCCGGACGAGCAGGCCGCGCTCGAGCTCATCGGCACGCTCCAGCGCCTCACCGCCACCATGCACGCCGCAGCCGAGCCCCGGGCCGACGAGCCCTCCGGCGCGGCGCTGCAGCAGCACTGACCCCCACGAAGGAAGGAACCACATGGAAGCCCTCTACACCGCCGAGGCCCTCTCCACCGGTGCCGGCCGCGACGGCCGTGTCGCGACCAGCGACGGCTCGTTCGCGCTCGACCTCGCGATCCCGAAGGAGATGGGCGGCTCGGGCAACGGGACGAACCCGGAGCAGCTGTTCGCCGCCGGGTACGCCGCCTGCTTCCACTCCGCACTCCAGGGTGTCGCGCGTGCGCAGAAGGTGAAGATCACGGACTCGTCCGTCGGCGGCCGCGTGCAGATCGGCCCGAACGGCGACGGTGGCTACCAGCTCGCCGTGCTGCTCGAGGTCGTGCTGCCCGGACTCGAGCACGACCAGGCCCAGGCCCTCGCGGACGCCGCGCACCAGGTGTGCCCGTACTCGAACGCCACCCGCGGCAACATCGACGTCACCATCACCGTCTCGGAGGACTGACCATGACCGACACCACCCCCACCGCCATGCGCGCCGTCGTCCACCACGAGTTCGGCGAGCCCGCCGACGTGCTGACCGCCGAGGAGCGCCCGGTCCCCACCCCGGGCGCCGGCGAGGTCCTCGTCCGCACCGTCCTCTCCCCGATCCACAACCACGACCTGTGGACCATCCGCGGCACGTACGGCTTCAAGCCCGAGCTCCCCGCGGCCTCCGGCACCGAGGCGCTCGGCGTCGTCGAGGCGCTCGGCGAGGGCGTCACGAACCTGTCGGTCGGCCAGCGCGTCGCCGGTGGCACCTTCGGCGTCTGGGCCGAGTACTACGTCGCGAACGCCGCGGGTCTCGTGCCGGTGCCGGACGCGATGACCGACGAGGACGCCGCGCAGCTCGTCTCGATGCCGTTCAGCGCCATCAGCCTGCTCCACTCGCTCGACCTGCACGAGGGCGACTGGCTCATCCAGAACGCCGCGAACGGTGCGGTCGGCCGCATGGTCGCGCAGCTCGGCAAGGCCCGCGGCATCAACGTCATCGGGCTCGTCCGTCGCGCCGCCGGTGTCGAGGAGCTCCGCGAGCAGGGCATCGACCGCATCGTCGCCACGGACGCGGACGACTGGCAGGACCAGGTCCGCGCGATCACCGGCGGCGCCCCGATCATCGCGGGCGTCGAGTCCGTCGGCGGCAAGGCCGCCGGTGACATCGCCTCGGTGATGGGCGAGAACGGCACCCTCGTCGTGTTCGGCGCGATGGCCTCCCCCACCCTCGAGATCCCGTCGGGCAAGGTCATCTTCGGCCAGCTCACGGTCAAGGGCTTCTGGGGCGCGGTCGTCAGCAAGACCATGGACGCGCCGCTCAAGCAGCAGCTCTTCGGCGAGCTCATCTCGCGCGTGCTCGACGGTTCGCTGACCCTCCCGGTCTCGGAGGTCTTCCCGTTCGAGGAGGCCCGCGCCGCGGCGCGCGCCAGCGACACCGCCGGCCGCGTCGGCAAGGTGCTCCTGCGCCCGTAGCGCACGCAGCAGACGGACTGGAGGCGCGGTGCCAGCTGGTACCGCGCCTCCAGTCCGTCAGGCGGCGGGGACCAGAGCCCGCAGCGCGTCTGCCCGACCGAGCCACCCGACCGGGCGGCCGTCCCCGTCGACCGCCGGCAGGCCGGCGGTGTCCGACGCCTCGATCACGTCCTGCACGACCCCGTCGAGCTCGACGTCGTCGTGGACCGCCGTCACGTCGGACGCGACGTCGAGCACCGGACGGTCCGCGAAGTCCACGTCGGTGAGCACCGATTCGCCGGCCGACCGCGCGGACACGACGCCCGCGAAGCGTCCCTCGGCGTCCACCACGACGACCGGTGCCCCACCGCCGGTCTCGACGGCCACGAGCGCCTCGGCTGCGGTCGCGGTCAACGGTACCAGCGCGCCGAGCGGCCGCGCGGCACCACCGACCGTCGCCCCCGAGGACCGGCGGACCGGGACCGCCGAGTCGGTCAGGTCCACGCCGCGGCGACTGAGCTTGAGCGTGTACACGGTGTCGCGCGACAGGACCTTCGACACCGCCGTCGCGATGACGACCGCGACGACGACCGGCAGGACGAGCGCGTAGTCGCCGGTCAACTCGAAGAGCATGATGCCCGCCGTGATCGGTGCGCGGGTCGACCCGGCGAACACCGCTCCCATCCCGACGACCGCGAACGCCCCGATCTGCCCGTGCAGGGCCGGCTCGACCACCGCCGCGGCCTCGCCGAAGGCCGCACCGACCATGGCCCCGATGAACAGCGACGGCGCGAACACCCCGCCGGAACCGCCGATCCCGAGCGTCAACGAGGTGGCGAGCACCTTCCCGACCACGAGCACGGCGAGGAACCCGAGCGCGTACTGCCCGGCGACCCCGTGCTCGAGGACCGGGTACCCGACGCCGTACATCTGGGGCAGCGCGAGCAGGAGCAGGCCGAGGAGCAGGCCGCCGACGACGGGCCGCAGCCACTCCGGACCGCGGCTCGCCCGCCACAGGAGGTCGCAGGCGTCCTCGACGAGGTAGAGCACCCGGGTGAAGCCGATGCCCACCGCTCCCGCGACGAGCCCGAGCAGCGCGAAGAGCAGGTACTCCGGTGGGGTGACCCCGCCGATGGCCGGCAGGTGCAGGAACGCCGAGTCGCCGAAGACCGAACGCCCGACGAGCGCCGCTGTCACACTCGCGATCGCCACCGCGCCGAACGACGTCGGGGTGAAGTCGCGGAGGAGGAGCTCGAGCGCGAAGAAGACCCCGGCCACGGGAGCGTTGAACGTGGCGGAGATTCCGCCGGCCGCACCGCACGCGACGAGGGTCTTCAGCCGGACCTCGGGCATCCGCATCCACCGGCCGATCGTCGAACCGAGTGCCGAGCCGATCTGGATGATCGGACCCTCCCTGCCGACGGAGCCGCCTGCCCCGATGCAGATCGCGCTCGCGAGGGCCTTCACGACGGCGACGCTGCCGCGGATCCGACCGCCGTTCCGGTCGACCGCGAACATGACCTCGGGCACGCCGTGCCCCCGCGCCTCACGCGCGAACCGGTGGATGAGCGGCCCGTAGAGCAGCCCGCCGACCGCGGGGGCGAGCACCACGAAGCCGGCGCCGAGCCACGGGACCCACGGGTTCGCGGGGTGCCCGCTGGTCGCGGAGTAGTCGGCGTGCCCGCTGAAGACCCACGTGGCGTGCTCGATGAGCCAGCGGAAGACGACGGCGGCGAGCCCGGCGCCGGCACCGACGACGAGGGCGGGCAGGCCGAGTCGGACGGCGGCGCCGCCGAAGCGGGTACCAGCGGCGTGCAGGTGGGAGCGGGCGGGAGCGGATGTCGACACGGTCCTCCAGAGTTGTACGAGCACAATGATTGTACGCGTGCAACTACAGGGAGGCGAGCACTGCTGGGTCAGCCCCCGAAGGCCGAGACCTCCTCCGGCAGCGGCTCGTCCATCGCCGTCCGCAGCGCCCGCATCCCGGCGACCACCGCGGGCCGCTCCGCCTCGGGCACCCGCTCCAGTACCTCCGCCAGCTCACGGCTCCGTCGCGCGCTGACCTCGTCGACGAGCGCCCGACCGCGGTCCGTCGCGGCCACGAGCACCTCACGCCGGTTCGCAGCACCCGGCCGGCGCTCGACCCAACCTCCGGCCACGAGGCGGTCGACGTTGCGCGTCAGCGTGGAGGGTTCGACCGCCAGACGCTCGGCGAGGTCGCCGGCACGGGTCGGCCCCAGCGTGGTGACGAGCACGATCAGCCGGAACTGCGGGACGGTGACGTGCTCGAGGGCGGGCGTCAGCGAACGCGCGACGATGCCGAGCAGCCCTCGGGACGCCGCGAGCACCTCGTCGATCTCAGCCATGCCCACCATCCTCGCAGCCCGTCACATGGCCTCCTTGATCCCGCGACGCACCAGCCAGGCGTTCACCGGGTAGGCGCACACGAACCCGGCGACCATGGCGAGCTGCATCGCCACCCAGAACTCCGGCGAGAAGACACTCGCCCGTCCGCCGAAGAGCGCGGGGAACACGACGAGCTGCCACACGGCCATGAGCCCGTACATCCCGATCTGCCACGCGACGATGCTCAGCGTGTCGGCCTTGAGCGCGGCGACGAGCCCGGCACGGACGCCGAGGCCGCGCATCGGGGCGATGGCGAAGTACTGGAAGCCGATGCCGAGCAGGTAGGCGAGGACGAAGTCCACGACCCACCCTGCGACCATGCGGTCCTGGTAGAGCGAACCCAGCCCGATGACGGCACCGATCGCCGGGAACCAGGCGAGCCCGAACTCGCCCACCAGGTCGCCGAGTGCACACCCTGCGCCGCAGTGGCTCGTGTCGATCGCCGTCCCGGCCCACCGGCCGTGGTCCGGCGCGGTCGCCCTCCCGCGTCGGAGGTAGAACACGAGCCAGACGACGCTGCCGAACAACATCGTCAGCGGCCAGACGAGCGCCATCACCCGCATCCGCGGCGGGTGCCGGACGACGTCGACGGCGACGAACGCCGTGCAACCGACCGCGACGACCAGGAGCACCGCGCAGAGCGCGGTGAGCGGGGACGGGAAGGCATGGGTCCCGAGCTCGACCACGGCCACCACCTCGACTTGTACGCGTACAACGACAGGTCGAGCCTACGGTCGGGTCACCACGCGGCTCTCAGCCGGGTGACTGACGGACGGGAGGCCCGTGGCGGATCCGCCAAGGGCCTCCCGTCCGTCAGTCGTGCGCGGTCAGGCGCGCGCCTTCTTCTTGTCGACCACGAAGATGTTGCCGGTGGTGACGCCCTCCTCGACCTCCTCCAGGGTGCGGCCGCGGCTCTCCGGTACGAACTTCCAGATGAAGAGCAGGGCGAGGACGCCGACGACGGCGAAGCCGAAGAACGTCCCGGTGATGCCGGTCGCCGCCACGATCGTCGGGAAGTACAGCCCGAGGAACGCGTTCGCGATCCAGAGGCAGAACACCGCGATGCCCATGCCGAGTGCGCGGATCTGCGTCGGGAAGATCTCGGACAGGACGACCCACACTGCGATGTTGAGGAAGGTCTGCATCGATCCGACGAAGGCGACGACGAGGAACAGGATCACCCACGGGCGCGCCGGGTTGCCCGTCACGAGCAGCATCGAGGCGATGCCGATGAGGAAGTGGCACACGGTGGTCAGCGAGAACCCGATGATGAGCGTGGTCCGACGGTTGATGCGCTCCATGTTCGCGAGGGCGATCACCCCACCGATCACGGCGATGACACCGGGAGCGATGTTGGCGATGAGCGCTGCCTGCGCCTCGAAACCGGACTCGATGAGGACCGTCTGGCCGTAGTACATGATCGAGTTGATGCCGGTGAGCTGCTGGGCGACGCCGAGCCCCGCGCCGATGAGCACGATGCGGATGAGCCACTTGTTGCCGAGCAGCGTGCGCCACCCGCTCTGCCGCTGGACCTTCGCCTCGAACTCGTTCGTCCGCTTGATGTCCTCGAGCTCCGCCGTCGCGCGCTCCTTCGAGCGGATCTGCCCGAGCACCTCGAGCGCCTCGTCGTTGCGCCCCTTCGACGCGAGCCACCGCGGCGACTCGGGCACCCGCAGCATGCCGACGAACAGCGCGATCGCGGGGAGGGCACAGACGGCGAGCATGACGCGCCAGACGCCACCGCCCTCACCCCAGAGGCTGCCGATGATCGCGTTCACGACGAACGCGGCGAGCTGGCCGATCACGATCATGAGCTCGTTGCGGCCGGACAGCGAACCACGGATCTCGTAGGGCGCGAGTTCCGCGAGGAACACTGGGACGACGGTCGAGGCGCCGCCCACCGCGAGTCCGAGCAGCACACGGCCGACGACGATCACACCGAAGGACGGGGAGAAGACGCAGATGAGTGTGCCGACGAAGAACGCGACGGCGAGCAGGATGATCGTCTTCCGGCGCCCCCACCCGTCGGCGACCCGACCGCCGAGCATGGCGCCGATCGCCGCGCCGAACAGCAGGGAGCTCGTGACGACGCCCTCGGTGAGGTTCGTCAGGCCGAGCTCGGCCTTCATCGGGTTCAGGGCACCGTTGATGACACCGGTGTCGTACCCGAAGAGCAGGCCGCCGAAGGTGGCGACGAGCGCCAGCACGCCGAGGCGACGGCGGTGCGGCCCCGTGCCGACGGGGGGCAGTGCGACAGCCGGTGCTGTCGGCTTGATGTCGACCATTCGGTGACTCCTTCGTCCGTGATCGCGCTTCATCGCGTGGAGCGATCGTAACCCGAATCCATGTCCTGTCAATCAGTCATTCTGTCGTCAGACCGTTTGGATCGGTCCACGAAAGCCCTGGTCAGCGTCGGAGCGGTCCAAACCGTCAGTGCTCGTCCGGTTCCCGCCGCGGGGACTCGTCACGGAGGACGTCCCCCAGTGAGGCCATGCCCGCGCCGTGGTCCGTGTACCGACGCACCGTCCGGCGCGCCGCAGCACTCGCGGCTCCGGCGAGCTTCGGGTCGCGCCGAGCGGCGTCGGCGACACGGCCGGCGTGCCCTGCGGTGGACAGCAGCACGTTCGCGAGGGCTCGGGCACCACCCTGCTCGGGGACACCGGCGATCGACCACGCGGAGCGGACCTGGTCGTCGGGGCTGACACCGCGACGGGTACCCATCCGGTGCCAGTCCGACAGCACCCCCTCGGTGCGGTCGGCGGCGCGGGCGGATTCGTCGGACCGTCGACGAGCGGCATCGTCGGCCAGGGCATCGCGCGCCGCGACCGACTCGGCTCGCGCTCGGGCCGCAGCGTCGTCCCCGCCGGACTCGGCGATGCGGGCGGCGTGGGCGGCTGCTGCTGCGGCGAGGATCTCGGAACGGTCCATGCCGACGACGCTAACGCCTGCGGCCGACAGCGAGCGACCGGTTCGCGTGCACGGTCTCCCCCCGGTTAGCATCGCACGGGAGGGGGAACACGATGAGGACTGCACCGAGGACGGTCGCCACGCTGGGGTTCGTGACGATCGGCATCGTCACGTTGGGCGGGTGCGCGCTGCTCCGCGGCACGGAGTCCGTTCCGGGACCGACACGCACCTCGCCCTCCGCGAGCGTCTCCGCGAGCCCGACCCCGACGCCGGACGAGTCGTCGGCCGAGGCCCTGCTCGAGGCGTCGGCACATCCGCGGACACCGACCCCCGAGCCGTCGGAAGCGGCGGCTCCCGCGCCGACCCTGAGCCGGATCGCCGCCGGCACGGTCGTGGCGGAGGGGAACGTCGCGTCACCGCTCGGCAGCGTCCACTTCCACTTCCGCATGGTCTCCGACGGGGACGACACGTTCTCGGCGCAGTACTCCGGCTTCACGTCGACGCTGCCCGTCCCGGTGTCGGTCTCCCTGTTCGAGAAGCCGCGGTCGGTCGGCGACGGTCTCACCTACCGCGGCGTCGGCGACCACCAACTCGGCGGCGCGACCGCGGCACCCGGATCCTCGGCGACGGTGCCGCTCGACGGGTCGGGCGTCGACCCGTCCGGGCTCACGACCCTCGTGACGTACTCGTCCGCCGGGCCGGACGCCGCGGTCCCGGTCGAGCTCGGCCCCGGCAAGGTCCTCGCCGTGACGACGGTTCGCTGGTCGGTGCCCGCACGGACGACGAACGTGCGACCCGTCGACGGTGGTTCACGGTCGAACGCTGCCGGGAAGGTCACTGCGACGACGCCGAGTGGCGCGCCGAGGTCCTACGTCGTGGCGCCGGACGACCTCATCGGTGACGTCGCGGCGCGGTTCGGCATCAGCGTGCGCGCGCTCGTGTGGTTGAACGAGGGCGTGCAGGTGTTCGGCGACGACCAGTACCTCTACGAGGGAACGACGCTCAACCTCGACCCACTGGCGCGCTGACGCGCTCGCGCGCGCCGTACGTGCGTGCGTGCGTGCGTGCAGACGGGAGGCCCGTGGCGGATCCGCCCCTCGCTCGCAGGCTCGCTCGGCGCACCCCGCACGACGCTTCGCGTCGCCGCCGAGCGGGGTGCGCCCGTCTGCTGTCCGGTCGCGTGCTACTTCCGCAGCTCCAGGTACTTCGCGATGAGCGCCTTGGTCGAGGAGTCCTGCGCGTCGAGCGCGTCGCGGTCGCCTTCCACGGCCGGGGTGACCTGCAGCGCCAGCTGCTTGCCGAGCTCCACGCCCCACTGGTCGAACGAGTCGATGCCCCAGATGGTGCCCTCGGTGAACACGATGTGCTCGTACAGCGCGATGAGCTGCCCGAGGACGCTCGGGGTGAGTTCCGGCGCGAGGATCGACGCGGTCGGCTTGTTGCCCGGGAACGTGCGCGCGGCGACGATCCCCTCGTCCGTGGTGCCCTCGGCGCGGACCTCGTCGGCGGTCTTGCCGAACGCGAGCGCCTTGGTCTGCGCGAAGAAGTTCGCGAGGAACAGGGTGTGCACGTCGGTGCCCGGCTGGACGCCCTTGCCGTCGCCGGTCTCGTCCGTGAAGGGACGCGGCGGGTTCGCGATCGTGATGAAGTCTGCCGGGACGAGGTTCGTGCCCTGGTGGATGAGCTGGTAGAACGCGTGCTGGCCGTTCGTGCCGGGCTCGCCCCAGAAGACCTCACCGGTGGAGGTCGTCACCGGGCTGCCGTCCCAGCGGACGCGCTTGCCGTTCGACTCCATGGTGAGCTGCTGCAGGTAGGCCGGGAAGCGGTGCAGGTACTGCGTGTACGGCAGCACCGCGTGGCTCTGGGCACCGAGGAAGTTCGAGTACCAGACGTTGAGCAGCCCCATCAGGACGGGGACGTTCTGCTCGAGCGGGGTCGTGCGGACGTGCTCGTCGATCGCGTGGAACCCGGCGAGGAACTGCTCCCAGTTCTCCTTGCCGATCGCGACGACCACGGCGGTGCCGATCGCGGAGTCGACCGAGTAGCGGCCGCCCACCCAGTCCCAGAAGCCGAAGGCGTTCTCCGGGTCGATGCCGAACGCGGCGACCTTGTCGAGGGCGGTCGAGACGGCGACGAAATGCTTCGCGACCGCGTTCGCCTTGTCCTCGTCGGAGCCGTCGGTGAGCCCGAGACGCTCCCAGAGCCACTGGCGTGCGAGCCGGGCGTTCGTCAGGGTCTCGAGCGTGCCGAAGGTCTTCGACGCGACGATGAAGAGCGTCGTCTCGGGGTCGAGGTCGGCGGTCTTCTCGTAGATGTCGGCCGGGTCGATGTTCGAGACGAAGCGGGCCTCGAGCCCCTGCTGCACGTACGGCTTGAGGGCCTCGTAGACCATGACCGGCCCGAGGTCGGAGCCGCCGATCCCGATGTTGACGACGGTCTCGATCCGCTTGCCGGTCACGCCGGTCCAGGCGCCGGAGCGGATCTGCTCGGCGAACGCGTAGACCTTGTCGAGCGTCGCGTGCACGTCGGCGTCGACGTCCTGCCCGTCGACGACGAGCGCCGGGGAGGCTCCGGCCGGGCGACGGAGCGCCGTGTGAAGGACGGCGCGGTCCTCGGTGACGTTGATGTGCTCACCGGCGAGCATCGCGCGGAAGCGCTCGGCGACGCCGGTGTCCTCGGCGACCTGCAGCAGGTCGGCGAGGATCTCCTCGGTCACGAGGCCCTTGGACAGGTCGACGGTGAGGTCGGCGGCCTGGAACGTGTACTTCGCAGCACGCTCGGGGTCGCTGTCGAACCACCCACGCAGGTCCGGGGTGAAGCCGTCGGCGATGGCGGCGAGCTTCTTCCAGCCGTCGGTCGATGTGGGGTCGACGGGAGCGGATTCGGTCACGAGGGGTCCTCCTGGATCACGTGGGAACACAGTCCGCCGGTCACCGCAGCACTGCGTCGCGGACCACGTTCGAGCGTAGTGCCGTCGCGGTGCGCCCGCGCACAGTCCGCGTTCGCTGTGGACGGACCCTCGCCGGGCCCCGCCGGTGCAGGACAGGTGCCGGATCCGGACCACCTCGGCGCCCGCAGCGTGCCCGGGTCAGGCGAGCAGCGCCTCCAGGGCGTCGGCGACCGGACCGTCGGACGCGGCCCGCCAGGCACGACCCGCCCACAGGTGCAGGCGGTGCGGATCGCCGCTCGCGGCGGCGTCGGTCCGGAGCGGCCGCGTGAGGTGGTGCAGCGCCGGGTAGCCGAGCGGCGCGTCCGGGTGCGCGCGGGTGAAGGCGTTCGCGAGGGCCCGGGCCGGACGACCCGTGAAGGCCCGCGTGAGCACCGTGCGGTCGAAGGCCGCGTCCGCGAGCGCTGCGCGGTGGGTCGACGACGTCCCCGCCTCGTCGGTCCGCAGCACGGCGGTGCCCACGGCGACCGCCGAGGCTCCGGCCGCGAGCTGCTCGCCGACGTCCTCCGCCCCGCCGATGCCGCCGGCCGCGACGACCGGCAGCGGCGTCGCCGCCACCACGGACCGGACCAGCTCCACGAGCGGCACCGCCCGCACGGGCACCCGCGGATCGAGCACGGCGGAGTGCCCACCGGCGGCCTCCCCCTGGACGAGCAGGACGTCGACGCCGCGCTCCGCTGCCGCGACCGCCTCGACGGGGTCCGTCACCGACTGCACCGTGACGACGCCGCGACGCCGGAACGCCCGCACGACCGACCTGTCGGGCAGGCCGAACGTGAACGAGACGACCGGGACGGGGTCGTCGAGGAGCGCCGCGACCTTGTCCGCCCAGGCGTCGTCGTCCTCGTGGTGGGGCGGCAGCGTCCGGCCGGCCTCGTGCTCGAGCTCGGCGCGGTAGGCCTCGTACGCCTCCGGGTCGATCGGGACCGGGTTCGGGACGAACAGGTTCACCCCGAAGGCCTCGACGCCGGCTGCTCGGACCGCCGCGACCTGCGAGGTCATGGCGTCGACCGTCTGGTACCCGGCGGCGAGCTGCGCGAGGTGCCCGGCGCTGGCTGCGGCGACCACGAGGCCGGGCGCGCTCGGGCCGCCGGCCATCGGTGCGACGTGGACGGGCGCTGCGGTACCGAGGACTCCGGGCAGGGAACGCATGTGCCCATCCTGCCGCGGCAGCCGGCGAGCGTCGGGCCGTCGAGGATCAGGCCGTCGAGCATCAGGCCGTCGGTCGGAACCGCCGCAGTCGCAGGCTGTTGGTGACGACGAACACCGACGAGAAGGCCATCGCCGCCCCTGCGAGCACCGGGTTCAGGAGTCCCGCCATCGCGAGCGGGATCGCCGCCACGTTGTACGCGAAGGCCCAGAACAGGTTCCCCTTGATCGTGCGCAGGGTCGAGCGGGACAACCGGACGGCGTCCGCCACGACCGTCAGCCGGCCGCTCACCACGGTGATGTCGCTCGCGGCGATCGCCGCGTCCGTCCCGGCACCCATCGCGATGCCGAGGTCGGCCGCCGCGAGCGCTGCCGCGTCGTTCACGCCGTCGCCGACCATCGCGACGACCCGGCCCTGGGCCTGCATCCGCCGCACGGTGTCGAGCTTCGACGCGGGGGTCGCCCGGGCGTGCACCTCGTCGATGCCCACGGCGTCGGCCACCACCCGTGCGGCACCGCCGTTGTCACCCGTGAGGAGCACCGGGTGCAGGCCGAGCGCGCGGAAGCGCTCGACCGCGATCGCCGACTCGTCCTTCACGGTGTCCCCGACCACGACCACGCCGAGGACTGCGCCGTTCCGCGCGACCACGACGGCGGTGGCTCCGTCGGCCTCCGCACGAGCGACCGCGTCCACCGTGTCCGACGGGACGTCGACCGCCCACGCGTCGCGCACCCATTCCAGGCCGCCGACGAACACGGCGTCGCCGTCGACGACGGCCTGGACACCGGCACCCGGGGTCGCGACGAAGTCAACGGCGCGGACGACCTCGACACCGCGGTCCCGTGCGGCAGCGACCACTGCCCGGGCAACGGGGTGCTCGGAGCCGTCCTCGACGGCGGCGGCCAGGGCGAGCAGGTCGACGTCGCGGAGTCGGGGTCGGGGTCCAGCGCCGTTCGCGGGCACGACGACCCGCACGGTCATCGCACCCGTCGTCACCGTCCCGGTCTTGTCGAGCACGATCGTGTCGACCGTCCGGGTGCGCTCGAGCACCTCCGGACCGCCGATCAGGATGCCGAGCTGCGATCCCCGTCCGGTCCCGACGAGCAGGGCCGTGGGTGTCGCGAGTCCGAGCGCGCACGGGCAGGCGATGATGAGCGTCGCCACCGCAGCCGTGAACGCGGCCGTGACGGAGCCACCGAGGACGAGCCAGCCGACGAACGCGAGCAGTGCGAGTCCGATGACCACGGGCACGAACACCCCGGACACCCGGTCGGCCAGCCGCTGCACGTCGGCCTTGCCGGTCTGGGCCTCCTCGACGAGCCGTCCGATGCGGGCGAGCTCCGTCTCGGCACCGACCGCGGTGATCGTCACCTCGAGCCGGCCGCCGACGTTCACGGTCGCCCCGGTGACGTGGTCGCCGGTCCGGACCTCGACCGGGACCGCCTCGCCGGTGAGCATGCTGAGGTCGACCGCCGACGACCCCGCCCGGACGACGCCGTCGCTCGGGATGCGCTCGCCCGGCCGGACGACCACCACGTCACCGACGACGAGGGACGACACCGGCACGCGCGACTCGTCCCCACCGCGGAGCACGGACGCGTCCTTCGCTCCGAGCTCGAGCAGCGCCCGCAGCGCCGCCCCGGACTCCCGCTTCGCGCGGGCCTCCATGTACCGCCCGGCGAGCACGAAGACCGTCACGGCGGACGCGACCTCGAGGTAGAGCTCGGTCCCCTCCGGATCGGCGGCGAACCACGAGAACGCCATGTGCATGCCGGGCACCCCGGCGTCGCCGAGGAACAGCGCGTAGAGCGACCACAGGAAGGCCGCGGCGACGCCGACGCTGACGAGGGTGTCCATCGTCGCGGCACCGTGCCGCGCGTTCACCCACGCGGCACGGTGGAACGGCAGGGCGCCCCAGACGGCCACGGGCGCGGCGAGGGCGAGCGCCGCCCACTGCCAGTTCGGGAACTGCAGGACCGGCACCATCGAGAGCACGACGACCGGGAGCGCGAGCACCGCCGACACCACGAGCCGGCGACGGAGCAGCGTGGTCTCGTCGTCCGGGCGAAGTGTGTCCGTGGATGCCGCAGGCGGAGTCGGCACCGTCGCCCCGTACCCCGCCGACGCGACGGTGGCGATGAGCCGGTCGACGTCGACGTCGGCGGCGTCCTCGACACGCACCTGCGCCTTCTCGGTCGCGTAGTTCACCGTGGCCGTGACCCCGGGGAGCTTGCCGAGCTTCCGCTCGATGCGGTTCGCGCACGAGGCGCAGGTCATGCCCGTGATGTCGAGCTCGACGTCGCTCACGACCGCACGACCTCGTACCCCGCTTCCGCGACTGCGCTGCAGAGGACGTCGTCGTCGACGGGCGCGTCCGAGGTGACCGTGACGGTCGACGAGCCGCCGGGCACGAGGTCGACCTCGACGCCCTGGACGCCGTCGACCTCGGACAGTTCCTCGGTGACGCTCATCACGCAGTGCTCGCAGGTCATGCCGGTGACGAGCAGGGTCTCGGTGGTCATGCTGGTTCCCTCCATCGGGTTCGGTCGGTTCAGGAGCGCACGAGGCGGGCGATCGCGTCGCTCGCCTCGCGCACCTTCTGGTCGGCGGCGTCGCCGCCCTCGGCGACGGCCTCGGCGACGCAGTGCTTGAGGTGGTCCTCGAGCAGCGAGAGTGCCACCCGTTCGAGCGCACGGTTCGCCGCGGAGATCTGGGTGAGGACGTCGATGCAGTACGTCTCGTCCTCGACCATGCGCGCGATGCCGCGCACCTGGCCCTCGGCGCGGCGGAGCCGCTTGAGCAGGTCGTCCTTGTCGCCGATGTACCCGACGTGCGCGTGCGTGTCCTCGTGCATGGTTCCTCCGTCCACGACAACAGGGTACCCCCCTGGGGTATTCCGGGTCACCCGGTCGCCGGGCACGACACCCGGACGGGAGGCACGGGTCGGCTCCCACGGATCGAGTCACGCCCGTCGGGGGGCCGGTTGTCCACCCCGATCGTGTAAGCAGTCCCCATGAGCACCGCGTCGTCCAACGGGTTCCGGAAAGCGCGGTACACGCACGATGACGGCACGGACTACGGCACGATCTTCACGTCCGAGTACGCCGGGCGGCAGTTCGCGAGCGAGACCTACGCGACGCCGGACACCCGCTACGAGTACACGGTCGTCGGTGACGACGACCTCACCCTCCGCTCGATGCGGGCCCTCGGTGGCCGCCGTGGCGGGGTGATCGGGCCGCGGACCGACCACGTGGTGTTCTGGCTGACCGAGGGCGAGCTCGAGATGCACTTCCCGGACCGGACGCGGGTCGTCCGACCGGGAACGCCGTACATCGCGTCCGCGTCCGAGGCGTACCGCTTCGAGTCGTCCGGCACGATCTACCACGGCATCCACGTCGCTGACTCGTTCCTCCGGGAGGTCGGACGGCAGCTCGGCTTCCGGCTGCCCGAAGGCCCGCTGCTCTTCGAGCAGCAGGACGAGGCGATCGCACGACGTGAGCCACTCCGTCGGCTGCTCCGCGAACTGCAGTGCTCCCTCCTGGACGAGCGCGTGACCGGGCCCATGCGGACGGCCCTCAACCGCCGGCTGGCGACCGTGGTGCTCGACACGTTCCCGATCCGGAACCGCGGGGACGACGTGCCGGTGGCGAACCGGCTGCGGGACGCCGTGCGCTTCATCGAGGAGCACGGCGCCGAACGTCCGTCCGTCGCCCGCATCGCGGCGTCCTGCGGGCTGAGCGAACGCGGCCTCCAGGAGGTGTTCGCCCGCACGATGGGCACGAGTCCACGCCGGTTCCTCCGCGACCACCGACTCGACCGGGTCCGGGACGAGCTGCTCCAGGGCGATGACCAGACCGTCTCGGCCGTGTCCGCCCGCTGGGGCTTCACCAACCCGGGGCGGTTCGCACGCGACTACCGGGAGCGCTTCGGCGAGGACCCTGCGGCGACGCTCCGTGACCGGTCGAACGCGCGACTCCGGCTCGCGGTCGCGTTCATCGAGCAGCACGTCGACGACCGCCTGACGGTGTCCCGGATCGCCGAGGCCGCCGGTGTCCGACCGCGTCGACTCCAGCAGCTGTTCCAGGCCGAACACGGAACGACGCCGAGCGCTTACGTCGCCGCGGTCCGGCGACGGAAGGCTCCGGAGCCGGCCGCAGTCCGGACGCACTGAGGCAGCCGCTTCCCGCGTCCCGGTCATCCGCGTCAGTCGCCGGGGTACAGGAACCAGTGCGCTCCGCGACCCTTCCTGGGAGTCCACTGATTCCTCTCAGACCGCCGTGACGACGGTCGGTGGTGCCCCGTCTCATCCGTGAACAGCAACCGCTGGGAACGCCCGGCGGGACACGGAAGGAGCAACCATGGCTGACACCACGACCACCTCGACCACCACCACGCCGCGCACCGCCGCAGCGGGCTCGTCCAGCGCCTCGGGCAAGACCGTCATCGACGACACCGTCGTCGCGAAGGTCGCCGGCATCGCCGCCCGCGAGGTCAACGGCGTCCACTCGCTCGGCACCGGTGCGGCCCGCGCGATCGGTGCGATCCGCGACGCGATCGGCCAGCGCGACTTCGGCCAGGGCGTCAAGGTCGAGGTCGGCGAGAAGCAGGTCGCCGCTGACGTCGTGATCGTCGCCGAGTACCCGGTCGCCCTCCAGCAGGTCGCCGACGGCGTCCGCTCCGGTGTGGCACGGGCCCTCGAGCAGATCGTCGGCATGGAGGTCGCCGAGGTCAACGTGACCGTCCAGGACGTCTACATCCCGGGCGACGACGACAACGACGACGAGAAGAAGGAGTCCCGCGTTGAGTAACACACTCGTCGGCGCACTGATCGGCGCCATCCTCGCCGTCGTCGCACTCCAGTTCGGATTCTGGGGCTTCGTGCTCGTGATCGTGTTCGGTGCGATCGGGGCCCTCGTGGCCGCGATCAGCTCGGGCAAGATCGACCGCGGTGCCCTGACCGACGTGCTGACCGGACGTCGGAGCTCCCGGTGACCGCCGGCCCGGGCGTGCCCGGCCGCGTCGAGGTCACCGCCCGGGCTCTGAACTCGCTCGCGCGGGCCGTCGCAGCCGAACGGCTCGGCGCCCCCGCCAAGCGGGTCCGGGTCGGACTCGGCGACGCGGCCGGGGCCCTGACGATCGACGTCGAGAGCCCCGTCCGCGCGCAGGACGACCTCGTCACCGCCACCGGCCGCGCTGCCGGTGACATCCGCGACCGCGTGGCGGCCCTCACCGGCCGACGCGTCGGCTCCACCCACATCGAACTCACCGGCATCGTGCGCGAGCACGACGGCCGTGTCCGCTAGGAGGTCGTCATGAGCAACGGTTCGGTCGAACGACGGATCCGTCGCCGGAGCGTGCACCCGTCCCGTTCCACCGCGGTGTCGGTCGCGCTCGTGGTGCTCGTCCTCGTGGCGGCGTGGATCGGCACCGAGTCGGTCCTCAAGGCCGTCGGTGCGGCGCCGCTGTTGGCGGACCCGCAGACGGTCGTCGACGCCGCGCTCAAGCCCGACGCCGCGTTCGTGACGATCGTCGAGGTCGTCGCGGTCGTCCTCGTGGTCCTGGGCGTCGTGCTGATCGTCCTGGCCCTCAAGCCCGGCCGGCAGCACCGGTCAGCGGTCGAGCACGACCGGGGCGCAGTGGTCATCGACACCCGCATCCTCGCGTCCACGGCAGCGAACGCCGCCGGACTCGCCGCCGGCGTCCCCGAGGACAACACCTCTGCGACCGCCCGCGGCCGGAGCACCGAGGTCCGCGTCGTGCCCGTCACCGGTGTCCCGGTCGACGAGGCCTCGGTCCGGTCCGCGGTCGAGGAACGGCTCGGTCGTCTCGATGAGCGGTTCGGCAAGCGTGTGAAGGTCCGTGTGGAGGAGAAGGGAACGTTGGCATGACCAAGAGCAACCGCACCCTGAACCGCATCATCCTGCTGGTCCTCGGCCTGGCCGCCGTCCTCGTC
>NZ_CP129104.1:1610661-1690541 GCF_030406605.1 Curtobacterium sp. 458 | reverse complement strand
GGGAACGTTGGCATGACCAAGAGCAACCGCACCCTGAACCGCATCATCCTGCTGGTCCTCGGCCTGGCCGCCGTCCTCGTCGGCCTCACCATCGGCGCCGGTGTCCTGCCCGCCGTCCGCGACGCCCTCAAGCCCTACCTCACGTTCCCCACCAGCCTCACCGTGCCGGCGGCGTCGCTGTGGATCGTCGCCGCGGCGTGCGTCGTGGTGATCGTGCTGGCACTGCTGTGGGTGTTCACCCGCGGCCGCGGCGGCACCAGCGTCGCCGTCCGCGAACGCAGCGGTGAGGACCAGGTCACCATCAACGTCGCGCTCGTGCGGGACGTCATCGACCACGAACTCGCCGGCGTCCGCGACGTCGTCGGCTCGAAGGTCGACACGTACCTGGTCAAGCGGCAGCGCGCCGCCCGGATCCGGGTGAACGTGCGCCGCGGCGGCGACGCGGTGACGGTCCTCGACGCCGTCGACCACGCCATCGGCGTGCTGGACCGCACCCTCGGCCGCCAGGTCCCGATCCTGGTCCACCTCACCGGCGGCACCCGCGCCGCCCTGGCCAAACCCACCCGCGTGCAGTAGACCGCACCACCCACCCACCACACCAGACCCCGGGAGACGACCCCCGCCTCCCGGCAGCACCACCCAAGGAACCGGGCGCATGCCCGGACGAGAGAGAGGAGCCCGTCATGGGTCTCGACGACAAGATCAAGAACGCTGCCCAGGACCTCGCCGGCAAGGCCAAGGAAGCCGTCGGCAAGGCGACCAACGACGACCAGAAGGTCGCCGAGGGCAAGAAGGACCAGGCCGCAGCCAGCGCCAAGAAGGCCGGCGAGGACGTCAAGGACGTCTTCAAGTAACCCGCCACGGACCCGGACGCCGCCCGCCCACGGTGGGCGGCGTCCGTCGTCCCGGAGCAAGGAGGAAGTCATGCAGCACGACCCGAACGCCCGGACGCAGATCACCGAGGTACCCCTGCCGGCAGAGCTCACCGAGCCCCTGCCCGAGGACGCCTCGCGCGTGACCGTGGCCGCCCGCACCGCCGCCGAGACCGCCCTCGGGGTGCACGGGGTCCACCACCTCGGCAACCTCCTGGCCCGCGCAGCCGACCGGGTGCGCTCCCAGTTCGGCCGCTCCGCCGGGACGACCGGGGTGCAGGTCGACGAGGAGGACGGCGCACTCGACGTCGTCGTCTCGATCGTCGTCGAGTACCCGGAGCCCGTGGTCGCGGTCGCCGACGAGGTGCGTCGGCAGGTCCGCGAGGCCGTGTCGCAGCTCGGCGACGACACCGTGACCGTCGACGTCCGCGTGCTCGACGTGCACGGACCGTTCGACGACGAGCCCTCCGCGCTGGACCGGGCCGTCGAGTCCGGCAAGGACGCGGTGGACCGCGCGAAGACCGCGGCCTCCGACGTCGCTGCCGACGTGCAGGAGAACGCCGCCGACGTCGCCGAGCAGGCTCGTGACGCCGCTGCCCGCGCGGTGGACCGTGCGGGTGACGCGGCCGACACGGCGCGTGCTGCGGTCGCGGACGCCACCGATCGCGTCCGGGAGGTCGCCTCCGACACGGCCGACCGCGCCCGTGAGGTGGCCTCCGACACCGCTGACCGCGCCCGCGGAGTGGCTTCCGACGCCGCCGACACGGCGCGCGAGACCGTCGACCGTGCGCGCGAAGGAGTCGCCGACGCTGCCGATCGCGCTCGGGACGGTGCCGACCGTGCCCGTGACGCGGCCGCCGACGCCGTCGACCACGCGAAGGACGCGGCGGGGGCAGCGCGTGACGCCGCAGCCGACGCCGGTGCCGAGGTGTCCGACCGCGCCGCGCGCGCCGCCGACGAGGCCGCCGACTCCGCGCGCGACGCCGGCACGCACGCACAGGACGCCTCCGCCGACGCGGCGGTGGCGGACGACCGTGCGGACGCCGTCGGTGCGGGTGACCGCCACGAGGACACCGCCGGGTCCGGGGACGAGCAGGTCGCCGACGCGCTCGACGAGGCCTCCGCCGCCCTGTCCCGTGCGGCCGATTCACTCCGCGAGGACGCCGACACGCACCGCGACGTCGACGGCGACCAGGAACACGACGGGGACCGGCCGTGACCGCGCTCCGGGGCTTCGGACGTGATCGCCCCCGGGCACGCCGTCCGCGGCCCCGGGGCGTCTGGATCGCGTCGGGGATCGGGATCGTCGTGCTCCTCGCGATCGTCGTGGGGGCGTTCTTCCCCCTCGTCGGTTTCCTCGCCGGGGTGACGGCGACGACTGCGGGTCTCGTGCCGTTCCCGTTCGTGCGGGTGACCCTCGTCGCGCTGCTCGGCCTGGTCGTGGTGCTCGCGCTCGTCCTCCTCGCCCTCACGCGGCGGCACACCGTGACCTCGGTCGTCGCGGTCGTGTTCGCCGTGCTCCTCGCCCTCGCGGTGACGGCCTACCCGGTCGTCACGGTCGCGGTCTCGTCGGCGGACCGCGCCGGCGACGTCTGGCCGATCGTGACCGACCTCTGGCAGCGCTTCACGGGCTGAGGCCCGGCGCGCTGCACCCGCGGCCACTGCTGCACCCGCCGCACCTGCCGCACCTCGAAGGGAGCACCACCATGCGGAACCGCATCATCCTCATCGGACTCGTCGTCCTGCTCGGGTTCTGGCTCGGCGCACGGGCGAACCGTCCCGTCGTCAAGGACTCGAAGGCCGAGGTCGCGCGCCGCGCCCTCGCCGACCGACGAGCCCGGAAGCGCCGAAAGGCACTCAAGCGCAAGCTCGGACTCGGCTGAGTCCCGCCCCACCGACCCCGTGCCGGGTCCGCGACCCGAACGCGGACCCGGCACGGTCATGTCCGGCGCGAGGCTCGGCCGCGCGGGCCGAGACTCGGCCAGGCGGACACTTTCGCCGCGTTCGCAGCGCGGAAGTGTCCGCGGAGCCGAGACTCGGCGCCGAGCGGGCCCGCGCCCGGGCCCCTGCCGCGGTGCTCAGCGCGCGGCAGCGAGCCGGGCAAGCCCCTCGTCGATCGACACCGAGGGCGTCCAGCCGAGGTCGCGGCGCGTCCGACGCTGGTCGAACCAGTGCGCCGTCGACAGCTGCTCCGCCAGGAACCGCGTCATCGGCGGTTCGTCCTGCCCCGGCCGCACGCGCCACACCGCCTCGACGACCGACCCCGCCACCCGTGCGACCCCGGCGGGCACGTGCCACCGCGGCGCTGGTACCCCGGACGCCTCGCAGATCCCGGCGAGGAGCTCCGCGACGGGCCGCGGCTCGCCGTTCGTCACGACGTACGCCGACCCGTGCACACCGTCGTCCGTCGCGTGCTCGAGCGCCGCCACCATCGCCGACGCCGCGTTGTCGACGTAGAGCGTGTCGATGAGCGCCGCGCCGGAGTCGAGCAGCGGCAGCCGCCCCGCACGCGCCCGTTCGACGATCCGTCCGACGAGCTGGGTGTCCCCCGGCCCCCACACCAGGTGCGGCCGGACCGCGACGACCGCGAACCCCGGCTCGTCCGCAGCCAGTGCGAGGAGTTCGGCGGCGGCCTTCGTGCGGGCGTACTCCCCGCGGGCACGGTCGGGCTCGGCCGGGCCGGCACCGACACCGGCGAGCGACGTCCCGGTGTGGGCGACCGACGGCGAGGACACGAACACGACACGTCCGGCACCCGCGGCCCGTGCGGCGCCGAGGAGCGCCCGGGTGCCCTCGACGTTCACGCGGCGGAAGTCGTTGGGGTCACCGGCGAGGGAGACCTTCGCGGCGAGGTGCACGACGGCGTCGACGCCCTCGACGGCGCAGGCCAGGGCGTCCCGGTCGGTGACGGTCCCGAGCACGTCCGCGACGCCCGACACCCCGGACGGGCGGCGCTGGAACGTCCGGACCTCGTGCCCGGCGTCCCGCACGGCCGCCGCGGTCGCCTGTCCGAGGAAGCCGCTGGCTCCCGTGACCAGGATCTTCACGAGCAGCCCCGCAGCGCACGCCTCCCGGCGACGCCGCCGGTCACGGCCGCACCATCCGGTCACCGGCGAGCACGGACGACGCCCACCGCCCGAGCCGCGTGCGGTCGACCTTCGAGTTGTGCCGGACGTCGGTCGGCAGCACGGGCACGACGAGCACGGCCGCCACGGGCACCCCAGCGGCGGCGCGCACCGCGGATGCCAGCGACGGCGACGCGAGGCCGGGTCGACGCTCGGCAGGGTCGGTCTCCACGACGGCGACGACCTGCTGCGTACCGGCCGGTCCGATGCCCGTGACACCCGCACGACGGACCCCGGCGACGCGCTCGATCCGCTGCTCGGGGCCGACCGGGGTGACCACGCCGTCCGGTGTCGTCACGACGTGCTGCAGCCGCCCCTCGACCCACAGCCGTCCGGCGTCGTCGAGGTGCCCGACGTCGCCGGTCCGGTGTCCGCGCGGGTCCGCGACGCCGAGCCGCGAGGCCCGGTCGGTCCGCCAGAGCCGGTCGTAGTGGTCGCGGACGTGCGGGGCGGCGACGACGATCTCGCCGGTCACCCCCGGTGCGTCGGTGAGTGCGCCGGTCGCGGCACCGTCGGCGTCGAGCGGGGCGATCCGCACGGTGACGCCGGCCGCGGGCACGCCCACGCACACGCCGGACGCGTCGGCGGCCGACGCCGCCCGGACCCCGTCGAGGTCGACGTCGGTCATGAGCAGCCCCTCGGTCATCCCGTAGGGGGTGTGCGCCGTCGCGCTCGGCATCAGCTCGGTCGCCGCGGCGAGCAGCGAGCCGGAGACCGGCGCTCCCGCGGAGAGGAACAGCTCGACACGCCGCAGCGCCGTCCGGTCGGTCTCCGTCAGCTGCGACGCGGTCGCGACGACGTTCGCGATCGCCGCCGGCGACAGGAAGACGACGGTGGCGTCCGCAGCGGCGACGGCACGGGCGACCGCGGTCGCAGTGAGCGTCCGGGGTGCGGTGACGTCCATGTCCGGCGCCACCGACCGTGCGCCGAGGGCGGGGCCGAGGAGTGCGAACGGCGCGAACCCCGCGACGAGTCCGGTACCGACGCCGACGCCGTACTGCGTCGCGAGGGCGTCCCGGACCGCGCCGAGCTGCCGGTGCGTGTAGACGACGCCCTTGGCGGGTCCGGTCGACCCGGACGTGAAGAGCACCGCTGCGGTCGCGTCGGCCGGGGGTGCGTCGGGCAGTGCACCGCTCGCGGCGAGTCGGTCGGCGCCGACACGGGCGACCTCGGCGAGCGTGTGCGACACCCCGAGGGCCCGTCGTGCGGCCCCGGGGAGCGCGAGGGTCGCGATGCGGCGGCCCGGCCACCCGAGTGCACGCGACGCCGCGAGTCCCGGCAACGCACCGATGATCCAGTCCGGTCGCGCACCCCGGACGGCCCGCGTGAGGCCTCGGATCCCGAGTCCGGCGTCCGCCACCACCACGACGGCACCGATGCGCACGCACGCGTACAGCACGGCGGTCAGGTCGGCACCCGGTGTCACGAGCAGCGAGACGCGGTCCCCCGCGCGGACGCCGACGACGGCGAGACCAGCGGCGATCTCGTCGACGCGGCGTGCGAGGAGCCTCCAGCTGACGGTGCGGACGCCGCCGGGCGCCGCCATCTCGACGAGTGCGGGTCCGTCGTCGTCGCGCAGGTCCTCGAGTGCGGCCCACAGCGGGCGGCTCGCCGCAGCGACGTGGTCGGTGTCGGCCGGGAGGCTCGGTTCGGCCCCGCTGGGAACGGTCCCCTCCGGCAGGCGGTCGCCCAGCCAGTCGGTGACCGTCCCGGCGACGTCGACGTCTTCCGGCAGCAGGTGCCCGGCGCCCTCGAAGCGGTGCACGTCGGCGTGCGGCAGGCGGCGGAGCAGGTCGTCGAGGTAGCGCTCGAGGAACACCGGGTCGCGCGGTCCCCACATGAGGAGCGCGGGGACGTCGAGCGCGGCGACCCCCGCGGCGATCCGGTCGAGCTCCGGCGCCGAGGCGTGGTCGGCGTCCACGGGGATGTCCGCGACGAAGCCGCCGACGCCTCCGCGGCGGGCGGCACCGCGGTACGGCGCACGGAAGGCGTCGGCGACGGCGCGGTCGAGCTTCGGGTGCGCGATCGCCAGGGTGGTCTCGAGGAACGCGGGCGTGAGGACGGTCGCCCGACCGAGCATCCCCGGCCCGAGTGCGAGGCGCAGCGGCGCGGGGATCGGTGCGTCGGCTGGCTGGTGCACGGCGGTGTTGCACGTCGCGACGCCCACGACGAGGTCCGGGTGGTCGACCGCCCACCCGAGCGACACCACCCCGCCCCAGTCGTGCCCGAGCGTGACGACGGGACCGGTCAGCCCGAGCTCGTCGGTCAGTGCCCCGAGGTCGGCGACGCGCTGCGCCAGCCCACGCTGCGTGCCCGTCCGCTCCGAGAACCCCATGTCGAGCTGGTCGACCGCGACGACCCGCCACGCAGGGCCACCGGCGCGGGCGACGTCGAGCGTGCGCTGTGCGACCGAGCGCCAGAGGTAGGACCACGTGGGGTTGCCGTGCACGCACAGCAGGGTGCCCACGGGACGCGCGCCGAGCGCGTCGAGGGAGCCGGCCGTGTCGAGGAGGTGCCAGGTGCGCTCGGGGTGAGCCGCGCCTCCCGGCACGGTGACCAGCCGTGACCAGGCGGGGTCGAGTCCGGGCAGGGGCGGCGGGAGCGTCGCCGGCGCGGTGGTGGCAGCGACGCTAGGGAGGCCGGACCTCACCAGTGCAGTTCCAGCATCGCGGTGTTGATGCCCGATCCGACGCCGCCGAGGAACACCCGGTCCCCGGTGCGGATCGAGCCCTTCGCGACCTCGTCCGCCAGGGTGATCGGGATCGACGCCGGGCCGACGTTGCCGTAGCGCTCGTAGGTCGTCGGCACCTTCGACCGCGGGACGCCGATCGCGTTCACGAACGCGTTGGTGTGCACGTCGGAGACCTGGTGCAGCACGTAGCGGTCCATGTCGGACCAGTCGAAGTGCGCCTTGGCCTCGTTCCAGGCCTCGACCACGAGCTCCATGCCGCCCTTGAGCAGCATCTTGGCGTCGGTGAACATGCCGTCCGGGCTGCCGACGCACAGGTCGTACCACTGCGTCGCCGCACGGGTCACACCGCCGATGAGCCGGTGCCCGGTGGGGTGCGCGTCCGTCCGGCCGAGCACGGCCGCCGCGGCGCCCGACCCGAGGGTGAGGCTCGCGAACTCGCTCATGAAGTCCTTGCGGTTGCGGCCGCCCTGGTTGAGTCGGGCGATCGTGTTGAGCTGCACCTGGTCGGCGTCCTCGCCGTCCACGATGAGTGCGTACTGGATCTGGCCGGAGTCGATCATGCCCGCGGCGACGCTCATGGCGTTGACGAACCCGAGGCACGCGTTCGCGATGTCGAAGTTGATCGCCGACGAGGGCAGGCCGAGGCCGTGGTGCAGCCGGACCGCGACGCTGGGCTCGAGGTGCGGTCGAGTCACCGAGGTGTTGATGAGCAGCCCGATGTCGTGCGGCTGGACGCCCGCCTCGGCCATCGCACGACGACCGGCGTCGATCGCGGCCTCGTGGAAGGTCTGGCCCTCGCCCCAGTTCCGACGTTCCTTGACCCCGGCCACGCGTTCGAGCAGGCCGCTCGGCAGGCGGAGGCGACGGAGGGCACCGCGGAGGCGCTCCTCGATGTCGGCGGAGGTGGTCACGCGGTCCGCGGTGGTCGTCGCGACCGACAGCAACGAGACGTTGCGGTGCTTCGCGGTGGCGTTGCCGGGTCGCGCTGTCTCCGCTTCGGACGTCGGGTCGACGGGGCGGTCAGCGAGGATGGTCACCGGCTCATCATTCCGCACAAGTGCTGGACGTGCGGTCCGGGTGCCCTCCACGCGCACTAGGACTGCTCGGTGACGGCGTCCTTCGGCAGCTTCCGGACCTTGCTCCGACGCTTCCGGCGGTCCGGGATCATCGAGCGCATCTCCTCGAGCTTGCCGAAGCAGAGCAGCCGGTCGCTGGCCTGGAGCGTGACCCCGCTGCGGGGGTTCGGGATCACCGTGGCCCCGCGGTGCAGGGTCAGGACGGTGATGTCGCGGTCCCAGAGCCCGGACTCCTTGATCGTCTTGCCCACGAGGTCGGCGTTCGTGTGCACGAGGAGCTCCGCGACGCCGTACCCCGTCGACACGCTGAGTCGCTGCCGGACGTCGATCTCCGGGAACGCGACCTGGTTGCCGATGAAGTCGATGATCGCGCCGGCGACGTCGAGCCCCGTGGCACGCTCGATCCCCTCGAGGCCGGGCGACGAGTTGACCTCCATGACGAGCGGCCCGTCGTTGCCCTCGAGCATGTCGACGCCGGCGACCCGGAGCCCCATGATCTGCGCCGAACGGACCGCCGCCTCCTCGTACTCGGGCGTCAACGTGACCTTCTCGACGGTGCCGCCGCGGTGCACGTTCGAGCGGAACTCGTCGCCGGACGCACTCCGGCGCATCGCGGCCACGACCCGGTCGCCCACGACGAGCGCCCGGATGTCCTTCCCGCGGCTCTCCGAGATGAAGGACTGGATGAGCACGTTCTGCTTCGTGGAGTGCAGCGTCTCGACGATCGACTCGGCCACTTTCGCCTCGGGCGCGAGGATCACGCCGATGCCCTGGGTGCCCTCGAGCAGCTTGATGACGACCGGAGCGCCGCCGACCCGGTCGATCGCGCCGCGGACGTCGGCCCGGCTGTTCACGAAGGTCGTCGCCGGCATGCCGATGTGGTGTCGCGACAGGATCTGGTTCGCCCGGAGCTTGTCGCGCGAGTTCGTGATCCCCGTGGCCGTGTTCGGCGTGTACACGTCCATCTGCTCGAACTGGCGCACGACCGCGGTGCCGTAGTAGGTGATCGAGTTCCCGATGCGCGGCAACACGGCGTCGTAGTCGCTGAGGAGCTTGCCGCGGTACAGCAGGTCCGGTTCGTCCGCGGTCAGGTCGATCGCGAACCGGAGCGTGTTCAGCACCTTGACGTCGTGCCCACGGTCGATCGCCGCGGCGCGGAGACGCTGGGTCGAGTACGCGTGCGGGGCGCGCGACAGGATGGCGAGTTTCATCGGTGGGTGCTCCGCTGGGTGTTCGGGGTATCGACGGCGACGCTCCATCAAAGCATGCGACAGGATGGGCACATGAGCCGCACCCCGACGATCGCAGGATGGCGCGAGTGGGCTGCCCTGCCGGGGCTCGCGCTGCCGTGGATCAAGGTCAAGCTCGACACCGGCGCCCGGAGCTCGGCGCTGCACGCGTTCGACCTCGAGGAGCTCCCCGGCGACCGGGTCCGGTTCTCGGTGCACCCGTGGCAGGACACCGACGCCGACGCGGTCACCGTCGAGTGCGACATCCACGACCGCCGGACCATCCGCAGCTCCACGGGGCACACCCAGGAGCGCATCGTCATCCTCACCCCGATCACCCTGCACGAGCAGACGGTGGATGCCGAGGTCACCCTGAGCAACCGCGACCAGATGGGGTTCCGGATGCTCGTCGGCCGCGAGGCCCTGCGCCAGGGGTTCCTCGTCGACCCCGCGCGCTCCTTCCTCGGCGGTCGCGCCCCGAAGGCGATCCGACGCCGGAACCGGGGTCGGGCGTGACCACGGCGCGGGCCGCCCTCGACCGCTTCGTCGCGGCCGTCGACGCGGAGGGCCTCGGCGCGTACGGGGTGCACGTCCGTGTCGGCGACGACGAGGTCGCGCACCGGTGGCGGAGCGACGACCGCGAGAACGTGTACTCGGTGTCGAAGGGCGTCTCTGCGCTGGCCGTCGGCATCGCGGTCGACGAGGGCCTGCTCACGCTCGACACCCGCGTGCCCGAGCTGCTGCCGGACGTGCAGCTCGGCGAGGGCGTCGACCGTGTGTCGGTGCGGCACCTGCTCACGATGACGAGCGGCATCGACTTCGCGTGGTTCGGCGACGAGCCCGTGCCTGGTGACGACCTCGCCGCGACGATGCTCGCCCTGCCGGCGACCGGGACGGGCGAGCGCTTCCGGTACACCGACTCGAGCCCGTACGTCGCGATGCGGATGCTCGCAGCGGTGGTCGGGGACGTGCGCGACTGGCTGCTCCCACGGCTGTTCGATCCGCTCGGCATCGACAACCCGCAGTGGCACCGCTGCCCGCTCGGCTTCGTCGTCGGTGGGAGCGGGCTCGCGCTCCGGACGTCCGAGCTCGCACGCATCGGTCGTCTGCTGCGGGACCGCGGCTCCTTCGCGGGGCAGCAGCTGGTGTCGGCGTCGTGGGTCGACGGGATGCACGCGGGCTGGGTCGAGGCGGGCACGGACGGCCCGTTCACCCGGTACGGCCTCGCGGTGTGGGACGGTCCGGGCCCGGCGTGGCGGCTCGACGGCCGCTACGGGCAGTACGTGGTCGTGGACCAGGACCGGGACGCCGTCGTCACGGTGACCGCGCACGAGGAGACGCACGACCACCGGCTCGCGGAACTCGCGGTGTCCTCCGTCCGATCGGCCTGACACGGCGACGACCGTGTGTTCCGCTCAGGCGTTGGCCGATCCGGTGGTCGGGTGCCGACCGTCGCGTACCGGATCGGCCACGACGCGGAGAGCGGAGGCGGTCCCTGCCGGCATCGGTGTGGGCACCCGCACCGGCACCGTGACGCCCCGTGACGCCCGCCGGCCCGCGACCCCCGCGTCGTGCCTACGCTCCATCCACCGGCGCCGCAGCCGGCACCCGACTCGAGGAGCCCGACCGTGACCGACCAGACCATCGCCCGCCAGGTGGAGACGTTCAACGAGGGCTTCACGGCCCAGATCGGCCCGGAGCTCTCCGCGGTGTTCGACGGCGAACAGCGGGACCTCCGCGGCGCTGGCGTCCCCGACGGCGTCGTCGCCGTGGGCGACACCGCCCCTGATGCACCGCTCGTCACCCCGACCGGCGACACCACCTCGTTCGCCGAGGCCCGCGGCACCACCCCGACCGTCGTCGTCTTCTACCGGGGCGCCTGGTGCCCCTACTGCAACATCACGCTCCGCACGTACCAGCAGGAGCTCCTGCCGGCGCTCCAGGAGCGTGGGGTCGAGCTGGTGGCCGTGTCGCCGCAGACGCCGGAGGCCGCGGAGCAGTCGATCACGAACGGCGAGCTGGCATTCCCGGTGCTGACCGACCCCGAGAACGTCCTGGCCGGGCGGTTCGGGATCGTGACCGAGCCCAGCGCCGCGGCTCGCGGCGCGCACACGCAGCTCGGGTTCGACGTCGCGGACAGCAACGCGGACGCGACGGCGGCGATCCCGTTCCCGTCGGTCTTCGTGATCGACGCCGACGGCGTCGTCCGCTTCGCGGACGTCCACGTGGACTACACGACGCGCACCGAGGTGGCGACCGTCGTCGCAGCGGTCGACGACCTGCTGGTCGCGAACCGCTGACGCGGATCGGCCAGGGCCCACGCCGCCGGTTCGGAGCGACGCGCCAGCGGCGGTCCGGCCGTGCCGGTGGGGAGAGGCACGGCACGGGTGCCGCGCGTGTCGGACGCGAGCCGTGCCTCCCGTCCGCTGCCCGCGTCAGGCGTGCAGGTGCCGCGCGAGGAACGTGATCTGTGCCGGGGCCATGCGTCGCCAGAAGGCGGCGTCGTGGGCTCCGGGCTCGAAGCCGCCGGCCGGCGCCGTGTCGAACCCGTCGACGTATGTGCGCACGGCGGGTTCGAAGCCGTCGCCGTTCCCGACGTCGATGCGCACCGGAACGCCGTCGAGCTCGCGCTGCCGACCGAGCACGGTGTTCGCGCGGAAGTCCGCGGCGTCGTCGAACGCTCCTCGGGCGGTGTCGCCGGCGCTGGTCCACAGTGCAGGGCTGAGCGCTGCGACGGCACGGACCCGCGAGGCCCGGAGGAGACCGCCGAACCGGAGTGCGCCGTAGCCGCCCATCGAGTTGCCGGTGAACGCCAGGCGCCCGGTGTCGAACCCGTGCTGCTCGAGCATCGGCACGAACTCGTCGAGGACCATCGCGCCGGGGTCGTCCCCGTCCGCCCGACGGTGCCAGTAGCGGTTGCCGCCGTCGACCCCGGCCACGGCGAAGGGCGCCCCGCCGTCCGCGATGTGTCGTGCGAGGAACCGGTCGTACCCGAGTCCGCTGCCGAAGAAGGTGCGGTGGGAGCCGCCGTAGCCGTGCAGGGCGACCGCGATCGGCAGCGGCCCGGCCGACTCGGGCGCCGCGATCGTCCAGCCGACGGTGCGGCCGCCGCGGGCCTTCGACACGAACGAGCCGGAGGTGGTCGGGACGGGCGTGACGTCGGGGATCTTGCCGGGCTGCCCGTTCAGCCCGAGCGCGCGGTACATCGACGAGCGTCCCGGTAGCCAGCGGAGGTTGACGGCCTCGGCGACCGCTGCGGCGGCGACCACGGCGCCTCCCCCGGTGATGAGGGCTCGACGGGTGACTCGGGACGCGGTCGGGTGCACGATCGGAGCGTAGTGTCCGGCGGTGCCGTCGTGAGCCTTGTTCAGCCGGGTGTTCCGTGTGAGGTCGTGCAGGCGCCGTCCGCGCGGTGGGCCCGCACGACCGCGTCGGCGACGGCGCGGGCGGTCGCCGTGCCGGTGCGCCGGTCGCGGAGTCGCATCGCGAGGGCGCCGGACACGACGAGCAGCAGGTCCTCGGCGAGCGCGGGAGCGTCGGCGGCGCCGACGAGCGGCTCGGCGGCGCCGGTGAGTCGGTCGCGCAGGGTGTCGGTCTCGCGGGCGAGGACCGCGCGGACCTCCTCGGGGGCGTCAGCGAGCTCGGCGGCGGTGCCGAGGAAGGCGCACCAGCGGGAGCCGGTCGGGGTCGAGCGGAAGGCGTCGAGTGCGTCGAACACGGCGTCGAGCCGGGCACGGTCGTCCGGTGCCGCGGCGATCGCGCGGTCCCACGTGGCGGTCCACTCGTCGTGGCGGCGGTCGAGGGCCGCGGCGACGAGGGCTTCCTTGCTGCCCCACTCACGGTAGAGCGTGGCGGAGGAGACGCCGGCTCGGTCGAGGACGGCGTCGACCGGGGTGGCGGCGATGCCGTGCGTGAAGAACAGTTCCTCGGCGGCGTCGAGGAGCTTGCGCCGGGTCCCTGTGCGCATCGCCATGGGTGCAGCCTAGGCTCCGAGAAGTGAAACGATCGTTTTCGTTACGGAGGGCCGCCTTCCTCGGCTCAGGGCTGGCGCTGATCGCGGTGACGTACGGCCTGGTCCGACTCGCCTTCGGACTCTTCCTGCCCGACGTGCAACGTGACCTCGACCTCGAAGCGACGGCCGCCGGGTGGGTGTCCGCCGCTGCGTCCGCGTGCTACTGCGTCGGAGCGCTGGCGGGGTTCGTGCTCGCTCGGTCGCACGCCCGGGCACTCGTCCTCTCGGCCGCCGTCACGGCCGCCGCGGGGGCGCTCGGGATGGCGGCGAGCTCCGGCGCCGTGCTGTTCTCGATCGCGGCGGTGGTCGGCTCGGCGAGCGCCGGTCTGGCGTCGCCGTCGCTCGTGCGGCTCGTGGAGGAGCGGGTGTCCGCGCCCGGTCGTGCCCGGGCGCAGGCGTTCGTGAACGCGGGGACCGGCCCGGGTTTGGTCGTCGCGGGGGTGCTCGCGCTCCTGCTCCTGCCGGACTGGCGGACGGCCTGGGCGGTGTCCGGTGTCGCAGCGGTGCTCGTGGGTGCGGCGGTGCTCGTCGGCGCCGGCCGTCGTGACGAGCACGGCGGCGGTCGGGGACCGTCGACCCCCGGGCGTCGGTGGTCCCGTGCGCACGCCCGGCTGCTCGTCGTCGCCCTCCTGTACGGCGCCGGGACCGCGAGCGTGTGGACCTTCGGTCGGTCGACGCTCGTCGATGCCGGGGCCTCGACGGTGACGTCGGTGCTGCTGTGGGTCGCGGTCGGGGTCGGTGGCGCGGCGGTCACGGTCACGAGCCGTCGGACGGCAGGCCTCCGGGCGCGGACGCTGTGGCTGGTGACGGCCCTCGTCACGGCCGCCGCCGTCGCCGTGGAGGGGGTCGTCCCGTCATCCGGCGCGGTGTCCCTCGCGGCCGGGGTGGTCTTCGGATGGGGCTACACGGCCGCGACCGGTGCACTCATCGCGTGGACGACGGAGATCGCCCCCGAGCACGCCGCGGCGGGCACGTCGGTGCTGTTCGTCGTGCTCGTCCTCGGTCAGGCCGTCGGGGCGGCCGCCCTGGGGACCGTGCTCGACGCTGCGGGTCCGGCGGTGGCGTTCCTGCTCGCGGCAGCGGTCACCGCCATCGGTGCCGTGGGCTCGGTCCGGTCGCGTCGGTCACAGGAGCGGACGGAGCTCGACCTTCCGGTTGCAGGCGCGTGACGCCTCGGTCGCGATCCGCTCCGCGGTCTCCGGGTCCGGGAGGTCGAGGACCCAGAAGCCCGCGACGTACTCAGCGGCTTCGACCGCCGGTCCCGGTCGGACGATCGGTGCGGCACCGCGGGCGTCGACGACCGTCGCGTCGGCGGGTGCCGAGACGCCGGCGGCGAAGACGATCCGGCCGTCGGCGTCGAGTCGCTCGTCGAGGGCGTCGACCGCTGCCGCCTCGGCTTCGGTCGCCGACTCGGTGCGACCGACCGCGGCGGCCTGGCCGTCGTCGATGACGTTGACGAGGAACTGCATCGTGCCTCCCGGTCCAGATGGCCCGGAGACCACGCCCGGCGGAGCAGCGCGGTTCGGTACCGTGGACGCATGGGGGCGACGACGAGCGAGTGGTCACGGCTGCCGGTGGGCCGGCAGGAGCTGCGGCAGGACGCCGTGCTCGCGGGCGCGCTCGCGCTCGGCATGGCGACGACGGTCACGCTGTACGGGTCCTCCGGGGCGTACGACGACGACCAGGCCGCGTGGTGGGTGTCCGCGCTCATGGTGCTCGCGAACACGGTGCCGATCGCGTTCCGGCGGCGGTTCCCGATGTCGGCGCTCGTGGTCGTCGCGCTCGCCTTCGTCGGCACGCAGCTGCTGCACGTGCCCGAGCTCTTCGTCGTCAACTTCACGCTGTTCATCGCCCTGTACACCGTGGGGGCCTGGTGCTCGGACCGGGTCCGCGCCGAGGCCGTGCGGTGGGTGGTGATCGGCGGCATGTTCGCGTGGCTGTTCCTCGCGATCGTGTTCGGCTGGTCGATGCCGACGGCGCTGCCGAACGACGGTGACGCCCTCATCCCGCCCTACATCGCCTACTCGCTGCTCAACGTGCTCATCAACGTCGTGTACTTCGGGGCCGCGTGGTACGCCGGCAACCGTGCGTGGAGCGCCGCGGTCGCCCGGCACGAGCTCGACCTGCGCACCGCCGAGCTCACCGCGGAGCGCGAACGCTCGGCGGCGCAGGCGATCACGCTCGAACGGGTCCGGATCGCCCGCGAGCTGCACGACGTCGTCGCCCACCACGTCGCACTCATGGGCGTGCAGGCCGGCGCAGCACGTCGCGTGCTCGGCCGTGATCCCGAGCAGGCCGCGTCGTCGCTCTCGGTGGTCGAGGACAGCGCCCGCACCGCCGTCGAGGAGCTCCGGCGAATGCTCGGCACCCTGCGCGCGCACGACGTGGGCGACGCCGGTCGCGACGGTGCGGCCCCGGCGGGGAGCACCGCCGCCGGCGCCGCGCCGAGCACCGAGGGGATCGGTCGGATCGCGGAGGTCGTCGAGGCGGCCCGGACCGCGGGCCACCCCGCCGACTGGTCCGTCGTCGGCGAGGAGCGGCCGGTCCCGCCCACGGTCGCCGCGGTGGCCTTCCGGGTCGCGCAGGAGGCCGTCACGAACGTCCTCAAGCACGCCGGGCACGGTGCACGAGCGGACCTCCGGCTCCGGTACCTCGCCGACGCCGTCGAGGTCGAGGTCACCGACGACGGCCGCGGCGGCACACGGGACACCACCGGCAGCGGTCTCGGCCACGTCGGGATGCGGGAGCGGGTCGCCGCCGTCGGCGGGACCGTCGAGATCGGGCCGCGCGCCCGGGGAGGGTACCTGGTGCGGGCATGGCTGCCGACGACCTGACCATCGTGCTGGCGGACGACCAGGACCTCGTCCGGGCCGGCTTCAAGGTGATCCTCGAGTCCGAGCCGGGCCTCCGCGTCGTGGGCGAAGCGGCCGACGGGGAGCAGGCCGTCGACGCGGTCGTGCGGCTCCGGCCCGACGTGGTGTGCCTCGACGTGCAGATGCCCGGCGTCGACGGCCTCGAGGCAGCCCGGCGCATCGCCGCCCTCGACGACCCGCCCGCGGTGCTCGTGCTCACCACGTTCGACCACGACGACGCGCTCTTCCAGGCGCTCGAGGCCGGCGCGAGCGGGTTCCTGCTGAAGAACGCCTCCCCCGAGCGGCTGATCGAGGCCGTGCGCACGGTCGCCGCCGGGGACGCCCTGCTCGCGCCGGACGTCACCCGCCGGGTGATCAGCCGTGCCACCGCGGCGCCGGTACCGACCCCGACGACGCCGGTCGACACGACCGCGATCGCCGCGGCCGCCGTCGCCGGCGCGGGCCTGACCGAGCGGGAGGCCGAGGTGCTCCGGCTCCTCGCCCGGGGTCTGAGCAACGCCGAGATCGCCCGCGAGCTGTTCGTCGGGGACGCCACCGTGAAGACGCACGTGTCGAACGTGCTGCAGAAGCTCGGACTGCGCGACCGCATCCAGGCCGTGGTCTGGGCGTTCGAGCACGGCGTCGCGGGCTAGTCGTCCCGCTTGGCGCAGGTGACCGTCGCGGCGCTCTGACCCGAGACGTTGTCCGGCAGCGGCGCCGCCGAGGTCCGCGGGGCGCTCGGCGTGCCCGCCGGGGCCGATGCCGCACCGGCCGGGGCCGATGCCGCACCGGACGACGAGCCTGCGCCCGAGGACGCACCCCCGGACGGCGAACCGGACCCCGACGACGGCGACCCCGACCCGGAGCCCGACGACGACCCGGTCCCGGCCGACGGGGACGCGCTCGCGTTCGGGTCCTTCACCGCTGAACGACCGAGGCTGTCCTCGCCGAGCACGACCGGCTCGTTCGCCTTGAGCACCGCGTTGAGCTGGGAGGCCGCGTCCTCGGACACGATGACCCGGTTCGTGTCGGACGGGTCGTCGGCCACCGGGTACTGCACGAACACCATCTGGGACAGCCCGACGTTCTGCACCGCGAGTGCCATCCGGGCGAGCGTGGTCGGGTCGGCGAGCGTGTCGGACAGCGTCATGTGCTTGGCCGCGGTCTCCGCCAGCCGCAGGACCCGCCCGGGGTTCGTCAGCGTGCCCGCGGACACCGTCTGCCGGGCGAGGGCGGACATGAACGTCTGCTGGTTGCTGATCCGGCCGAGGTCGCTCCGGTCGCCGACACCGTGGCGAGAGCGGAGGAAGGCGGCGGCCTCGGCCCCGGAGAGCTCCTGGTTCCCGGCCTGCAGGTCGAGTGCCGGGGAGACGTCGGTGTCCACGATCGGGGTCGCGAGGCAGACCTCGACGCCGCCGACCGCGTCCGCCATCGCGACGACGCCGTCGAAGGTGATCATGCCGGCGTAGGGGATCTGCAGGCCGGTGAGGTCGGAGATCGTCTTCGCGACGCACCCCAGACCGTGCTGCTCACCGCCGCGGGACAGGGCCGTGTTGAGCATCGCCGCGTCGGTCGCCGGCGTCACGGAGCCGTTGTCGTTGGTGCACGCGGGGATCGGGATGACGAGGTCACGGGGGAAGCTGACCACGGCCATGTTCGTGTGGTCCGCGGAGATGTGCACGAGCAGCGTGGTGTCGTTGTTGCCCACGCCGGAGCTCGCCCGACGACTGACGGGGTCGTCGAAGCCAGCACCTTGACCGTCACGGGTGTCCGTCGCGACGAGGAGCATGTTCACCTCGCCGGACTGCGCGGTCAGTTCCGGAGCAGCCTTCGCCGTCGTGCCGGGCATCGCGAGCGACACCGGCGGCTTGGCCTGGCTGACGACCTGGTAGGAGGCGATCGCGGCGACCGATCCCGCACCGACCAGCGCGACGGCGGCGGACATCGCGACGACGCGGGCGGCGAAGCCGATCGGGCTGCGCGGGGCGAGGCGTCCGTGGCGGACGACCGCTGCCGGTTCCTCGACCGCGGTGTGCTCCTGCTGCTCGGTCACGTGCTCCCCCTCAACGGTGCTGCGCCCGGTCGGGACACGGGCTTCGGCCGCGCCCTGCGCGCGGCGACGCGGCCCTCTCGGAGCGCGGTCGCCGCATCGTACCGACGGCCGCCGCCGGATCGCTGGGACGCGCCCGGCGCCCGGGGCGACACCCCTCAGCGCGACGGTCGCCCCCCTGCCACGGCGTCTCCCCCGTACGACGGAGGGGACCCGCTCGGGAAGTCCCGCCGACAGCCGGAGGCGAGCCGGGCCTCCCGGCCAATAGCGTCGAGACGTCGGCGAGGTGCGTCGACGGAAGGGGAACCAGCGATGCTCACCATCGAGGGCGTGACGAAGCGCTTCGGCGAGCGCCGGGTCCTGGACGACGTCGGGTTCGACGTCGGCCGCGGACGCCTCACCGGCTTCGTCGGCGGCAACGGCGCCGGCAAGACCACGACCATGCGCATCCTGCTCGGGGTGCTCGAGCCCGACGCGGGGACGGTGTCGATCGACGGCAGCGCCATCGGTCCGGCGGACCGGAAGCGGTTCGGGTACATGCCCGAGGAGCGCGGCCTGTACCCGAAGATGCGGGTCGCCGAGCAGATCACCTACCTGGCCCGGCTGCACGGCGTCGGGAAGCGCGAGGCCGCCGACCGGACCGGGCAGCTGCTGGAGCGCCTCGAACTCGGGAAGCACGCCGACGACGAGGTCGAGAAGCTGTCCCTCGGCAACCAGCAGCGGGTGCAGGTCGCCGCCGCACTGGCGCACGACCCCGAGGTGCTCGTCCTGGACGAGCCCTTCTCGGGCCTCGACCCGATGGCCGTGGACGTCGTGCTCGGCGTCCTGCGCGAAGCAGCGGGCCGGGGCGTGCCGGTGCTGTTCTCGAGCCACCAGCTCGACGTCGTCGAGCGCCTGTGCGACGACGTCGTCGTCATCGCCGACGGGCGGATCCGGGCGTCCGGGCCGCAGGAGGACCTCCGGAAGCAGGCCGGGCCACCGGCGTGGGAGCTGCTCGTCGACGGCGACGTCGCCTGGCTCCGCGACGAACCGGGCGTCAGCGTCCGCGAGTTCGACGGCGGGTACGCCGTGTTCGAGGCGTCCGACGCGGTCGCCCAGTCCGTCCTGCAGCGTGCGGTGTCGTCCGGCACCGTCGGTTCGTTCGCTCCCCGGGTCCCCCGGCTGAGCGAGGTCTTCCGGGAGGTCATCCGGTGAACGGTTCGTTCGTGTCCGCGGTCCGGCTCGTCAGCGCCCGGGAGATCCAGGCGCGCCTCCGGAGCAAGGCGTTCATCGTCTCGGCGCTCATCCTCGTCGTCATGGTCGTCGCGTCCATCGTGATCGCCGGCGTGGTCGGCAACGCCACGTCCGACGACAAGACGCCGGTGGCGGTCGCGGAGGGCGTCAGCCTGCCGTCGTCCGCCGGTCTCGACGTCACCCCGACGGCGACGACCGCGGCGGCCGAGCGTCTCGTCCGGAGCGGGGACGTCGACGCCGCCATCGTGCCGTCCGACGATCCGCTCGGCTTCTCGGTCGTGGGCCTCGACTCCACCCCGACCGGTGTCGTGCAGGCGCTCAGCGTCTCGCCGAAGGTGGAGCTGCTGGACCCCGACGCGCTGCCGGAGGGCCTCGTGTACATCGTCGCGCTCGCGTTCGGCGTCGTGTTCTTCGCCTCGGCGGTGACGTTCGGACAGTCGATCGCGCAGAGCGTCGTGGAGGAGAAGTCGACCCGGGTCGTCGAGATCCTGATGGCGGCGATCCCAGCCCGTGCACTGCTGGCGGGGAAGGTGCTCGGCAACAGCATCATGGCGTTCGCGCAGATCGTGGCGGTGGCGATCGCGGCGACCATCGCGCTCGCCCTGACCGGCCAGGACAACCTGTTCACGCTGCTCGGCCCGAGCATGCTGTGGTTCGTCGGCTTCTTCGCGATCGGGTTCGTGCTCATCGCGTCGCTGTTCGCCGCGTCCGCGGTGCTCGTGTCGCGGCAGGAGGACGTCGGCAGCGTCACGACGCCGGTGATGATGCTCGTGATGATCCCCTACGTGCTGATCATCGTCGCGTACTCGAACCCGACGATCCTCGGCGTCATGTCGTACGTGCCGTTCAGCGCGGCGATCGGGATGCCGATGCGGATCTTCCTCGGCTCGGTCGAGTGGTGGGAGCCGGTGCTGTCGCTCCTGGTGCTCCTCGCGTCGGTGGTCGTGGTCATCCTCGTCGGCGCGCGCATCTACGAGAACGCGCTGCTCCGGACCGGCGGTCGCGTGAAGCTGTCGGAGGCGATCCGCGGCTGACGCCGCGATGCCGGACGGGAGGCCCGGATCACGTGAGCAGGTGCGCTCACGTGATCCGGGCCTCCGGTCCGTCGGGCGGGTACCCGGCTCAGGCCGGGAAGGCGCGGAGCGCGCGCTCGACGACCGCCGCGAGCGCGGCGCGCGGTGCGCCGCCGCTCGCCTGCACGGCCAGTCCGGCCGACACCGTCGACACGTACTTCGCGAGTTCGACGGGGTCCTCGGTGTCGGGGAGATCGCCGTCCTCGACCGCACGACGGAACCGCTCGACGAACCGCTGCTCACCGCCGGCCCGGCTCTCGGCGAGGAAGTCGACGATGCGCTGGTCGCCCTCGCCGGCGGCCAGGCCGCCCTGGATGGACAGGCACCCGGCAGGCCGCCCAGGGGTGGTCACCGCGGCGACGTTGCTGCGGAGGTAGTGCTCGGCCACGGCGCGGGCGGTCGGCTCGGCGAGGGCGTCCCCGACGTAGGCCATCTCGACCTCGGCGTAGCGCCCGATCGCCTTCTTGAAGGTCTCCTCCTTGTTGCCGAACGCGGCGTAGAGGCTCGGCCGGTTGATGCCCATCGCGCCCGTCAGGTCGTCGAGGCTCGTCCCCTCGTAGCCCTGCCGCCAGAACACGTCGACCGCACGGTCGAGGGCGGCGTCCGCGTCGAAGGACCGTGGTCGTCCACGAGTGGCCATGCGCACACCTTCCCTTTCTGTACCGCTCGGACCACAATAGCCCCGTCAGACCGAGAGGAACCCGCATGCCCACCGTCCACGAACTGCTCGACGCCAACCTCCACGAGGTCTTCGGCAACCGCGACGCCGATGTCCGACGCGCCGCCGCGGAGCGCATCTACTCCCCCGACGTCGTCCTCGTCGACCCGGAGGGCGAGAACGACGGACGGGAGGCACTGCTCGCGAAGGCCGCGGAGCTCCTCGGCCAGGTCCCCGACTCCTTCGTGTTCGCCGCGGATGGCCCGCACTACGCATCCGAGGACACCGGCGCCCTGGCGTGGGCACTCGGCCCGGCGGGCGCACCCCAGGTCCGGGGAATCGACGTCGTCACCGTCGCGGACGGTCGGATCACGCAGGTGCGGACGTTCTTCCTGAGCGCCTGACGACCCACTTCCTTACTGTTCGGTACAGATTTGACAAGTGCGCCGGACAGGTCTACGTTCCACTTCTGTACCGAACAGTAAGGAAAGGGAACCGACCATGAACGACTTCACCGACACCACCGCCCTCGTCACCGGCGGCTCGTCCGGCATCGGGCTCGCCGTCGTCCGACGACTCGTCGCCGAGGGCGCGCACGTCATCGTGACCGGACGGCGGCAGTCCGCCCTCGACGCCGTCGGCACGGAGCTCGGCGACGCGGTCACGACCGTGCAGGGCGACGTCACCGACCCGGCGGCGATCGAGCGCATCGTCGACGCCGTCCGGGCGCGCGGCGGCTCCCTCGGCCTCGTGTTCGCGAACGCCGGCGGCGGCTCGTTCGCCGCGCTCGGCGACATCACGTGGGAGCACTTCACCGACACGTTCAACGCCAACGTCGGCGGGGTCGTCAACACCGTCCAGGCAGCCCTGCCGTTCCTGGGCCGCGGCTCGGCGATCGTCCTCACCGGGTCGAACATCGACGTCAAGGCCAGCCCGGCCTTCAGCGTCTACGCCGCGACCAAGGCAGCGGTCCGCTCACTCGCCCGGAGCTGGGCGGCCGAGCTCGTCGACGCGGGCGTGCGGGTGAACGTCGTCGCGCCCGGGCCGATCGGGACGCCGGGGCTCTCCGGCCTGGCGGACACGCCGGAGGACGCGGGCTCGCTGCTCGACGGTCTCGCCGCGGGTGTCCCGCTCGGTCGCCTCGGCACCGAGGACGAGATCGCCGACGCTGTCCTCTTCCTCGGCTCACCGCGGAGCAGCTACGTCACCGGCGCGGTCCTGTACGTGGACGGCGGCGCGAGCCAGGTGTGACGCCGGCCCGGCCAGCCGGCCGAACGAGTCGGACGGGAGGCCCGGATCACGTGAGCAGACCGGCTCACGTGATCCGGGCCTCCCGTCCGGTCGGCGCGTGAGCGCTCAGGCGCTCAGCGTCGCGAACCCGGACCGGTGCCAGACGAGCGGGCTGTGCGCGAAGTCCGACATGAGCCCGAGGACCCGCAGCACCACGATGTCGTGGTCGCCCGCTGGGTAGGTGTGCTCGACGGAGCAGTCGAGCCAGATCGGCGCCCCCTCGAGGAACACGGACCCGGTGTCCGACACCGACGTCTCGACGCCGACGAACCGCACCGCCTTGTCCTTCGAGGCGAGCTGCCGCGTCACCTGCGCGTGGCCCTCCCCGAGGACCGAGACGCCGATGGTCTCGGCGGCACGGAGGACCGGCCACGTCGACGACGAGTGCTGGACCGCGAACATCACGAGCGGCGGGTCCTGTGAGACACCGACGGTGAACGACGACGCGACGAGGACCGTCGGCTCGTCGTCGACGATCGCCGCGAGTGCCGCGACCCCGCACGGGAAGCCGGAGAACGCCTGCCGGAGCGCGGTCAGGTCGGGGGCCTCGGGCGAGTAGGGGCTGATCATGAGCGGATTCCTTCCTGGAGGCGTGTGGCCGCACCGAGCACGACGTCGCGCCACCGCGCGGTCCAGTCGTCCGTCGCCGCGGGTTCCGAGTAGTGCTTGTCGTTGAGGTAGAGGGCGGGTGCCGGCACCGTCGCGCCGAGTTCGACGAGGACGGGCTTGAGGAACACCTCGGGGGCGAGGGCGTGTGCGGGTCCGGCGCCGAGCATGAGCGGCACCGCGACGACACCCGCGAGACCGTCGCCCGTGGCGAACTGGTCGAGGAAGAGCTTGAGCACGCCGGTGTACGTCGCCTTGAACGTCGGCGACGCCACGACGACGAGGTCCGAGCCGGCGACGGTCCGGACGGCCTCGCTCACGGCGGGGGCACCCCAGCCGAGGAGCCCCGGCCCGAGGTCGATCACGTCGACCACGTGGTCGGGAGCGCGCCCGGTGAGCCGGTCGAGGACGACCGTGGCGGCGTCGAGCGTCCGCGATGCGGGCTTGGGGTTGCCGGCGACGACGGTGGTGATCATCGGGTGTGCTCCTGGCGGTCGGGGTTCGGTGTGCCTGCAGTCCACTCCCGGCGCGTTTCGCCGCCGTGGCGGCTCCGTGTCGGATCGGTTACGCCAGGACGGTCGCCCGCGCCCGGTACGGAACTCCCTGGTCAGCGCGCCGTCGCGCCCGCGGTCCCCGGGAATGCGCCGGTCGCCGCGGCCGGACTTGTGAGAGTCGTGTTCCGGCGCCGGCCCTCCCGTGCGTCGATCGTGTTTCGCCTCGTCGCCGCCGCCGCGCGGGCATGCGGATCGGCGCCCGTCCGGGCATCGGTGGCGATGACGAGCATCTCGTCGGAGCACGGCGGGAGGCCCCTTCGGCTGGACGACACCAGTGGCCTAACACGAGCGAAACAAACGCGTGACAGGACCGTTACCGGGTGACGCCCTGCACGACCCATCCGTCCGTTACGTTCGCATCAGCCCCACCGGAGCGGCGCCGTCACCGGACGCATCGCCTCCGGTGACCCGCACCCTCTCTCCGCGACGCACGTCGTCGCGCCACCCCGCGCCGCGGGGTGTTCGTCGTTCCCGCACCCCGCTCCCCGCCGCACCCCACCCGTCCCCGCACCACGTCCTGGAGGTCACCGACCGATGTCGTCCCCCGCACCGACCCGAACACGCCTCGCCCGCCCCGCGATCCTCGCCGCCGCCCTCAGCGGCGTGCTCGTCCTCTCCGCGTGCTCCGCCACGTCCACCGCCTCCACCGACTCGGCGGACGACTCGGCCGGTGTCACCCACGCGACCAGCCAGATCGCGGCCGCGAGCGTCGACCCCGAGTTCACCTTCGAGGGCAAGCCCTTCGACCTGTCGGGGATCGCCGGCAAGACCATCTTCAACATCCCGAACTCGTCCGCCGTCCCGTTCATCGTCTCCGTCGACGAGGCGGGTGAGGCGCTGGCGAAGCAGTACGGCGCGAAGTGGATCGAGTACACGAACCAGGGCACCCCGACCGAACAGTCGGCCGGGATCGACCAGGCGATCAGCCGGAAGGCCGACATCATCGTCCTCGCGCAGGGGGTCAACGGCGAGCTCATCGTCCCGGCGCTGAAGCGGGCGAAGGCGGCCGGCATCCCGGTGCTGATCAGCCACACCTACCAGACGGGCGAGTCGCTGCCGTCGCAGCTCCAGCCGCTCGTGGCCGCGCAGGTCACCGCGCCGTTCCACGAGGCCGCGAAGCTCAACGCCGACTGGGCGATCAAGGAGACGAAGGGCAAGGGCGACGTCCTCATCATCACGTCGTCCGAGGTCCCACCGTCCGACGGGATCGTGAAGGCGATGCAGGAGGAGTTCGACCAGCACTGCTCCGGCTGCAAGGTCAAGGTGACGAACGTCCCGGTCGCCGACTGGGCCACGAAGATCTCGTCGACCGTGCAGTCCGCGATCCAGTCGGACCCGAACCTCGACTACGTCCTGCCGATCTACGACTCGATGGCGCTCTTCGTCGAGGCCGGGGTCACGGCGGCGGGCAAGACCGGTCAGGTGCACACGTCCTCGTACAACGGGACGCCCGCGGTCATGAAGATCCTGCAGCAGGGGAACGTCATGACGATGGACATCGGCGAGAACATGGAGTGGCTGGCCTACGCCACCATCGACCAGGCCGGCCGCGTGCTCACCGACACCCCGATCATCGAGGACGGCAACGAGGAGACACCCCTCAAGGTCTTCACGAAGGAGAACGTCGACGAGGCCGGCACGCCGCCGGCCCCGAGCAAGGGCTACGGCGACGCCTACAAGACCGGGTACGAGAAGATCTGGGGCGCGGCGAAGTGACCGACACCCGGGAGGCACGGCTCGGCCCCGCAGCATCCGCTGCGGTCGCCGGGGCCGGAGCGGACAGCGCACCGGTGCTCCGCATCAGCGGACTCACCAAGCGGTTCGGCGGGCTCACCGCGCTCGACGACGTCGAGCTGGAGGTCCGGCCGGGCCAAGTCCACGCCCTGCTCGGCGAGAACGGCTCCGGCAAGTCGACCCTGATCAAGATCCTGTCCGGCACCTACGCGCCGGACCCCGGAGCGACGATCGAGGTCCGTGGCGCCCGACTGCCGCTCCCGGTGCCTCCCGGGTACTTCCGTCGCGTCGGCATCAGCTTCGTCCACCAGGACCTCGCCCTCGTGCCGTCGCTCGGGGTCACCGAGAACCTGCGGCTGGCGACCGTCGTCGCCGGACACGGGCCGTTCGTCCGGTGGCGCTCGGAGCACCGTTCCGCAGCCGAGCTGTTCGCCCGGTACGGCGTGGACATCGACCCCCGCGCCCGGATCGAGCAGCTCACCGACACGCAGAAGGCGCTCGTGGCGATCCTCCGGGCCGTCGCCGAGCTCGGGGACGAACGGGCACTCATCGTGCTCGACGAACCGACCGTCTTCCTGCCGAAGGAGGACGCGGACCTGCTCTTCCGCGTCGTGAAGGACCTCGTGTCCGACGGCCGCACCTCGGCGTTGCTCGTGTCGCACGACATGGCCGAGGTCCTCGAGCACGCCGACCGCGTGACGGTCCTCCGCGCCGGGAAGGTGCAGGCGCACCGCGACACCGCCGACACCACCGCCGACGAGCTCGTGTCGCTCATCGTCGGCCGCGGTCTCGAGGCCCCGGTCGCCCGACGCACGCGTCCGGCGACCACCGGTGACGCGGTCGTGCGCGTCCGTGACCTCCGGGTCGGGGTCGTCGACGGGCTCGCGTTCGACGTCGCCGACGGCGAGGTCGTCGGCGTCACCGGGCTCGCCGGCTCCGGCGTCGAGGACGTCCTGCCCGGCCTGTACGGCGCGCGGTCCGCGACCGGGTCGCTCGTCGTGCACGACGTCGACACCGACCTCGCCCGCGCGACCCCGGCGGCGTCGATCGGCCGCGGCGTCGTCTACGTCCCGGCCGACCGCAAGCGGGAGGGCGGGGCACTGGCCCTGTCCGTCGAGCAGAACGTGACGCTGCCCGTCCTCGGGAAGCTCCGCGGACTCCTCGGCCTCTCCCCCGCCCGCGAGCGGTCGCACGTCGAGGGCCTCGTCCGCGACTGGGACGTCCGCCCCGCCGACCCCGCCGCGCTCTTCGGCACCCTGTCCGGCGGCAACCAGCAGAAGGCCGTCCTCGCCAAGTGGATGCAGGACGACCCACGGCTCGTGCTGCTGCAGGAGCCGACGCAGGGCATCGACGTCGGCGCCCGCGCCGCCATCTTCGCCATGCTCCGGAAGACCGCCGAGCAGGGCGTCCCGATCGTCTGCGCCTCGACCGACTACGACCAGCTCGCCCAGATGTGCGACCGGGTCGTCGTCCTCGCCCACGGCCGCGTCCACGACGTGCTCACCGGCGACCGCATCGACCGTGACGTGATCGCCGCGGCGGTCGTCGCCAGCCTGGTCGACCCGCCGACCCCCACCCCCGTCGACTCCTCCCGACTCAAGGAGAACGCCTGATGTCCACCACCGCCGACAAGGTCCTCGAGACCTCCGTCATCCGTGCAGCACGCCCGCGCTTCTCGTGGGGGCACACCGAGCGGTACGCGCTGCTCGGTGCCTGGCTCGTCATCGTCATCGCGTTCAGCGTGGCGCTCCCCGACACCTACCCGACGCTCGGCAACCTGCAGAACATCCTCGGGTCACAGTCGGTGCTGCTCATCCTCGCGCTGGGCTTCCTGTTCCCCCTGACCGCCGGCGAGTTCGACCTGTCCGGCGCGTCCACCATGTCGCTCTCGGCGATGACCATCGCCGTCCTCAACGCCAAGATGGACGTCCCGCTCCTGCCGGCGATCGCCGTCGGGCTCGTGATCGGCGTCGTCGTCGGCCTCGTCAACGGCCTGCTGACGGTCGCGTTCCGGATCGACTCGTTCATCGTCACCCTCGGCACGTCGACGTTCATGATCGGGATCGTCCAGTGGATGAGCGCGTCGTCGTCGGTCACCGGCGTCGACGCCGCGCTCGTGAACGCCACGGTCGGCTGGCGCGGGCTCGCGGGGCTGCCGCTCGCATTCGTGTACGGCCTCGTCGCGACGATCGTCGTGCTCGTCGTCCTGAGCGCGACGCCCGTCGGACGCCGCCTGCTCTTCGTCGGGACCGGCCGCGCCGTCGCCGAACTCTCGGGCCTGAACGTCCGCCGCCTCCGTGTCGGCGCGTTCGTCGGCGCGGGCTTCACCGCCGCGGTCGCCGGGGTCGTCTACGCCGGCACCCTCGGCGGCGCGGACCCGTCGAGCGGGCAGTCGTTCCTGCTCCCCGCGTTCGCCGCCTGCTACCTCGGTGCGACGGCGATCATCCCCGGCCGGTTCAACGCGATCGGCACGTTCATCGCCGTGTACTTCCTGTTCTCCGGCGTCGTCGGCCTGCAGATGCTCGGCGCCGACAACTTCGTGCAGCAGCTCTTCTACGGCGGCGCACTCATCGTGGCCGTCGCCGTGTCGCAGACGATCCGCCGTCACGCCGTCGCGAGCGCCGCCAAGGCCGCCGCGAAGCAGTCCTGACCCTCCACCACACACAGAAAGCGAGTCCCCCATGGACATCGGAGTCTTCATCCCGATCGGCAGCAACGGCTGGCTCATCTCGACCACCTCGCCGCAGTACAAGCCGTCGTTCGACCTCAACCTCGAGATCGTGCAGAAGGCGGAGGCGTACGGCTTCGACTTCGCGCTCTCGATGATCAAGCTCCGCGGGTTCGGCGGTCCGAGCGGCTTCTGGGACGAGAACCTCGAGTCCTTCACCCTGATGGCCGGGCTCGCCGCACGGACGGAACGGATCCGACTCTTCGCGACCACCGCGGTGCTCACGATCCCGCCGGCGATCGCCGCCCGCATGGCCGCGACCGTCGACTCGATCTCGCACGGCCGCTTCGGACTGAACCTCGTCGCCGGGTGGCAGAAGGCCGAGTACGACCAGATGGGGCTGTGGCCGGGCGACGAGGTGCACTTCGGGCGTCGCTACGCGTACCAGACGGAGTACATGCAGGTCATGAAGGAGCTGTGGGAGGACGGCGTGAGCAACTTCCAGGGTGAGTACTTCCAGATGAACGACTGCCGGATGCTCCCGAAGCCGTCCGCGCACATCCCGATCGTGTCCGCCGGACAGTCGTCGCAGGGCATGGCGTTCGCCGCGGAGTACTCGGACTACAACTTCTCGATGGGCGTCGGCGTGAACACCCCGACCGCGTACGCCGAGCAGAACACGGCCCTCCTCGAGGCCCGCGCGAAGACCGGACGCGACGTCGGCTCGTACGTGCTGTTCATGGTCATCGCCGCCGAGACCGACGAGGCCGCGCAGGAGAAGTGGCAGCGCTACAGCGACGGCGTCGACGTCGAGGCCATCGCGTGGATGACCGGTCAGGCCCTCACCGACACGAACGGCGAGGACGGCAACACCGCGAAGCGCATCTCCCTGCCGGAGGGCGCCGTCAACATGAACATGGGCACACTCGTCGGGTCGTACGAGCACGTCGCAGCGATGCTCGACGAGGCCGCCGGGGTCGAGGGCACGAAGGGCATCATGCTCGTGTTCGACGACTTCCTGCAGGGCATGGACGAGTTCGGCACCCGCATCCAGCCGCTCATGCGCACCCGTGAGGGTGTGGACTCCGTCGCCCCGAGCGCGGTCACGGCATGACGGCCCCGACGAGCCGCCCGGTCATCGAGGTGGCGGTCGTCCAGGCGGGCGAGACCCCCGCGGACGCCGGTGCCGCCCTCGACGAGCTCATCGCGCTCTTCGAACGGGCAGCGGAGGGCGCCGACCTCGTCGTCTTCCCGGAGCTCGCGACCACGCCGTACTTCTGCGGTGTGGTGAACGACAGCCGGAAGTCGTGGGCACAGCCCGTCCCCGGTCCCGCCACGGCGCGCTTCGCCGAGGCCGCCCGCCGGCTCGGCACCGCGGTCGCGTTCGGGCTGTACGAGGACGCCGGCGACGTGCAGTACAACAGCGCGGTCCTGATCGACGCGGACGGCACGCTCGTGCACGGCACCGACGTCCACGGCGAGACCGTGGCGACGTACCGGAAGACGTCGATCCCCACGAACGCGATCTCGGACGTCGACGAGAAGCACTACTTCGCACCCGGGTCCGGCCCGGTCGTGTTCGACGCGCTCGGCACCCGGTTCGGCATGCTCATCTGCTACGACCGGAGCTTCCCCGAGTACTGGCTCGCCTCCCGCGCCGCGGGGGCCGAGGTCATGCTCGTGCTCGTGTCCTCGATGGGCTTCCGCGAGACGCTGTTCACGCAGGAGCTGCAGGTGCGCGCGCTGGAGACCCAGACGTGGGTCGTCGCGCCGAACCGCGGTGGGCAGGAGACGATCGACGGCAAGACCGTGAGCTACTTCGGTCGGTCGTCGGTGGTCTCCCCCCGTGGTGACCTGCTCGTCTCGGCTCCGGCGCACGAGGCGGGGCCGATCGTCCGCGCCACGCTCGACGTGGCCGAGGTCGCGGCAGCGCGCGAGGACTTCCCGCTCGGCCGTGACCGTCAGGCGGGGGTCTTCCGCTACCTGGCCGACGCACACGAGGCCGACGCGCACGAGGCCGACGCGCACGAGGCCGACGCGCACGAGGGCGCCGCCCAGGCGGTGCCGGTGTGACCGGGGCGACCGAGGCGACGGACGTGTTCACGGTGGTGCGAGGCACGATCGCACCGGAGTTGGAGCGGGCGCTGGCCGCCAGCCGCGCCCGCCCGCTCCCGGCTGCCCCGTCCGCACTCGCCGCCGAGCCCGGGCACAGCCACACGCTGTTCGCCCGGCTCCTCGACGGGACGCCGGACCGCCCCGGGACCAGCCGGACGCCACCGCCCACGAGCGCTGCCGACACGGCACGCACCGCGGCGGACGCCGCCGGCGCCTCGGTCACCGAGCTCCTCGCCGCCTTCGCAGACGGCGCCACCACCCCCGCGGCGGTCCTCGCGGCCCTCGAGCCGCACTGGACGGCCGACGCCGTCTGGTCCGACGCGGTCCTCCGACTCGTGGACGGTGCCCGTGCGGCCGCCGCCGGGTCGAGCCGACGCTGGGCCGACGGCACCGCGCGACCGCTCGAGGGCATCCCCTTCGCCGTGAAGGACATCATCGACGTCGCGGGCGCCGTCGTCACGAGCGGCTCCCTGCAGACCGGGGACCGGGTCGCACCGACCGACGCCACCGTCGTCGCACGCCTCCGCGCGGCCGGCGCGATCCCCGTGTTCATGGCCGCGACGACGGAGTTCGCCTGCGGCGGCCCGCACAACGCCCGGTACGGCGCGGTCCGGAACCCCTGGGACGCCGAGCGCTGGACGGGCGGGTCCTCGACGGGCTCGGGCTCGGCGCTGGCCGCACGGATCGTGCCGCTCGCGCTCGGCACGGACACGGGCGGTTCGATCCGCGTGCCGTCGGCGTTGTGCGGCACGACCGGCATCAAGCCCACGTACGGACTCGTCCCGCGCACCGGCGTCACGAGCCTGTCCTGGACGCTCGACCACGTCGGGCCGATGGCGCGCACCGCCGAGGACCTCGCGCTCGTGCTCGACGTCATCGCCGGCGGCGACGACCAGGACCCGACGTCCCACCCGACGGTACCCGGCCTCACGGCGGACCCGGACCGGGTCGTCGGGATGCGCATCGGCGTCCCCCGGACCTGGTTCACCGAGCGGGTGGACGCCGCCGTGCTCGAGGCCCACGCGGCCGCGGTCGAACGCTTCCGCGAGCTCGGTGCCGACATCGTGCCGATCGAGTTCGACGACCTCGAGGCCGTCGACTCCGAGTGCTGGACAGTGTTCTACGGCGAGCTCGCCGCGAACCAGGAGGCGAACGCCCCGACCGCCGAGCGCTTCGACGACGGCACGCGCGCCCGCTTCGACGTCTCGTTCACGCCGACGGCGGCCGACTACCTCCGGGCGCTCCGTCGGCGGCCGCTCGTGCAGGCGGCGATGGTCGCCCGGATGGAGGAGGCCGGCGTCGACGTCGTGCTGACCCCCGGGATCGGGGCGACGGCACCGCGGCTCGACGACCTGACCATGTCGGTCGACGGGGAGCGGTTCAACCTGCACGAGGTGGTCCCGCGGAACACCCGCCTGTTCGACTACGTCGGCTTCCCCGCGCTCATGATGCCCGCCGGCACCGCGCCGGACGGTCTCCCGGTGGGGGTGCAACTCGTCGGCCGACCGTGGTCCGACGGCACCGTGCTGTCCGCGGCGGTCGCGTTCCAGCGCGCCACCGACCACCACCTCCGGGTGCCGCCGGCATCCGCCTCGGGAGGGCCGTCCCATCCGTAGTCGCACCACCGACGAGGGCGCCGCCCGCCGCCGTGCCTGGCAGGTGCTCTGCGCCTCGAGCCTCAGCGTCGTCCTCGTCTTCATCTCCTCCAGCGCCCTGCTCGTCGCGCTCCCGGACGTCAGCGCCGACCTCGACGCGAGCGCACTCCAGTCGAGCTGGGTCCTGCTCAGCTACATGCTCACCACGACGACCCTCATCCTCGTGTTCGGTCGCATCGCCGACCTCGTCGGCCGCCGTCGGCTGTACCTCGCCGGGATCCTCGTCTTCCTCGTCGCCTCGCTCGCCTGCGGGTTCGCGCCCGACGCCGCAGTCCTGATCGCAGCCCGGCTCGTCCAGGGCATCGGTGCGGCGGCGATCGTCACCAACACCACGGCCCTGTTGACCGACGTCTTCCCGGAGTCGATCCTCTCGCTCGGCCTCGGCGTCAACGCGACCGTGGCGGCGGTGGGGCAGGTCGTCGGTCCCGTCGTCGGCGGCCTCGTCGCCGAGTCGCTCGGGTGGCGCTGGATCTTCCTCGTCGGTGTGCCGGTCTCGCTCGCCGGACTCCTGTGGTCGATCCGTCTCGTCCCCCGCAGCGTGCACCCGCGCACCGGCGAACGGCTCGACCTGCCCGGTGCCGTGCTGTCGATCGCGACCGTCGGGCTGCTCGTCGCCGCCGTCTCGATCGGCGGGTCCTCGGGGTGGACCAGCCCCGGTGCACTCGCGTCCGGAGCGAGCGCCGCCCTGCTCGGGTGGCTGTTCGTCCGGACGCAACGCCGGGTCGCCCACCCCCTCGTCGACCCCGGGATCTTCCGCGACCGCGCCACGATCACGCTGTTCGCCGCGGCCGGGCTCTGCGCGCTGTCGAGCTACGCGCTCGTGCTCCTGGCATCGCTGACGTTCCAGGCCGTCTCCGGCAAGGACGCGGTCGAGGCGGCACTCTGGGTGCTCCCGACCCCGATCGGCACGACGATCGCCGCGGCGAGCGCCGGGGTCCTCGCCCGTCGGGTGCCTGCACGGACGCTGTCCACGATCGGCATGCTGCTCATCGCGCTCGGCGCTGCGGTGCTCGCGGGTTCGCTCGCGGACGACGGCGCCTACACGCTGACAGCGGTCGGGCTGGGCGCGGTCGGCGTCGGGACCGGCGTCTTCATGACGCCGAGCACGTCGGCCCTGATGGTCCGGGTACCGGTGCACCGCCGCGGGATCGCCAACGCGATCCGGTCGGCACTCCAGAACGCCGGGTTCCTGTTCTCCACCGCGCTCGGTCTCGCCATCGCGACGAGCGGCCTGTCGGCGGCGCAGCAGGCGGCCGCGTACGACGGCAGTCTGCTCGCGCTCTCGACGACCGAGGTGCAGGCGTTCGTCGACGGCGTCCGGGCCGCTGCGCTCACCTTCGCCGGCTGCGCCCTCGTCGGGGCGCTCATCGTCGCGTTCGGCCCGTTCGGTCCGCCCGACCGGGAGGCTCCGGTCCGGCCCGAGACACCGGGTCCGGTTCCCGAGGCGGGAGCCTCCGGATGACCGGGCCGGTGCCGGTACCGGCACGGACGACCACGGCGGAGGCGGCCGCGACCACGGGCCGGACCGCTGGCCGACCCGACGGGCCCGGACCGGGCCTCCAGGCCGACACGACCAGACCACACGACGGGAGCAGGACCGCATGACCGACGACCACGAGGACTACGCGGCGGCCGGGTACACCGGTTCGCTGGAACCCGGACGGCAGGCGGCGCTCGTCGTCGTCGACCCGGTGACCGCCTACGTCGACCCGACCTGCGGGCTCTACGCGGGGGTCGAGGAGCCGGTCGACCGCATGCGGGAGCTCGCCGCGGCGGCGCGGACCGCGGGCGTGCACGTCGCGGTGACGACGATGGCGCTGTCGGCCGACGGGTCGAACGCCGGGGTCTTCTTCCGCAAGGTGCCCGCCCTCGCGGCGTACCTGCCGGGTGCGCCGACCGGGGCGTTCATCGAGGGGCTCGCGCCGGAGCCCGGCGACACGCTCGTCCCGAAGCAGTACCCGAGTGCGTTCTTCGGGACCTCGCTCGCGGCAGACCTCGTCGCACGCGGCGTCGACACGCTCTTCATCGCGGGCCTGTCCACGAGTGGGTGCGTCCGGGCCACGGCGACCGACGCGATGCAGCACGGGTTCGTGCCGATCGTTGTGCGGGAGGCCGTCGGCGACCGGCTGCCGAGCGTGCACGAGGCGAACCTGTTCGACATCGCCGCGAAGATCGGCGAGGTGTGGCCGATGGACCGTGTGCTCGAGCACTGGAGCGCCGCGTGACCGCCGTCGACGTGCGTCCGACGACCGCGCCGCGCGGCCGTCCCCGGGACACCGGCGTCGATGAGGCCGTCCACGCGGCGTGCACGGCGATCCTCGCCGCCGGTGGCCCTGGCGACGTCACCGTGCGGGCGATCGCGGACGCCGCCGGGGTCGGTCCGGCGACGATCTACCGTCGGTGGTCGAGCAAGGACCTCCTGCTCACCGACACCGTCATCCGGCTGATGGAGGAGTCGATCCCGACCGTGCTCGACGCACCGATCGACGAGGGGGTGCTCGGACTCACCCGGGGCTGGGTGCACGCCCTCGTCGCGACGCCGGTCGGACGCGCCCTGCCGATCATCGTCGAGCTGGCCGCGCACGAGCCACGGGTCGCGGAGGCCGTCGCAGCGTGGCACCTCGACCGCCGCGTGCGGGTGAACGCGATGCTCCAGCGGGCGATGGACGCCGGGGACCTCCGGCCGGACGTCGACCTCGGCATCGCCGTCGACCTGCTCGGAGGGCCGACGTTCTACCGGCGGGTGTTCGTCTCGCTGGACATCCAGGACCCGGACTACGCGGTCCGGCTCGCGCGGGAGTTCCTGCGCTGGGCCGGCTGGACCGGGGACACCGCGACCGTGGGGGTGGCCTCGTGACCGACACCGTGCCCGAACCCGACTTCGCGCTCGACGAGCGCGACCACGACGACTCCATGACACGCCGACCGACCCCGCCGTGGACGGACATGGGCATCGGTGACGTCCGGCCGGGTCACTGGATCGGCTTCAACCGTCGGTCCGACGCGGCGCGGCAGGTCTCGGACCTCATCCGCGCCGACATCGTCGCCGGGCGCTTCACCGGTCCGCTCCCCTACGAGTGGGAGCTGCTCGACCTGTACGGGACCACGCGGAACGTCCTCCGTGCGGCCCTCACCCTGCTCAAGGAACAGCGGCTCATCACCCGGGCCCCGCGGTCCGGGACCTTCGGCGTCCGCCCGGTCGCGTCCGTGAACCTCGCGCGCACGACGGACGAGGTGACCATCTACGGCGAGACCGCCGGCGGCAGCATCTTCGACTCGCCGCGGTTGAGCATCGTGCACCTCTGCGTGCAGCTCGTGCCGGCGCCGGAGACCGTCCGGCGCAACCTCGAGATGTCCGGGGACGCGGCGTACTTCGTCGAGAGCCTCATCTCGTTCGACGGCGAACCGAGCCGCGTCCGGACGAGCTGGGTGCCGCAGGAGCGCTTCCCCGACCTCGTGTCGGAGCCGCTCACGGAGTACGTACCCGACGTGCTCGTCCGGCGCAGTGGCGAGCGTCCGGTCGCACGTCGCCTCCTGCTCAGCACGGTGAACGCGGACCAGTGGACCGCGGACCTGCTCGACATCGACCCCGGTCAGGCGATCTTCCACATCGAGCGACTCATGTGCCTCGCCGACGGCACCCCGGTCGAGTACGGGTTCTCGCGGTACCGGGGCGACCGGGCGGTGATCGACTCTCGGATCGTGTGAGCGGTCGTGGCCGCCTCGTGCGGTCGGTGGCCGCCGTGACGCGGCCGCACTGGAGGCCCGGATCACGTGCGCGGGTCGGCTCACGTGCTCCGGGCCTCCCGACCGGCCGTCGCGTCCAGCCGTCGCGTCCGGCGGGCGCGTCCGGCCGTCGCGTCCGGCGGGCGCGCCCGGTCAGTGGAACGCGACGATCGGGCCGCGGTCGACGGCGCGAGGCGTCAGCTTCACGAGTCGGTACTGCGTGTCGCCGCGGTAGGCGAGGACGACGGTGTGCGCGCCCCACGTGTACGGGTACGCACTCGTCCGCGGCGTCGCGGTGGCTGCCGAGAGGACGGCGGACCGGGTGATGCCGTGACCGGTCGACTCGTACAGGGCGACCTCGTCCGGGGTGCTACCGGTCGCCCCGTTGCAGGTCGTGTCGACGAGGTACCCCGTGTGCCCGTCGCCGCGCAGGTCGCCCGTGGCGGTGACGAGCGACGCGAAGTCGCCGCTGCAGAGTTCGAGGCCGGGGTGGCTCGCGCGGTCCACGGCACGGGTCAGACCCGGCACCGAGTCGGTCGACCGGTAGTGGTCCTGGCGACCCGGCTTCGGCGGCTGGGCGGTCCGAGCGGCGAGGACGTGTGCGGCAGCGTGGACCGTGGTGTCGTGCGCGGGTGCCGCCTGGGCGGAGGCCGACGTGACGACCCCGCCGAGCACGGCCACCGCGGCCGCCGACGCCAGGAGCGCTGTGGTGGAGAGCTTCATGGTGGTCTTCCCTTCCGTCCGCGCCAGTCGTTCGCTCGCGCCGGACAGGTGGGACGGTAGGGACCGTGCGTCGCAGGTCCGCGGCGGACGGTCCGCTCGGCGGCGGTCGACGGTGGCCGATCGCCGTGGCCGCGCGGACGACGTCGTCACCGGATCGTCACACGGCGGCCGGGGCCGTGCGGGTGCTCCGGAGTGTCGGCGTTCGTTCGGCTCGCAGCACTACGTTCGGCCACGATCGTCCGCCGTCGTCTGTCATGATCGGGCAGTCGGCACCCGAGGGAGGGCTTCGTCCAGTGCAGATCCGGTTCACGACGACCGACGACTCGCGGCTGTGGGATTCGCTCGTCGCAGCGAGTCCGGGCGGGACGAGCTTCCACGACTGGTCATGGCTGCACCTCATGACGGACATGTTCGGGTGGAGGTTCACCCCGCTCCTCGTCCTGCGGGACGGTGAACCCGTCGGGGTGTTCCCCGTGATGATGCGATCCTCCCTGGTGCCGAGGGCCGTCGAGCCCCCGTTCCCCTACGTCGGACCGCTCGTCCCCGAATCCCTCCTCGTGCCCACGCTGCGGGCGTTCCGGAGCTGGCAGGTCCGGCACGGGCGCCCCTTGGTCCGGTTCGAGTTCGGGCCGGGGGTGGCGGGCAGCGCCGAGCGTGCGCTGGCTGAGACACGGTGCGAGTGGCACGCCGACCGCACGATCACGGTGGACCTGGTCGGTGCCACCCCGGAGTCGCTCACGGCCGGGATGAAGAGCAACACCCGGTACCACCTGCGCTCCGGCCTGCGGCGGGGCGTCGAGGTGCGGCCAGCGCTCCCGGGCGAGATCACGACGCTCCTGCCCCAGCTCCTCGAGGAGGCCTACCGCAGCCGCGGGGTGCCGTCGCCCTACCCGACCGACCTCGGCGCACGCCTGGAGCGCTGGTCAGCGGGCCGCGACGACTTCTACGCGTCGACCGCGGTGATCGACGGCGAGGCGGTGGGGTTGCTGGTGGCGCTGGCGAGCCACCCCGTCGTCTGCGGGTGGGTCGGTGGGTCCCTCCGCGCTCACCGCGCAGCCAGTCCCAGCACGGTCCTCTACCACGACGCACTCCAGTGGGCGCTCCGCCGAGGGCACACGGCGGTCGACCTCGTCGGCTACATCGACGACGGCGTGGCCAAGTTCAAGACGGGGTTCGGAGGCAAGGAGGAGCCGTACCTCCGAGCCGTCTCCTCGACCGTGCCCGGTGTCGTCCGGTCGGCCGTCGGCGCCGTCCGCGCCCGCACCTGAGTCGACGCGGGCGCGGCCGGTCATGCCGCGCCGAGCACCTTCCGCCAGGCCGCGGTCAGTGTGTCGTACTCATCGTCGGAGACGAGGTCGCGCACCCCGGTCGCGAGCACCGCGGACCGGACTGCTTCCTCGGCACCGGCGCGGTCGCGCAGTCGCGCGTCGGAGTGCCGGACCGCGCGCCCGGCCTCCTGCGCAGCTTCGATCTCCTCGACGCGTCCCGCTGCGCCGGCGGCGTCCAGCGCGTGCTGCCAGGCAGCGATGAGGTCGGCGTTCGTGACCATCCGCCCGTCCGCACCGCCCTGGATGGCGAGCGACGCACTCGGTTCCGGGAGCAGGATCCCCTCGTCGGCCTTCCAGGTGACGTCGAGCGTCTCTGCCTCGTCAGCAGTGATCCGCCCGGCGCGGTCGATCATCGCCTGCAGGGCGGCGTTGCTGGTGTCGTCCGACACGGTGTCCTCTCCGACCGACGCGCTCGCGTGGTCCGGTCCATCTTGCTGGGTGGCCGCCCTCGCGCGTCCAGCGGTCACACAAGGGCGTGCGTGACCGGGGTGCCCGGTCAGAGCATTCCGAACGCCGCCTGCACCCCGAGGCTCGTCCCCGCCACGAGCGCCCACAGCACGATGCCGAGCACCATCGGCCGGAACCCCGCCCGCCGGAGCGCACCGAAGTCCGTCGACACCCCGATCGCGGCGAGCGCCACGGTGATGAGGAACGTCGCCACGGACGCGAAACCGGGGGCAGCGGCCGCCGGCAGCACCCCGACGGTCCGGAGCAGCACGACCACGAGGAACCCGATCAGGAACCACGGGACCAACCGGAACACGCGGACGCCCCCGGCGCGACCGGCGGCGTCACCGACCGCAGCCTGTGTGCGGGCGGTGCGCCGCGCCTCCAGTCCGGCCAGCCCGATCACGATCGGGATGATCATCAGCGTGCGCACGAGCTTGACGACGACGGCGGTGTCGGTCGCCTGGCGACCGTAGACCGTCGCCGTCGCGACCACCGACGAGGTGTCGTTGACCGCCGTGCCGGCGAAGACGCCGAAGGCGTGCTGCGACAGGCCGAGCGCGTGTCCGAGCAGGGGGAAGAGGAACACCGCGGCGATGTTGCAGAGGAAGATCGTCGACATCGCGTACGCGACGTCCGCTCCGACGGCGCCGATGACGGGCGTGACGGCCGCGATCGCGGAGGCGCCACAGATGCCGGTGCCCACGCCGATCAGCGTCCGGAGCGTCGACGACACCCGGAGCGCTCGGCCGAGGAGCCAGGCACCGACCAGGCAGACGACGAGCGTGGTGAGCATCACCGGCAGCGTCTCGGCGCCGATCCGGAGGACCGCTCCGATCGAGAGCTGTGCACCGAGCAGCACCACGGCCGCCTGCAGCACCCGGCTCGACGCGAACTTCACGCCGGGGGCCAGGTTCCCGAGCTCCCCCTCCGTGCGACGGCGGACGAGCCAGCCGACGAGGACGCCGAGCACGACCGCCGGGACCGGACCGCCGACGACGGGCACCAGGGTGCCGACGACGGTCGCGACGATGCCGACAGCGAGGGCGACGACGATGCCGGGCAGGGCGGGACGGAGGGTGGCGAGGGGCGCTGGCACCGTCCCAGCATGGTCGTCTCGGACCGCGGTCGCCAGCGGCGGGGCCCGGCGACACCGCGACGACGGGGCGCGGCCCCGGCATCGCACCGGCGACGCGACCTGGAGGCACGGGTCGTGGACCGCACGCAGCACACGTGGGCAAGATGGCCGGGTGGAGTACGAGGCCGACCGGTGGGTGCAGCGGCTGCGGGACGGGGTGGCGCCTCCACGCTGGGGGCTCATCGTCGCAGTGGTCCTGCTCGTCGTGGTCGGAGGCGGGTCGCTCGCGCTCGAGGTCCCGCACCTCGACTGGTTCACGAGCGGACACCGCCGCCTGTCGTTCCTCCTGCTCCCGCTCGTGCTGCTGGTGTGGGGTGTCTGGATCGCCGTCGGGTCGCGCTCGCGCGGTCGGTCGGACCGCCGCACGCTCGCCCGCATCCGAGCACACGGGCCGGTGCGCTTCCACCTCCCCGTCGAGCCGGTCGGTGACCCCGCGCCGACGATCTGGACGGTGGACGGCAGCGGGTTGCACGGCTGGACGCCGGACAGCTCCGAGCCCGTGGCCGACCTGGCGTGGGACGACGTCGACCACATCGACCTCGTGACCGAGGAGCGACGCGGGCAACGGGTCGACGTCGCGCTCCGCATCACGCGGACGGACGACGGGGTCCTCGTGTTCCTCCCCCGGACGGCGCTCGGCCGCCCGTACACGGCCGGGCAGGTGAAGCTCGACGTCCTGATGCGCGTGCTGCGCTCGCTCCGACGCGAGCGCGCCCGCTGACGGTCCGGCGGGGTGCTGCACGTCCTGCCCGTCCTGCCACCAGCCTCGGCGACACTCCTCGCGGCCATGAGCGCGAGGAGTGTCGCTCACCGCGAGACTCGCGCGCCGCATCGCGAGACTCGCGCCCCGCTCGGGCTCCCCGGGATCGTCCGCCCGGCGCGGAACCGCACAGATGATCCACAGGTCGTGACGCACCGACGGGGTCGGACGTATCCTTGACTCCCGGAAGCAACGGCGGTTCCGCGTCCCCACCCTGATCCCTCCAGCACGAAGAGCTTCCCGTGTCCGAACACCGCATCGAGTACGTCGCCCGCGACCGCACGGGCATCACCGCCGTCGTCACGACCACGAGCGTCATCGACGTCGACACCGTGATCCGCAACATCAGCGCCGGTCACTCCGGCTACTACGTCGCCCGGAACTGGAAGCGCACGCCCGTCCGGAGTCTCACCTCGTTCGGCGGCGCGTACCTCTTCGCGAACTGGGACGGCTCGAAGCGGAACATGCTCCACGACCTCGCGTTCCCGAACCACACCCGCGCGGTACCGCTGACGGTCCGACGCCCGTCACGCCTCCGCGACGCCGTCGCGGCCCTGCTCGGCCGCCGCTGACGCCCGTCCCGCGACGGGGAGACGGCGGGAGGCCCGGACCACGTGAGCTGACCTGCTCGCGTGATCCGGGCCTCCCGTCGGTCCGTCGACGTCGTCAGACGTCGCGCGACCGCGCCGCGGCGAGCGCGATCGCGCCGATCACGACCACCTCGCCCGCGAGGACCCCGAAACCACCCCAACCGCCGAGGTGCAGGCCGTCGCCCTGCTGCGCACCCGAGTCGAACGTGTACAGCTGCGCCCCGGCGGAGGACGGCAGGAACTGCGAGGCGTCCATGATCCACTGCTGGTTGGTCAGCCCGCCGATGATCTGCACGATCGTCGGCAGGACGAGCAGGATGCCGAGCGTGATGGCGATGCCGCCCGCGCTCGACCGCACGAGGAGTCCGATGCCGAACGCCAGGAGCGCGACGAGCGTCACGTACACCGACGAGCCGAGGATCGGCATGAACACCGCCGGGTCCGCGAGGTCGGGGCGGATGTCCCGATCGGCCTGCAGCGCGGTGGTGATCGCGACGCCGATCCAGGTGGCGACGGCGCTGACCACGAAGGTCGTCAGCGCGAGGACGAACGCCTTCGCGAGCACGACGCCGGTGCGCCCGGGGTCCGCGGTGAAGGTGGACCGGATCTGCCCGGTGCCGTACTCCCCCGTGATGATGAGCACGCCGAGGACCCCGACGACGAGCGCGGTCAGCGACACACTGGCGGCGCTGACCTGCACGATGAGCTCGTTCGCCACGGCGGTCGGTGCACCACGCTGGACGCCGGTGTCGACGGCGCCGAGCAGGGAGGCCATCGCGAGGGTCAGGACGACGACGATGGCGTAGCACCAGACCGTCGACCGGATGCTGCGCAGCTTGATCCACTCGCTCCGGACGAGGCGCGGGAAGGAGAGGCTCGTGGAGCGGGGCATGGTGACGGCGCTCATCGGACGCCCTCCGATCGGTACTCGACGTCGTCGCGGGTGAGTGCCATGTAGGCCTCCTCGAGGCTGGCGCCCATCGGGGTGAGCTCGTGGATCGGTGCGCCGACCTGTGCGGCGACGTCGCCGATGCGCTGCGCGTCGGGGCCGACGACCACGAAGGCGCCGTCCTCGCGCGGGGTGATGGCGGACGCGGCGGAGCCGATCGCGCCGAAGAGCTGGTCGGGCGCGGGCGTCCGGACGAGCACGCGGTTGCCGCCTCCGTTGCCACCTCCCGCGACGAACTCGGCGATCGGGGCGTCGGCGAGCACCCGGCCGCGACCGAGCACGACGACACGGTCGGCCGTCTGCGCCATCTCGCTCATGAGGTGGCTGGAGAGGAACACGGTGCGGCCGTCGGCGGCCATGCGGCGGGCGAGCTGGCGGACCCAGAGGACGCCGTCGGGGTCGAGGCCGTTGACCGGCTCGTCGAGGATCAGGGTCTTCGGGTCACCGAGCAGTGCCGCCGCGATGCCGAGGCGCTGCCCCATGCCGAGCGAGAACCCACCGACGCGCTTCTTCGCGACCGCGTCGAGGCCGGTCATGTCGATGACCTCGTGCACCCGGGCCTTCGGGATGCCGTGCGTCGCCGCGAGTGCGAGCAGGTGGTTGTAGGCGCTCCGCCCGGAGTGGACCGCCTTCGCCTCGAGCAGCGCCCCGACCTGCCGGAGCGGGTCGGAGAAGCTGCGGTAGGGCGCGCCGTTGACGATCGCCCTCCCCGAGGTGGGGCGGTCGAGGCCCATGATCATGCGCATCGTCGTGGACTTGCCCGCGCCGTTCGGCCCGAGGAAGCCGGTGACGCTCCCGGGTCGGACGACGAACGAGACGTCGTTCACGGCGATCTTCTGGCCGTAGTGCTTGGTGAGGTGCTCGACTTCGATCACGCAGCCAACGCTAGGGGGACGCTCAGGCCACGCGCGTCCCCCGCACGACGGAGATCTGGTCCGAGCCACGCACCCCCAGAAGGAGGGGGGCCAGTCCGCCGAGCGCAGTGACCCGAACCGGGTCCACAGGCAACGTGCAGGCTGGACCGGCACAGCACACCTGGAGCACGACGGAGCAGCAGCCGGCACGGCAGGAGTTCGCACGAGCCCCTCCAAACCACCGGATGGTCCGCTCCGAAGAACCTGTGCGACTGGGACAGTTCCGTGGCGATCTCCGCCTCGGGCCCATCGAGTTCGAACCCACCGTTCGGAAGGACCGCACCATGACCGCACACACCTCCCCCGCCCGCACCGGCTTCGCAGCCACGCTGACCCAGAAGGTCGCGCTGCTGTTCGGCGTCGTGTTCCTGCTCGTCGGCATCGCCGGCTTCATCCCGGGCCTCACGATGGACATGGGCTCGATGTCGATGGCCGGCCACGGCTCGATGGCCCTGCTCGTCGGCGTCTTCCAGGTCTCCGTCCTGCACAACATCGTGCACCTGCTCTTCGGCGTCGTCGGCGTCGTCGCCGCCCGCTCCCACGTCGGCTCGCGGAACTACCTCGTGATCGGCGGCATCGTCTACTTCGTCGTCTTCATCTACGGCCTGTTCACGGCAGGCATGGCGACCGGCGCGAACTTCGTGCCGCTGAACAGCGCGGACAACGTGCTGCACCTCATCCTCGCGGTCGCGATGGTCGTCCTCGGCCTCGTCGTCCCGCGCATCGGCGCGCGCACCGCGCGCTGACGTCGTCGGGTGGGCCGGGCGACCGGCCCACCTGCGGTCGCCGGGGATCAGGGGTGGCCACACGACGGCCTGGAGGCCCGGTACCAGCTGGTACCGGGCCTCCAGTGCGTCAGGCGGTCACGTCGGCCGCGGGGCGGACGTGCAGTGCTCGGACCTCAGCCGTCGCGACGGTCGTCGCGACGTGAGCGCGTCCGCTGGAAGCGCTTGCCCGTCTCCTCGTCCACGGCGATGCTGCCGGTCGGCAGGTTCGACATGTCCGGCGCGATGACCGTCGGCTCGCGGCCGGAGTCCGGCAGACCCATCGTCGGGAGGCCCTCGGGGGTGTCGAGCACGAGCACGGGGGTCCGGGCCGTGAGCGTCCGGCCCGCGAAGAAGTCGGGCGACCGCAGCCACCACACCACCATGAGCACGACGCCGATCAGGATCGCGCCGATCCCGACCACCGCGACCGCTCCGATCCCGAGGATGGTGACGTCGTGGCCGGCGTCGTCCTGCAGCCAGTCGGGCTGAGCGAACTGCACGAGGCCGTAGACGAACGTCACGGCGAGGACGATCCCGCCGGCGAGGGGAACCAGGCCGCGCATGACGGCGTTCCGGACGCTCGAGAACAGGGTCCGCCGGTACACCCACACGCACGCGAACCCGGTGAGGCCGTAGTAGAACGCGATCATCAGGCCGACCGACCCGATGAGGGCGGTGAGCAGGTTCGTCGAGATGACGGTGAAGAGCACGTAGAACCCGATGGACGCGAGGCCCATGCCGACCGTCGACCACGTCGGGGTCAGGAACCGCTTGTGGATCCGGGCGAACTGGGTCGGCAGTGCCTTGTACGCGGCCATCGAGAGCGCGGTGCGGGCGGTGGGCAGGATCGTCGTCTGGGTGGACGCCGACGCAGAGGTCAGGATCGAGAACGCGAGCAGTGCCATCGCGGCGTGCCCGATGAACGAGTCGCCGAAGAGCGTGGGGCCGATGGCCGAGAACACGTCGTCCGCGTTGGTCTGCGACCCGAGGCCGATGCCCTTCGTGCCGACCCCGGCGAACGCGATCGCGGCGATGGACACCAGCGCGTAGATCACGAGCAGCAGCACGGTGCTGATGACCGCGGCGCGACCGGGGGTCTTCTCAGGGTCCTTCGTCTCCTCGTTGAGCGACACCGCGGTGTCCCAGCCCCAGTAGATGAAGATCGCGGTGAGCATGGCGGGCGCGATCACGGACCCGAAGTCCATGCCGCTCGGCCAGAGCCAGCTGAGCGACGGGGTGATCGATCCGTCGACGCCGTGGCCGGTGCCGACCCGGACCAGGGCGACCGACGCGAACATCACGAGGACCAGCACCTCGACGCCGAGCAGCACGTACTGCAGGCGAGCCGAGACCTCGACGCCGACGTAGCAGATGAAGGTCATCACGGCGATCCAGAGCACGCCGGCCACCGTCGACCAGAGGGTGCTGCTCCCCAGCGCGCTGATCGCCTGGTCGTTCGTCATCACCCCGACGAAGGTGTACCCGTACGAGCCGGCGATCTGCGCGAGGTTCGCCATCACGATGATGTCCGCGGCGATGATGCCCCAGCCGCCGAGCCACCCCGTGACCGCCCCGAACGCCCGGGTCGCCCACGTGAAGGTCGTGCCGCAGTCCGGGTCCTCCTTGTTGAGCTCCTGGTAGGCCACGGCGATCATCCACATCGGGATGAACGCGAGCAGCATGATCGCCGGCGCCTTGACGCCCGCGAGCAGCGCCCCGCCGCTCGCGACCACCAGGCCGAGGCTCGCAGCCAGGCTGTACGCCGGCGCCGTGGACGAGATGCCCATGACGACGCTGCCGAACAGGCCGAGCGCGCCCGTCCGGAGGCCCTTGTCGACCGCCGTCGTGTCGGTGGCCGCAGTCACCACTCCGCCGTCCCGCATGACCAGCCACCTCTCGGATGTGTCACGCGACGAAATCCGTCGCCGAGGATCCACTGCACCGTGCATCCGAGCACTGAAACTAGCGCCTCGCGACGGGATCCGCACTACCCTGTGATGATCGTGATCCGCCGCCGAGAGGAGCACCAGCGTGGGAACCGCCTCGTGGGACGTCGTCGTGGTGGGTGCGGGGGTGGCCGGGCTCACCGCGGCACGGCTGCTGCAGGACGCCGGGCGCCGGGTCGTGGTGCTCGAGGCGCGCGACCGTGTCGGCGGGCGGGTGCACACCGAGCGGACCGGCGGGCAGGTCACCGACCGCGGGGCGTCGTGGATCCACGGGATCGACGGCAGCGCGGTCGCGGACGCGGTGCGGGCGTTCGGGCTGCCGACCGTGGAGTTCACCGTCGGCGGCTACCAGGTGGACGGCCGTCCGATCGCGTACCACGCGCCGGACGGCCGCCGTGTGTCCGACGCCGAGGCCGTACGGTTCGCCGACGACGTGCACGCCGTCGACCGGACCCTCGTGGACGTCATCGCGGTGTCGGCCCCGGCGGACTCGTACCGCATGGTCGTCGAACGGGCGGTGGCCGCGCAGGGGTGGGACGCCGAACGCGCCGAGCGGGTCCGCGAACACCTCGAGCACCGCAGCGAGGAGCAGTACGGGGTGGGCGCGGACGAGCTGGCGGCGCACGGCCTCGACGACGACACCATCGAGGGTGACGAGGTCGTGTTCCCGCACGGGTACGACGAGCTGCCGGCGCACCTCGCCGAGGGGCTCGACGTTCGGCTCGGGCACACCGTCACCGCGGTGTCGCGCGGTCTCGGAGGGGTCGTCGTCACGGTCGACGACGGCGCACGCTCCACGCCGTTCGCCGCGGGCAGCGCGGTCGTGACCGTGCCCGTCGGTGTGCTGCAAGCGGGCACGATCACGTTCGACCCGCCGCTTCCTGATCGACACCGGGAGGCCCTCGGCCACCTACGGATGAACGCCTTCGAGAAGGTGGTGCTGCGGTTCCCGGAGCGGTTCTGGGACGAGGACGTGTACGCGGTCCGCCAGCTCGGTCCCGAGGGATCGTGGTGGCACTCCTGGTACGACCTCACCCGGATCGACGGCGAGCCGACGCTGCTGACGTTCGCGGCGGGGCCGGCGGGGCGGGCGATCCGCGGGTGGTCCGCCGAGCGGGTCGCCGCGTCGGTGCTCGACCAGCTGCGACGGCTGTACGGCGACCGGGTGGCCGCGCCGACCTCGGTGCTCGTGACCGCGTGGCAGGACGACCCGTGGGCGCTCGGGTCCTACGCGCACATGCTGCCGGGGTCGACCACTGCCGACCACGACGACCTCGCGGAGCCGATCGACGGCGTGCTGCACCTGGCTGGCGAGGCCACGTGGACGGACGACCCGGCGACGGTGTCGGCAGCGCTGTGCTCGGGGCACCGTGCGGCCGAGCGGGTCCTCGGGCACGCCGTGCCGGTCGAGCGGCTCTGGGCCTGATCTGCGCCCGCTGTACGCGCCGGCTCAGGCGGTCGCGGCCTCGGAGTCGTCCTCGATCCGGAGCGCCGTCGCGACGAGCTGGTCGACCTCCGGTGTGCGCCGCCCCTCGGGCCAGCCGAGCACGGTCGTGGCGATCGGCGCATCGAGCACGGGCACCGCGGAGTGCTCCGGCCACTGCCACGCACGGCTCGACCGGGGGATGACGAGGAGCGTGCGGCCGAGGGCGACGAGCTGGGCGAGCTGCGACTGCGAGTGCACCTCCGGGCCCGGACCCGGCGGGTAGCTCCAGTCGGCGAGGGGCCACCGGGCGATCGGGAGATCGGGTACGGACGACACCTCCGCCATCGTCAGCGAGCGGCGTGCGGCGAGCGGGTGCGACGACGGCACGATCGCGACCTGCGGCTCGGAGTGCAGGTCGACGGACTCGATGCCGGTGAAGTCGTCGAACGGACGGTGCATCACCGCGACGTCCGCCGTACCGTCGAGCAGGAGCCCCGCCTGCTCGCCGATCTCGCACAGCTCGACGTCGATCGGGACGGCGTCTGGGACACCGGCGTCGACGGCGGCCTGGTGTGTGTCGAGCAGGGACTGCAGGAACGCGTGCGACGATCCGGCCTTCGTCGCGAGCACGAGCCGCCGCTCCGGAGCACCCGCGCGGCGTGCCCGCCGGACGGCCGCGCGCACGCTGTCGAGGGCGGCAGGAGCGTCACGGAGGAGCACCTCACCCGCCGGGGTCAGGCGCACGCCACGTCGATCGCGGTCGAAGAGCTGCACGCCGATCCGCGCCTCGAGCTGCCGGATCGCACGCGACAACGGCGGCTGCGCCATCCCGAGTCGGAGCGCTGCTCGTCCGAAGTGTCGCTCCTCCGCCACGGCCAGGAAGTACCGGAGCTCGCGGGTCTCGACGTCGTCCACGTCCAGAGCGTACGCCCGGTGATACCCGTGGGGTACCACCGATGACCGGATTGGTGTTGGACACAGCGACCTGCTCGGACCGACGATCGGGTCATGGACGAGCACGACGACGCAACAGCCACGACAGCCACGACAGCCACGAACGACAGGACCACCGCGCTGGTGACGGGCGCGAACAAGGGCATCGGGTACGCGATCGCCGAGGGCCTCGGCGCCCGGGGCCTCCGCGTGCTGGTGGGTGCCCGTGACGACGACAGTCGGTCGGCGGCCGTCGAACGGCTGCGCACGCAGGGCATCGACGCGCACGGCGTCCGGATCGACGTCACGGACGACGACGGGGTCGTCGCTGCCGCCGCGGAGGTCGAGCGGCGGTTCGGGCGTCTCGACGTCCTCGTGAACAACGCGGGCATCTCGGGTCCGTTCGACCCCGTCACCTGGACGCAGGACCCGACGACGCTCGACCTCGACGTGGTCCGCCAGGTGGTCGACGTCAACGTCTACGGGGTGGTCCGCGTGACGAACGCGTTCCTGCCGCTGCTCCGCCGCTCCTCCGCGCCGAGGATCGTCAACGCCTCGAGCAGCATGGGTTCGCTCGGCCGGCAGCCCGGGCCGGTCATGGCCGCGTACGCGCCCTCGAAGACCTTCCTCAACGGCATCACCACCCAGTACGCCCGGACCTTCGCGGACACGCCGATCATCGTGAACGCGGCCTGCCCCGGCCTCGTCGCGACGGACTTCAACGGCTTCGCAGGCGACCGGACGGCCGCGCAGGGCGCGGCGACCGCCATCCGGCTCGCCATCCTGCCCGACGACGGCCCCCGCGGCGGGTTCTTCGAGGACGACGGCGTCGTCCCCTGGTGAGCCGCGGCGTCGCCGCGCTGACGCGAGACTCGCCAGGACGGACAGTTCCGCGGCCGCGGAGCCGCGGAACTGTCCGCCGAGCCGAGACTCGGGGACCGGGCAGGTCGGCCTGGCCCGGCACGGTGCGGCGCGCGCCGTGACGGACGGACGGGAAGCCCTGCCCGTTCCGCACACAGCGGACGTGAGCAGGGCCTCTCCCCACCGACACGGCCTGCACGCCGCTGGCGCGTCGCGCAGGAACCGGCGGCGTAGGCCCTGGTCGCGACCGCGGGTCGTCAGACCGCGGCGGCGACCGTGTCGAGCGTGGCCGCGAAGGGGTCGAAGCCCTCGGGCAGCGATGCGATCGGCGCGACGGTGGACTCGACGTCGACGAACGCGCGGCGCTCGACGGACTCCTCCACCGCGACCATCGTGTCGAGGACGTGGTAGCCGACCTCGCCCGTCGCGATGTGCGAGCCGCCGCCACGGATCGCCCGCGCCATGTCGAGCACGCCGAGCCCACGGCCGGCGGTGGGCTCCTCGTCGAGGACGGTCTCCCACTCCTGCTCGAACGGGAACGAGACGTCGGCACCGAGCGGCCGTGCGATGCGGATCGGGTGCCCGCCGCCGAAGGTGTTCGGGTCGGGCAGGACGATCGTGCCCTCGGTGCCGTTCACCTCGAAGACGCCGTGTCGGAACAGCGGGGTGTCGAACGAGAGCAGCGACTGGGCGGAGCCGCCCTGCTCGAACGAGGTCAGGACGGAGAGGTGGGTGGGCACCTCGACCGGGAACTCCTGACCGGCGTTCGGCCCGACGACGAGCTGGCGGGTGTCCCGCGACGTCGAGCCGGTCGCGACGACCGACGCGATCGGGCCGAGCAGGTGCACGAGCGCCGTGAAGTAGTACGGGCCCATGTCGAAGAGCGGACCGGCGCCCTTCGCGTAGAGGAACGACGCGTTCGGGTGGAACACGTCCGGCCCCTGCCACTGGAAGCTCGTCACCGCGGTGAGCGGGGTGCCGATCGCGCCGGACTCGATCGCGCGCTTGGCGGTCTGCCACCCGGAGCCGAGCACGGTGTCGGGCGCGATGCCGAGCCCCAGCCCGAGCGACTCGGCGAGGGCGACGAGCCCGGCGGCGGACGCACGGTCGACCCCGATCGGCTTCTCGCTCCACACGTGCTTGCCGGCGCGGAGGGCGGCGGCCGAGACCTCGACGTGCGTCGCCGGGAGCGTGAGGTTGACGACGATCTCGACGTCCGGGTCCGCGAGGACGTCGTCGCCGGTGCCGGACGCTGCGACGCCCCACTTCGCGGCCGACGCCGCCGCACGCTCGCTGTCGATGTCGCCGATGCGGACGACCTCGACGTCGGGGAACTTCGTGAGGTTCGTCAGGTACTGCTCGCTGATCATGCCGGCGCCGATGAAGCCGACGCCGACCTTCCCGGTGCGGGTCATGCGGAGACCGCTTCCTTGTTCAGCGTGGCGTCGAGCCACCGGTAGGACTGCTCGACCCCGTCGAAGATCTCCCCGTCGAACCCGTCGAACTCGATGACGGCGTACTCGAGCGCAGGGGATGCGGCGATGGCTTCGGCGAGGCGGACGTCGCCCTGGCCGGCCGGGGTCTGGTCGGTCGGGATCGACGCGGTGGAGATCCCGTCGTGCATCGGCCCGTCCTTCACGTGTACGGCGATGATCCGGTCCCCGAGCTCCTGGATGAACGGCACGAGGTCGATGCCGGCGGCCGACGCCCAGTACAGGTCGAGCTCGAGCACGACACGGGGATCGAGCAGCTCGGCGAGCACCTGGAGTGCTGGCTTGCCGTCGATCTGCGGCCGGAGCTCGTGGTCGTGGTTGTGGTAGCCGACGCGCATGCCGTGCTCGGCGGCCTCGGCGGCGGCTTCGTTCAGCCGCGCAGCGACGCGCTCGACACCCTCGCGCGTGGTCCACTCGTCGGCGCCGACGAACGGGTCGATCACGATCTCGAGGCCGAGCTCAGCCGCGGCGGCGAAGGTCTCGGCGTGGGACGGTGCGGTCATCACGGAGCCGTCGGGCAGCGGGATCTCCTGCTGCACGAGGAAGGCGTGACCGGTCTTCGCGGTGATGCCGTGCGCGTCGAAGGCCCGCTTGAGTTCGGCGGACCGGCCGACGAACGCGAAGGCCTCGACGGTGTCGAAGCCGATCTCGGCGAGGCGGCGGACGCCGCCGTCGAGGTCGGGCGCCAGCGCGGCGTTCACCGTGTAGAGCTGCAGGGAGATGGCGGGTGCCATGGTGGGTCCTTTCTGCCCGCGTCGTCGCGGGGTGGCGGTGACGGCCTGGAGGCGCGACTCGCGTCGTCGACGCGGGTCGCGCCTCCAGGTTGTTGCGGTTGGTCAGCCGCTACTTGACCGACTTGATGGGGAAGATGACGAGGGCTCCGAGCAGGACCGCGACGCCGGCACCCCAGAGCATGAGCGTGTAGTTCTGCCCGCCGCCGATGCCGAGGAGGAAGAGACCGACGGCCGGAGCGAGCGACTGCGGCAGCGCGTTGGCGATGTTGATGACACCGAGGTCCTTGCCGGGACGCTCCGGGTCGGGCAGGACGTCCACGACGAGCGCGGTGTCGATCGCGGCGTAGATGCCGTAGGCGAAGCCGAGGACGATCTCCGCGAAGTAGAACCCGCCGACCGAGTCGACGTGCGCCAGGATCACCAGGCCGACCGCGGTGAGGGCAGTGGAGCTCCAGACGAAGACCTTGCGGCGCCCGAGGCGGTCCGACACCCAGCCGGAGAGCGCGGCGCTGGCGAGCAGGGCGACGGTGTAGAGGAGCACACCGAACGCGACGACCGCCACGGCGTCCTTCTGCGCGAGACCGATCCGGTCCTGCATGTAGAGGAGGCGGTAGGTCGTGAACATGAACGTGCCGAAGGTGATGAGGAAGCGGCCCCACCAGGCGAGTCCGAAGTCCGGGTGCCTGATCGGGTTCGTCCAGAACGAGCTGATGAGGTTGATCCAGCTGAACGGCTTGATGGTCGTCGTCGGCAGCTCGTCGCGGGCGACGAACGCGTAGATCAGGACGGCGATGATCGCCAGGACGCCGGGTGCGATGAACAGCAGCGGCAGGTTGCCGACGAGGTAGACGGCCAGGTAGAGGCCGGCCAGGATCGCGATGTTCTGCGCGAGCGCGATGACGCTCGACGCCTTGCCACGCTGGAACTCCGGCACGTTGTCCGCGAAGCTCGCAGTGAGGGTGGCGAGCACCGTGTTGGCGGCGATCTGCGCCAGCAACCACCCGAGGGTGAGCTGCAGCACGCTGTCCGAGAACGCGATCCAGGCGAGAGCGCCGACGAAGACGACGACACCGCCGACCATGTAGGGGCGGCGACGCCCCCAGCGGGTGCGCGTGCGGTCCGAGATCGCGCCCAGCAACGGGTTGGCGAACAGGGCACCGAGGGCACCGAACGGCAACACCGATCCGACGACGGTCTCGGGGCTGCTCGGGTTGAGCTGCTCGGCCTTGATCGACATGCTCACGAAGACCGGGGTGAGCAGGGCGACGAACAGGCCGAACTGGGCGAAGCTCAGTGCCCAGAGGTAGCCGCGACCGACGCGGACCGCGCTCACGGCCTGCGTGATGCCCTCGACCGAGAACGCACGCGATGCCGCTGCCGGGTCGGCGCTCGTCGCGCCGGCGGCCGCGGTGACCGGCGGGGTGGCGGTGCCGGCGAGACCGGACTTGGGTTCTTCCTTCGACGTCGGTGTCGACATGACTCCTCCTCGAGCCACAGGGGCTGGTGCCCATCTGAATACCTAGTGCTGGTAGGTGACGGTGACAGTAGCACCGAAAACCTCCGCGCGGAAGTTTTTTGCCCGACTGTTTCGCGGCTGCACTTCCCCCAGCCGGCGCGCCGTAGCCTGGAGGCGTGAGTTCCAACGGGGGAAGCGGCGTCCGGGGCCCGTACGCCAAGGGGATCCAGCGGCGACAGGAGATCCTCGACCGGACGCTCGACGTTGTCGCGAACCGCGGGATCGACGGCACCTCGCTCCGGGCCATCGGCGACGCGATCGGCATCTCGCACGCGGCGCTCCGGCACTACTTCTCGTCACGCGAGGCCCTGCTCGTCGAGGTCCTCCGGGAGCGGGACGTCCTCTCGGGCAAGACCCTCACCGAGGTCCCGGGGGTCGTCGCCGGCATGACCGCAGTGGCCGACCGGAACGTGCAGGAGCCGGCCCTCGTGACGCTCTACACGACGCTGCTCGGCGCCTCCGTCGAGCCGGGGAACGAGGAGGCGCGGGTGTTCTTCACGGAGCGGTTCGACTCGGCACGGGCGGACCTCGCGGCGCAGCTCCGGGACGAGCTCGTGGCGTCGGGGCGGTACTCGGACGCGGACCTCGAGCAGGTGGCGTCGCTCATCATCGCGGCGTTCGACGGGCTGCAGGTGCAGTGGTTGCTCGACCGGAGCATCGACATCGCGGGGACGCTGCGGTTGCTCGAGCGGGTGCTCTGAGTCCTCCGCGCGGTAGGCTGTTTGCATGCAAACACCGATCGGCGACGCGGCACACACGACCCCGATCTACTCCCTGACGGAGGCAGCGCAGATCGTCCGCGCCCCGTCGACCTCGTTCGCGCGGTGGGCGCACGGGCACCGGTTCAGGCAGCGGAGCGAAGGCGAGTGGGGGTGGAGTGCGCCCATCCTCACCGGGGTGCGACCGGGGCGGAGCTTCACGGTCCCGTTCAACGCGCTCGCAGAGGCCTACATCGTGGAGTCGTTCCGCCGTGCCGGTCTCCCGATGGCTCGGATCCGGCCCGCGGTCGACGTCCTCCGCCAGGAGATCGGACTGGAGGATGCCCTGCTCAGCGAGAAGCTCCGGACCGACGGCGCCGAGATCCTCATCGAGAACGGCGACCGAGACCTCGTCGTCGTCCGGAACCACCAGGGCGTGTTCCGGGACGTCGTCGACCAGTACCTGCAGAGCATCGTCTACCGCGAGGGGTTCGTGGACTTCCTCCGGCTCCCCGCCTTCGAGCACATCGAGGTGGTCGTCGATCCACACCGCAACTCGGGTCAGCCGACCGTGGCGAAGATCGGCGTCCGCGTCGAAGACGTGATCAGCCGGGTCCGCGCCGGCGAGGCGATGTCGGACGTCGCGGACGACTTCGGCCTCGAGCCGGTGGAACTCCGGTCGCTCCTCCTGCAGGCCGCGTGACGATGGGCGAGTGTCGCTTCCTGCTCGATCGTTCCGTCGGCGGCCGCCTCCTCATCGCGCGCCTCCGGGGCGCCGGGTGGGACGCCGTCACCCTCGCGGAGCAGTTCGGCGACGAGCGTGCGCAGCGGATGGCCGACGAGGAGTGGATCGCGGCGGGGACCCGGGCCGGGTTCGTGCTCCTCGCGAAGGACCACCGGATCGCGAGCCGACCACTCGAGGCGCTGGCCGTCCACGTCAACGACGCACGTGTGGTCACCTTCGCGCGAGGCGAGCTCACCGCTGCCCAGATGGGCGACCTCTGCTTGCTGCACGAGGCTGCGATCCACCGGCTCGCCCGCGTGCAACCCCCGTTCGTGATGGCGCTCACCGCAGCAGGGCTGCGACGGAAGCGGCTCAACGTTCCCTGAGACGCAGTCGCCGGCTCCGGCTCCGGCGGTCAGCGCGCCGTCGGCGCCGGCTGGCAGCGGGGACACCACCACACCCGCCGCGCGGGCGACCCCGCCACCTCGACGTCGTCGCGCGCCCGCACCCGGGTCCCGCACCGGAGGCACGGTCGCCCGGCTCTCCCGACGACCCAGTGTCGCTCCCCGCGTCGCAGTACCCCGGTCGTCACCTGGTAGGCGTCCGGCACGGTCGCCGAGTGCCGCAGCATCCGGCGCGCCGTGTCGAGGGCCGACGGGACGTCGACGTCGCCGACCGGACGGTCCGGGTGGACGCCGCGGACGAAGCAGAGCTCGTTCGCCCAGAGGTTCCCGAGGCCCGCGACCCGGCGCTGGTCGAGGAGGACCGTCCGGATCGTCGCGTCGGGGTCGCTCGTGCAACGACGGACGGCTTCGTCGCGGTCGAAGTCGTCGTGCAGGAGGTCGGGGCCGAGGTACCCGATGACGCGGGACTCCTCGGCGGTCGGTACGAGCTCGACGACCGGCAGGTCGATGCCCCACACCGTCCGGCCGTCGTCGAGCGCGAGTCGCACGCGGGCGTCCCGCGCCACGTGGAGCGGCAACCGTCGCCCGCGGGCGGTCACGGTCCACGAGCCCTGCATCCGCATGTGCGTGTGGAGGGTCGTGCCGTCGTCGAAGCGGGTGAGGAGGTGCTTGCCGTGTGTGGCGTGGCCGCTGACGCGCTGCCCACCGAACGCGTGCCCGGCGTCCGGGCCGCCGCGGAGCTCACCGGCACGGACCCGTGCCCCGTCGACCGCTCGGAGCCGCGCGGCGAGCCGGTGGACGGAGTCACCCTCGGGCATGGCCGCACAGTACGTCCGACGACCGACAGCGACCGCCGTCGGTCGTCAGTTGATGATCTCGGCGCGGTCGCGCTGCATCGTCGCCAGCCGCTCCCGCCACGTCTCACGCGCCTCGGGCGTCAGCCGCGTCCAGTCGTGGACCTCGCGTACGATCCGCAGCGGCGCCGTCGTGCGGTACGACCGCGTGGGGTTGCCGGGGAACTTCTTGTCGGTGACGTTCGGATCGTCCTCGAAGGGCCCGGTCGGCTCGACCTCGTAGACGTGCGGGGCACCGGCGCCGGCGAGCAGGACCGCGAGCTCCGCGGCGAGTCCACCGCCGTCGGGGAGCGCCGTGAAGTAGACGTGGTTCATCACGACCTCGGGGCGGTAGTTCGAGGGCCGACCCGCCACGAGCAGGTCCCCCTCCCGCAGCACCGCGAGGGTGCCGTGGAAGAACGGTCCCGTCTCGTCCGCTGCCGCCACGGTCAGTCCTGCGGCCGGAACACGGCGATCGGCGGGCCGTCGTCACCAGGGTCGTGCGTCTCGTCGGTGGCCACCCAGGTCCGGCCGTCGTGCTCGACCGACTCCGGCAGCTCGCCACGCACCAGCAGGCGGACGGACGGCTCGTCGCCGTCGACGAGGTCGATGCCGTACGCGTCCGGCTCCTCGGGTCCGGCGGCCGGGTTGTCCCTCACGAACTCGCTCATGCGCCCAGCGAACTCCCACGCGGCCGGGAATCCGCCGACCGTCCGAGCAACGCCGCCACCGCGTCGACGACGGCCTGCCGCCGCCGCTGCGGGGACACTGCCGCGACGGGACCCTCGGCCTCCGGCGCGGTCTCCGCCCAGAACGCCGCCAGGTGCTCGACCAGCCCGAGCAGCACGGCCGGTCGGAAGGTCCGGGGCAGCACGCCAGCTCGCTGTGCTGCCTCGACCGTGGCGACGGCGTCCGCCCGGGCGCCCTCGAGCGACTCGACCGGACGGCCCTCGAGCCGGTGCCAGGTCAGGAGCCGCGGCACCCACGGCCGACGGGTGTAGGCGTCGTGCAGACGACCGGCGTACTCGGCCAGGTCGTCGACGTCGAGCGGGGCCTCGGCGGCGAGCTCGGTCGCGGTCTGCTCGAGGAGCGCCTCGTACAAGCCGTCCTTGCCGCCGAAGTAGTGGAACAGCTGGGCCTTGTTGCTGTCGGCAGCGGCGGCGATCCGCTCGACCTTCGCCCCGGTCACCCCCTGCGATGCGAACTCGTCGCGGGCCGCGTCCAGGAGTCGTCCGCGGACGGCGTCGGCCGGCGGCGGTGTGAAGCGGGGCATGCCGACACGCTACCGGTGCGCCTGCACCACCGCGTCGCGGACGGCCTCGACGACGGCGCGGACGGTCGCCGAGCGGGCATCCGGATCCTCCGTCTCCGACTCGTGCAGCCAGGCGGTCGCGCCCCTGCGAGCGCCGCAGTAGTCGACGATGCCGTGCTCGACCTGCGCCGTGAAGGCCTGGTCGTAGCCGTGCCGTCCGTACCGTCCCGCGTCGTCGCCGGCGATCGGGACGAAGTGCACGGTGAGGTCGCCGAGGAGCCGCACGATCCTGCCGTCCGGTCCGACGCGGAATGCCCAGCCGTTGCCGAAGACCCGGTCGACCCACCCCTTCAGCAGCGCCGGCATCGACCACCAGTACACGGGGAACACGAGGACGAGGTCGTCGACGTGGTCCAGCCGCGCTCGCTCGGCCGCGACGTCGGCCGGAGCGTCGTGCCCGGTCCGGTACGCATGTCGGTCGGCGAGCGTGAAGCGAGGATCGAACGCCTCCGCGTCGAGGTCGGCCACCGCGACGGGCGCCGCTCCGTCGCCCTCCAGCGCGCGAGCGAGTGCCCGCGCGATCGCGCGGGTCAGCGACTCGGGATCGGGGTGGGCGGTGACGATGAGCACGGACACCACCCCATCCAACCGGTACCGTGCGGTCGTGACCACCCGTGTCCCCGGCCTTCCGCCCCTCCACTGGACCGGTCTCGACGGCACCGCTCACCTCGACTCCGACACCGGTTCACTGACCCTCGTGTCGGCCGCAGGGGTGGACTGGACGAACGACGCTGCCGGCGGGCCGCAGCAACACGGCGCCACCGCCCTCGCCTTCCCCGCACCGGACGGCGACTTCGTCTTCTCCGCCCGCGTGACCGTGCACGGTGAACGGACCACCTTCGACGCCGGAGCACTCGCGCTGTGGTCGGATCGGGACCACTGGGCGAAGCTCTGCGACGAGCACTCCCCGCAGGGTGAGGACATGGTGGTCAGCGTCGTGACGGACGGCTTCTCGGACGACGGGAACGGCCGGCTGCTCTCCGGTCCGAGCGTTTCCCTACGGATCGCCCGCGTGGGTCCCGTGTTCGCGTTCCACGCGTCCGACGACGGCGTGACGTGGGACTTCGTCCGGACCTTCCGCCTCGACCCCGGCGCGCAGCCGTTCTCGGTCGGCTTCCTCGCGCAGGCCCCGCTCGGGGACGGCTGCACGGTGACCTTCGACCTCATCGCCTTGGCCGCCGGAACGCTCGCCGACCTCCGCGACGGTTCCTGAGAGCGGACACCGCCTGAACGAACCCGCTGCCGGACCCGGACGGATCTCCGGCTCCCTCATCGACGCGGGCACCACATTGCCGTCATGACCATGCCCGACCGCACCGGTGCGCGTCCCGCCCGCTGGCTGCACCAGCCGCGGCGCCAGCTCGCCGTCCTCACCCTCGTCGTCGTGCTCGGCGCCGTCCTGACGAGCTGGAACCTCGCACGGGGCGGCGACTCGGACTTCTACGCCGCCGCGGCCCGCTCGATGTCCGAGTCCCTGCCCGCGTTCCTCAGCGGTTCGTTCGATCCCGGCGCGACCGTCACGCTCGACAAGCTCGCGGGCTTCGCGGTCCCCCAGGCGATCAGCGTGCACGTGTTCGGCATGTCCACCGCCGCGCTCGCGCTGCCGCAGGTGGTCGAGGGCGCTGTCACGACCGTGGCGGTGTCGGTCGTGGGGCTGCGCTGGACCGGCGCCCGGGTCGGACTCGTCGCGGCGGCCCTCGCGGCGGCCACCCCGATCTTCGTGTCGATGTTCGGCCACCCGATGGAGGACGGGCTCCTCACGATGGCCCTCGCCGTCGCGCTCGTCTGGTGGCAGCGTGCCGCCCTGACCGGGCGCTGGTGGCCGCTCGTGCTCGCGGGGCTCTTCGTCGGGGTGGGTTTCCAGGCGAAGATGCTCCAGGCGTGGCTGGTCGTCCCCGCGCTCGTGGTCGGGACGGTGGTGGCGCTGTCGGCCCCGGGGGCGCGGTGGCGTCGCACGCTCGGGCACGTCACGGTGCTCGTCGCGTCGACGCTCGTCGCGAGCCTCGCGTGGTCGGTGGTGGTCGAGCTGCTGCCGACGGCGGACCACCCCTACGTCGACGGCTCGACGGACGACAGCGTGTTCGCGATGGTGTTCGGGTACAACGGCGTCGACCGGTTCCTGCCCGGCGCGTGGCCCGGCGCCGTCAACGCGCTCGGCGGTGCGTTCGCCCGCGCGGGTGCGCACCTGGCCCACGGCTTCCACGGCCTCGGCGGGGTGCCGCACCGCACCGGGACGACCCTGCTGCAGCTCTTCTCGCCGCGGTACGCCTCGCAGGTGGGCTGGTCGTGGCCGGCCGCGGTCGCCGGCATCGGGATCGGTGCTGTCCGGTGGTGGCCCCGTCGCACCGGCCGGGAGGCACGTCCCGCCTTCGCAGCGCTCGTCACGGTCTGCGTGTGGCTGATCACGGCGGTCGTGGTGCTGTCCGTCATGCGACTCCCGCACACCGCCTACGTCGCCGGCATCGGCGTCCAGCTCGCCGTGCTCGCTGCGGTCGGCTGGTGGGGCGCGGCGTCCCTGGTCGACGCTGCGGACCGACGGCTCCGCGCCGTCCCGGTCGGGCTCCTCGTGGTGCAGGGCGCCTGGTGGACGTGGCTCGCGCGGTCGTCCGCCGAACCGGTGGTGCTCGGCGCGGTGGCGGTGGGGCTGACGATCGCCGCGCTCATCGCGCTGCTCGTGCACTGGGGCGGTGTCTCCGTGCGGACCGGCACGCGCGGGCGACGGGCGACGACGGCTCTGCTCGTCGCCGCGGTCGTCGCCGGGCCGGCCTGTTTCTCGCTGCAGGCCCTCGACGCGGCTCGGGACGGCAGCGGCGGCGATGCCTCGGTCGGCACCGGCACCGGGGCGTACGCCTTCGGTGGTCGCACTCCGGAGCGGGCGTTCGCTCTCGCCCGACAGGGGATGGCCGGGGCGGACCGGAGCGTCGTGCTGCACTCGGCGTTCCACGTCTCGGTGCCGGACGTCTGGGGTGGTCACCCGTCGTTGTCGGCGAGCGAGGCCTCCCTCGTCCGCACGGCCGAGCAGGACGGTGGCGGGCAGGACGGACGGCCGCTGTTCCTCACGGACTCGTGGCGCATCTCCGCGGACGTCATCGGCGACACCGGGCGCGAGGTCCTCACCGACGGCGGGTTCTCCGGGCACGTGCCGGTGTTCACCGCGGCCCAGATCGAGCGACTCGTCGCGACCGGGACCGACCGGCTCCTCGTCGTCGCGTCCTCGGCCACGAGCAGCGACCCCGTCGTGCAGGCGACCGACGCGCTCGGGTGCACGACCGTGCGGCACTGGGGGTCGACGTCCACGTCGAGCGGCCCGTCCGGAACCGTCCGCGGTGGGTTCGACGCCGAGCCGTCCTTCACCCTGGAACGCTGCCACTGAGCGCGGACCGGCCACGTGCCGCGACACGGCCCGCGTGCGGTCGAGCGGTGCGTGGCGGAGTCGAGCCGTGCCTCCAGGCCGGTAGCGTGCGGACGTGTCCGCCCTCCCGTCGTTCGACGCCGTCCTGCTCGCAGGCGGACGCGCCGCGCGTCTCGGGGGCATCGACAAGACCGCGCTCGGCGCGCCCGGTGACACCCTCCTCGACCGCGCGGTGCACGCCGCCGCCGGCGCCCGGCGGACGGTCCTGGTGGGGTCGAGGGAGGACGCCCGAACGCCGACCGGGATCGTGCTCGTCCGTGAGGACCCGCCGTTCGGCGGTCCGGTGAGCGGGCTCGCAGCGGGCTTCGGCGCGGTTCCGGCGAGCGCCCCGCTCACGCTGGTGCTGGCCTGCGACCTGGTCCGGCCGGTGGAGGCCGTGACGCTCCTGCTCCGAGCCGTCGATCCCGCAGACGACGATGCAGATCGGGACGGGTGGGTCGCGGTCGACGACGACGGACGCCGCCAGCCGCTCCTGGCGTTGTACCGGTCGACGGCCCTCCGGACTGCGGTCGACAGCCTCGACGAGGTCGTCGGTGCGTCGCTCCGTCGGCTGACCGCTCCGCTCACGCTCGTGGAGGTGCCGGTGCCCTCCGCACTCTGCGCGGACGTCGACACCCCGGACGACGCCGAACGGCTCACCTGAGCCCGTCGCGAGGCCCGGTGTCCCCGGCACTGCTTGACTGGCGACATGACCACAGACGACGTCCTCGCAGGGTGGAGGGCCGAGCTCGCCGAGGCGCTCGGTCTGCCCGCAGACTCCGCCATCGACATCGGTGTCGTGCTCGACCTCGCCCGCGACGCCGCGCACGGGGTGGCACGGCCGGCCGCGCCGCTGACCACGTTCCTCGTCGGGTACGCGGCCGGGCTCCGCGGCGGCAGCACCGAGGACCTGTCCGACGCCGTCGCCACCGCGACCCGCCTCGCCGCGGCGCGCGCCGAGCAGGACGGAGCGTGACGGGCGGCCCGGCGCAGTGGGCCGACGCCCGGGCAGCGGCGCACGCGGCCGGGGCTGCACTGTGCGAGCCCGGTGTCCGGGTGGAGCTCGCGGACGGTCTCGGGCGGGTGCTCGCGTCGGACCTGACCGCCCCCGGCGCCGTCCCCGGCCACGACGGCGCCGCGATGGACGGCTGGGCGGTGGCGGGCGAGGGCCCGTGGTCGCTCGGCGCCGCGATCGTCGCCGGGGCGGCTCCGTCGACCGAGCGGCTCGACGCGGGTCGGGCGCGGCCGATCACGACCGGGGCGCCGATCCCGCCCGGGACGACGTCGGTCGTGCGCTCGGAGGACGCCGACGTCGTCGACGGACGGCTCGTGCGGCACACCATCGGGATCCGTCGACACGTCCGGCCCGCGGGCGAGGAGATCTCCGTCGGGGAGCTGCTCTTCGCCGCAGGGACCGTGCTCACACCGCCCCGGATCGCCCTCGCCGCCGCTTCGGGCGTCGACGACCTCGACGTCGTCCCCGCGCCGACCGTCCGCGTCGCCGTGCTCGGGGACGAGATCGTCGGGCGGGGTGTCCCGGAACCCGGTCGGGTCCGGGACGTGTTCACCATGACGCTCCCCGCCGTCCTGCAGGGGTTCGGTGCGTCGACGGGCACCGCCGAGCGGGTGTCCGACGACCCCGCGGCGACCGAACGGGTGCTCGGTGACGCCATCGAGCGGTTGGTCGTGACGACGGGCGGGACGGCCGGGTCGTCGACCGACCACGTCCGCGGCGCGCTGGGACGGATCGGCGCGGAACTCGTCGTCGACCGCGTCGACGTGCGACCAGGACGGCCGACGATGCTCGCCCGACGCGGCCGGACGCTGTACCTCTGCCTGCCGGGCAACCCGATGGCGGCGATGGTCGGCGCGGTGCTGCTCGGCGGTCCGCTCGTGGCCGGGATGACCGGACGTGCCCTCGACGAGCCGGACCGGGTGCCGATCGCCGCCGACGTACCGAACGAACGCCCGGGTGCGCTCGTCCTCGCGTACCGGTCGACCCCGGACGGCGCGGTGCCGACCACCCACCAGTCGCCGGCGATGCTCCGCGGGCTGGCGGACGCGGACGGGCTGGCGGTCGTCGAGGCGGGCGGCGTGCGGGCCGGTGCCGTCGTGCCGGCACTCCGTCTGCCGTGGACGTGACCCGCACCGCACTGGTGGGCGACGGGTGCGGGTGGTAGACCCGAGCCATGAACCGGATCACCGCACGGAAGCGGGTCACCCGCATCACGGTCGGCACCTCGCGGTCGGTCCGGGAGGACCTGCTCGCCGTCGAGGAGCCGCTCGAGATCCGGGTCGGCGGCTCGTCCCTCGCTATCACGATGCGGACTCCGGGGAACGACGTCGACCTCGCCGCGGGCTTCCTCGTGTCCGAGGGGGTCATCGCACGCGGTGACGACTTCCTCGCTGCCCGGTACTGCGCGGGAGCGACCGAGGAGGGGCTCAACACGTACAACGTGCTCGACGTCACCCTCGCGCCCGGTGTCCCCGCGCCGGATCCGAGCCTGGAGCGTGCCTTCTACACGACGAGCTCGTGCGGGCTCTGCGGCAAGGCGAGCATCGACGCCGTCCGGACGACCTCGCAGCACGCCGTCCTGCACGACGACCTCGTCCTCGACCCGGCGCTCCTCGCGACGTTCCCCGACCTGCTCCGCGACCAGCAGGCCGTGTTCGAGAAGACGGGCGGCCTGCACGCCGCAGCGCTCTTCGACGGACGCACCGGGCGGATGCTCGTCCTCCGCGAGGACGTGGGCCGGCACAACGCCGTCGACAAGGTCATCGGCTGGGCGGTGAAGGACGGGCGTCTGCCCCTCACCGGCACCGTGCTCATGGTGAGCGGCCGCGCGAGCTTCGAGTTGACACAGAAGGCCTCGATGGCCGGGATCCCGGTGCTCGCCGCGGTGTCCGCACCGTCGTCGCTCGCCGTCGACCTCGCGAACGAGGTCGGCATCACGATCGTCGGGTTCCTCCGCGGCCAGAGCATGGTCGTCTACAGCCGACCCGAGCGCATCGTCGAACCCGACACCACCACCGACAGCAGCAGCGACCGAGAGACCGTGAACGCCCGATGACGAAGCAGCCCCCGACCGACGACGTGACGGACGCCGGCCTCGAGGTCGGTGAGCCGAAGGACTGGGCCGCCGGGGTCCCCGGCGTCCTGCACTCGATGGGGCCCGCGCTCGAACAGCTCGGTGCCGCGCGGACCGCCAAGCTCATGCTCGCCCTGAACCAGAAGGGCGGGTACGACTGCATGAGCTGCGCCTGGCCCGACCCGGACAAGCGCAAGACCGCGGAGTTCTGCGAGAACGGCGGCAAGGCCGTGGTGTGGGAGGCCACCCCGGTCACCGTGCCGCGGACCTTCTGGGCGGAGCACTCCGTCGACGACCTCGCCGGCAAGACCGAGTACTGGCTCGGTATGCAGGGTCGCCTGACCGAGCCGGTGTGGAAGCCCGCGGGGAAGGACCACTACGAGCCCGTCAGCTGGGAGCGCGCGTACGAGCTCATCGCAGAGCACCTCAACGGCCTCGACAGCCCGGACCAGGCGTCGTTCTACACGTCCGGACGCACCTCGAACGAAGCGGCGTTCGTCTACCAGCTCTTCGTCCGGGCCTTCGGGACGAACAACCTGCCGGACTGCTCGAACATGTGCCACGAGTCGACGAGCCTCGCGATGGCCGAAGTCGTCGGCATCGGCAAGTCGACCATCGCCTACGACGACTTCGAGCAGACCGAGCTCATCATCGTGATGGGGCAGAACCCCGGCACGAACCACCCCCGCATGCTCACCGCGCTCGAGGACGCCAAGCAGAACGGCGCGGAGATCGTCGCCGTGAACCCACTCCCCGAGGCCGGCCTCCGCCGCTACAAGAACCCGCAGCGCGTCCGCGGGGTCGTCGGCCACGGCACCCAGATCGCCGACCAGTTCCTGCAGATCCGGCTCGGCGGCGACATGGCGCTGCTGCAGGCGGTCGCGAAGCGGGTCGTCCTCGCCGAGCAGGCGGCCCCGGGCACCGTGGTGGACCGGGCGTTCATCGACGAGCACACGAGCGGCTACGACGCCTTCGTGCAGCACATCCTGCAGGTCGACGACGACGAGGTCGTCCGCGCCACGGGACTGTCCCTCACCGAGATCGACGAGCTCGCCGACCGCTACCTGCGCTCGGAACGGACGATCATCACGTGGGCGATGGGCATCACCCAGCACACCAAGGCCGTCGACACGATCAAGGAGATCATCAACCTCCTGCTGCTCCGCGGGAACATCGGCAAGCCCGGCGCCGGCGCCTCCCCGATCCGCGGGCACAGCAACGTGCAGGGCGACCGCACGATGGGGATCTGGGAGCAGATGCCCGACACCTTCCTCGACGCCCTGGCGGAGGAGTTCCACTTCGACCCGCCACGTGAGCACGGCGTCGACGCGCTCAAGGGCATCCAGGCGATGCAGCGCGGCGACGTGCGGTTCTGGATGGGGATGGGCGGCAACCTCGTCGGCGCGATCTCCGACTCCCAGCTCGCCGAAGCGGCGTTCCGCGGTACCGAGATGACCGTCCAGGTGTCCACGAAGCTGAACCGCTCGCACGCCGTCGTCGGGAAGGAGGCCCTCATCCTGCCGACGATGGGCCGCACCGAGGTCGACGTCCAGGCCTCGGGACCGCAGTTCGTCTCGGTCGAGGACACCGTCTGCTCCGTGCACGGCAGCCACGGCCAGGTGCCGCCGGTCGCACCGGGCCTCCGGTCCGAGGTCGCGATCGTCTGCGAGCTCGCCCGCGCCGTCCTCGGCGACCGGGTGCCGATCGCGTGGGAGGCGATGCGCGACGACTACGGCGTCGTCCGTGACCACATCAGCCACGTCGTGCCGGGCTTCGACGACTACTCCCGCCGAGCCGGCAGCAAGGAGGGCTTCGTGCTGCCGAACGGCCCGCGCGATTCGCGGACCTTCGCCACGAAGTCCGGCAAGGCGATGCTCACCGTCAACGAGCTCGAACACGTCGAGCGCCCCGAGGGCACCCTGCTGCTGCAGACCCTGCGCAGCCACGACCAGTACAACACCACCATCTACAGCCTCAACGACCGGTACCGCGGCATCAAGAAGGGGCGGCACGTCGTCTTCGTGAACCCGGAGGACCTCGCCGAGCTCGGACTCGAGGACGGGCAGCACGTCGACGTCACCACGGTCTGGCACGACGACGTCGAGCGGGTGCTCCGCGACCAGCGCATCGTCGCCTACCCGAGCGCGAAGGGCTGCGCGGCCGCGTACTTCCCCGAGGCGAACGTCCTCGTGCCGCTCGACAGCGCCGCGAGGGGCAGCAACACCCCGGTGTCGAAGGCCGTGCCGGTGCGGCTCACACCGGTGGCCGGCTGACCCCTTCATGTGGCCGACGGAGGACGACTGGCGCCGGACGGTGCCGGACCGGCTCGCCGCCGCCGTCGCGCGGTGGGACCTCCGGCTCGGTCCGGAGATCACGGGCGGCAGTGTCTCGCACGTCCGGACGGTGACGACCGCCGACGGCCTCCCCGCTGTGCTCAAGCTGTCGTTCCCGCACCGTGAGGCCCGCGACGAGGCCGCCGCGCTCGCCTGGTGGGACGGCCGCGGCGCGGTCCGCCTGCTCGCGTCCGACCCGGAGGACCCGTTCGTGCTGCTCCTCGAGCGCTGCGCGCCGGGCACACGACTCGTCGACCGGGAGGACCTCGGCCCGACGGAACGGCTGACGATCGGGGCGGACGCCGTCGCCCGGCTCTGGGCCGCCGGTGTCCCCGAGTCCTCCCCGTTCGAACGGCTCGTGGACGTCTGCGACGAGTGGGCGGACCTCGCGGAACACCGGATGCAGACCCTCGCGCCGCCGCTCGACCCGGGGGTGGTCCGGCAGGGCGTGGCGCTGCTCCGAGAACTCCCCCGGACCGCCACGCGCGAGGTCGTCGTGCACGGCGACCACAACCCGGGCAACGTCCTCGCCGCGGAGCGTGAGCCGTGGCTCGTGATCGACCCGAAGCCGATGACGGGCGACCCCGCCTACGACCTCTGCCCGCTGCTCATGCAGGTCGACGACCCGTTCGCACTGCCCGATCCGGTGGCCGCCGTCGTCGACCGGACGGCGCTCGTCGCGGACCGGACGGGCCTCGCCCCGGATCGCGTCCACGCCTGGTCGGTCGCGCGGCTCGTCGAATCGGCGCTCTGGTACGTCAGCCGAGGCGAGGTGCCGGAGGCGCAGGACAACGCGGCACGCGCCGCGCGCATCGCTCACCTGCTCGGGTGAGGCGGTTCGCCCCCGGCGCACGGCCGGGTCGCACCGGACGGGAGGCACGGTGCGGGCCCGCCCCGCGCCTCCCGTCCGGTCCCCCCAGCGGATGACGACATCGCGCGAGCCGATCCGTAGGGTCGATCGGACGCACCGGGCCACCGGTGCGGGAAGGGGGAGGACCTCGTGTTCTCAGGCATGACCGGTGCTCACGTGCTCGTGCTGCTGGCGCTGCTCGCGCTCGACGCGATCGCGCTCGTGCAGGTGTGGCGCGACCGCCGGCGGAGTGACGTCGTCAAGTGGCTCTGGACGGTCGTCATCCTGTTCGTGCCGGTGATCGGCGTGCTCGGCTGGGCCGTGAACTGGCTGCTCGGCAAGGCCGCTGATCGTCTGAACCGCGGCTCGTCGGCCTGACGCGGCCCGCGGCTCAGTCCACCCTGAGCGTCGTCCCGACCACCGTCGCCAGGTCCGCGGCTGCGGGGTCGGCTCGGTCGACCAGGACCGCGCGCATGCCGGCACGGCGTGCGCCGGCGACGTCCCGCTCGGGGTCGTCGCCCACGAAGAGGCATGCCGCCGGATCGACCCCGAGCCGCGCGGCGAGGAGCGTGAACGCGCGTGGGTCGGGCTTCTGCACGCCGATCTGCTCCGAGATGCACACGGCGTCGAACGCAGCGTCGAGGCCGATCGGGGCGAGCTTGTCGAGCTGCTGCGCCTCGGAGCCGTTCGTGAGGAGGCCGATCCGGTACCCGCGCTCCCGGAGGGACCGGAGCAGCGGCGCGACGTCCGGGAAGACACACCAGGCGTCCCGGTAGGCCGCGAGGTAGTCGTCGAAGAGCGCGTCGAGCCCCGCCTCGTCCGCCGGCAGCGCGACGCCGAGGGGCGGGAGGACGATGCGGAGCCGTTCCCGCCGCTGCTCCGCGAAGTCGATCTCGCCCGTCCGCCACCGTTCGTACTGCTCGTCCTCAGCTCGGAACCACTCCGCGAGGACCGCCTCGTCGACGTCGACACCGAGGTCGCCGAGGAACCGTCGGACGCCCGTGCGGGCCGCTCCTCGGTGGTCGAACAGCGTGTCGTCGAGGTCGAAGCAGACCGCACGGAGCTGGTGCACGTTCAGCCCGCGGAGACCGCTCGGGTGCGGAGGTCCGACGCGAGCATCATCTCGGTCGCCGCGTCGATCAGGCCGTCGGCGTCCGCACGCGCGATCCGGCGTGATGCGACGAGCGCGGCGATGCCCTGCATGGTGGCGGCGAAGAGCATCTTGAACGCGGTCCGCGAGGCCTCGTCGACAGCGTCGTCCGGCCGGGGTCCCATGGCGCCGTCGAGCACCGTGAACAGGGTCGCTGCGGACTCCCCCGCCGGTCCGACGCCGCCGCCGGCCTTGGCCTGGAACATCAGCTCCATGAGCGCGGCGTCGTCGATCGCGAAGTCCACGTAGGCGTGCGCGACCGCCCGGAACCGCGCTGCGAGGTCGGCTCCGGAACCGCCGAGCGCCCGGCGGACGGCAGCGGTCAAGCGTTCGAAGCCGCTGGCGGCGAGCGCGTCGAGCAGGGCCTGGCGGTCGACGAAGTGGCTCCGGGGTGCGCCGTGACTCACGCCGGCCCGTCGGGCGAGGTCACGCAGGGACAGCCCGTCGACGCCCGACTCGCGGAGCACGGCGACGGCCTCGTCGAGCAGCACCGCTCGCAGGTTGCCGTGGTGGAAGGGCCGGCCGGTCACGCCCTCATCCTAGTCCCGAACTAGGCATTGACTACTTACTAGTCAGTGCCTAGATTGGCATCATGCAGATCCTCGTGTTCGGCGCCACCGGCCAGACCGGCCAGCACTTCGTCCGCCTCGCCCTCGCAGCGGGGCACTCCGTCCGGGCCGTCGCCCGCACCCCCTCCAAGCTCGCGGTCACCCATGACGCCCTCGACGTCGTGCAGGGATCCGTCACCGACCCGCTCGACCTCGACGCACTGCTCGACGGTGTCGACGCGGTGGTCTCGATGCTCGGGGACCGGCAGACGCAGGAGACCCGGATGGTCAACACCGACTTCGTCCAGCGCCTCGTCCCCGCGATGCGACGGCACGGTGTCCAGCGCTTCCTCTACCAGGCCGGAGGCCTCAGTGCCAAGCCCGGGAAGCGCCTCCCGCTCGCGCTCCGGATCGTCCGGCGGACGATCGCGAAGAGCTACGACGGCCAGCACCGGGACAACGAGGCGGTGATGCGGTACCTCGACACCGAGGCCCGCGACCTGCAGTGGGTCGCACACCGTGCGGGCATCGGTTCGGACGGGCCCTCCAAGGGGCAGCTGCGCCGGTCCTCGTGGTGGATCAGCATCGGGACGTTCGTCGACTGCGCCGAGTACTCGCTGCGGTTGCTCGTCGACGACGATGCTGTGCACACGTGCGACGGCAGCGCGTACGCCCGGGGTCGGCGCAGCTGACCGCACCCACGTCAGGCTGCGGCGGTCCGCACGTCGACCGACTCCGCCCGCCCCTCAGCCGCGTCGATGAACCAGTCGAGCCGCTCCCGCAGCTCGGTCAGCTCCGCGATCTGCGCCGCCAGCTTCGCCCGCTCCCCCTGCAGCAACGCCCGCTGCGAGCCGGTCGTCGTGCCGCTGTGCATGCACGGCATGATCTCCGCGATCACCTTCGTCGGGAGCCCGGCGCGCAGGCAGCACCGGATGAGCCGCACGTACTCGACGGCATCATCCGCGTAGTCCCGCTGCCCGCCGCCGGTCCGCTCCGACCGCAGCAGGCCCTGCTGCTCGTAGTACCGCAGCGACCGGACGCTCGCACCGGTCGCCTCCGCGAGCTCGCCGATCCGCATCCCGCACTGCCCTCCGTCGCCCTGCTTGCACCTGACACTGATGTCAGGTCCTACGGTCACCGTACAACCCACACGGAAGGACCACCACCATGCAGATCACCGGAGCCGTCGCCCTCGTCACGGGAGCGAACCGAGGTCTCGGACGCGAGTTCGCTCGCCAGCTCGTCGAACGCGGCGCGACCGTCTACGCGACCGCCCGGCGGCCGGAGACCATCGACCTCGAGGGCGTCGTGCCGCTCGCGCTCGACATCACCGACCCGGAACGGGTCGCGGCGGCAGCCGAGCGCGCGCAGGACGTCACCCTGCTCGTCAACAACGCCGGCATCTCGACCGGGGCCGATCTCGTCACGGGCGACCTCGAGCTGGCACACCGCGAGATGGACACGCACTTCTGGGGCACCGCGTCGATGCTCCGCGCGTTCGCCCCCGTCCTCGGCCGGAACGGCGGCGGCGCGGTCGTGAACGTCCTGTCCGCCCTGAGCTGGTTCAGCATCCGTGGCGCCGGCGCCTACCACGCGGCGAAGGCCGCGGAGTGGGCGCTGACGAACAGCGCGCGGCTCGAGCTGGCAGAGCAGGGCACGCTCGTCACCGGTGTGCACCTCGGCGCGGCGGACACGGACATCGCCCGCTGGTACGAGGGACCGAAGGCCACGCCCCGCGAGGTGGTCGACGCCGTCCTCGCCGGTGTCGAGGCGGACGCGACGGAGGTCCTGGTCGACCAGTGGTCGGAGCTCGTCAAGACGACGCTCGCGGACGCACCGGAGGTGCGCGACGCGCGGATCGCGACGGCGCTGGCCGGCTGACCGACGCACCGTCGCGCCGAGCAGGCGGCCGACCAACGGTCTGGAGGCACGGGTCGGACCCGACCCGTGCCTCCCGTCCGTCTCGTCGCACGCCGCCGCAGGGGCGGACCCGTCAGCGACGGACCGTGAAGGTCCCGGAGACCGTACGACCCGAGCCGTACCCCTGGGCGGAGACGGTGTGCTTCCCGACGGTCCGGGTCACCCCGATCTTGAGCGTCGCGGTGCCCGCCGCGTTCGCGGTCACCCGCTGGGGCGCGCCACCGTCGATCCGCATCGTCACGGACTCGCCGGCGCGGAAGCCGGTGGTCGTGAGGGCGACGCCCTTGCCGCGCTTCGGCTGGGTCGGGTTCGCGGTGACGGTGCCCCTGGCAGCCTGCGCCTCGGCGCAGGCCTCACCTGCCTTGCCGACGGGAGGCGCCGACGCCCGGGTCCGACCGTCGACCGTGACGCCGTCGTCCTCGCGGAGCGTCAGGGTGCCGGTCCCGTCGCCGAGCACCGCGCCGCCTTGCGTCAGGCTGACTGAGAGGGGGTAGGCCGTGGTCGGGGACTCCGACGCGCGACGGTTCCCCACTTTCCTGACCGCGACCGAGTGACAGGTCTCGCCCGGCTGGAAGACGACGGACTGCACGGTCGACCGGACGGCCCCGTCGTACGCGTCGAGGTCGAACGCCACGGTCGCGGTCTGCTCCGCCGGACGCGAGAGCACGATCGCCACCCCGGTCGTGCCCGTGGCGTTGCCCTCGTCGACGAACCGGTCGACGACGCGGACGCTGGGGCGGTCGACCACCTTCGGGGTCCCGAGCGACGACGCGGGCACCGCGGAGAGGTCGCTGAGCAGCAGGCCGCTCTTCCCCTTCGGCACGACGACCGCGACCTGCCGGACACTCGAGAGGTCCACGCCGGTGAACGAGGCGAGCGGCACGCGGGCCTCCTGCAGGAGCGTCTTGCGCACAGCGTCCCGGGAACCCGGCAGGAGTGCACCCGCGCGGCTGACGTCCGACAGCCGCACGCTCGCCGTCGCACCGGCGGCGTCGGTCAGGCGGACGCTCACGTCGGCGGCCGACGTCGCACGGTCGTCGGGCGTGAGGCGCAGCGAGAGCGCCGAGAACGACGACAGGTCAGCCGAGGACGGGCTGACGGCGACCCGGACCTCCCCGCCGGTCGCGCTGCCGGTCGGGGTGACGTGGAGGGCGGGTGTCGCCGGGACGGACGGTGCGAGCCACGCCGGCACGTAGTCGGGCGCGGTGGTCTCCCCGGTGACGCAGGTCGGCAGCGCGGCCGTGACGGCGATCCCGTCCGAGCTCGCGCACGTGGCGGCCCGGAGCGCTCCGTTCGTCGTGACGGCGGGGTCCGGCGCGGTGAAGAGCGCGAGGTCGCGGCGGGTGCTCCCGGGCAGGGACGCCGTCACGCGGAGGTCCGCCTTCCCGAGCGCGGCCGGGACCCGTCCGCTGCCGTCGAAGTACGGCAGGAACTGCTGCTCGCCACCGAGCGTCAGGCGGAAGAAGCCGCTGACGAGGCTCGTGCCGACGGCGTACTGCGCGGACGACGACAGCCGGGTCGTGCCCTTGGCCTTCGCACCGCACACCGGATCGGAGTCGTCCCACCAGTCGTCCGAGGACTCCTTCGGGTAGGTGGCCGGGGTCCACACACTGTTGAAGAAGTTGTGGTTCGCGCCCATCACGAGCACCGAGGAGCGGAGGACGTCGTCGCCGTACGCCGTCCGCGAATCGTCGAAGAAGTGCTGCCCCTGAAGGTCGGACACGTCACCGTCGCAGTACGGCAGCACGACGGCGGTGTCGACGTCCGGCAGGGTGGTCCGACCGAAGTCCGTCGGAGCGAGCGGCAGCACCGACAGGATGCCGAACGGCTGCTTCCGCTGGCTGTTGAGCAGTGCCGCAAGGACGACGCCGTCGCCGCCGCGGGAGTGCCCCATGAGTCCGACGTGCCGGAGGTCGAGCTTCCCGACGAGCTTCGACGACAGCTTCGGCTCCTGACCGGCATCCGCGCGCTGCAGGAGCGCGAGGTGGTCGAGGACGAGCTGCCCGCGGGCCTCGGCGCCCCCGTCCTCCGCGTAGGTGCCGTCGAGGGCGTTGATCGCGTTCGCGGAGATCGACACGACGACGACACCGTTGCTCGCGAGGGCCTGCGCCGCCGCGGTGTAGCCGAGGTAGCTCGGGATCACCGTCTGCCCCTTGCCGCACGGCCAGCCGGCCTTCGACGGGGTCCCGCCCGAGCACACCTCGTGACGGCCGTGCAGGAACACCGCGACCGGACGCTTGCCCGGGGCGTTCGTCGGCAGCCAGACCGCCGCTCGCATCTCGCCCTTGCGCCCGGCGAACCCGCGGATCGTCTCCGCCTGGTCACCGAGGTCGTAGTCGGCACGGACGACGGAGTACGGCCCCGCTGCGGCCGGGTCGGCGTCGAGCGGCGCCGGGGTCTCCCGCGGGACGGCCTGTGGCTTCGTCTGCACCTGCGGGGTCGAGCCGCTCGGCCGCTGCACGCCGCCGGTCGACCCGAGCACGACGCTCGTCGCGTCCGCCACCGACGGGTCCGTCGTGGTGACCGTGAGGGTGCGCTGGTCGAGGCTCGTCGTCGCGACGCCGATGTCGGTGCCGTCGACCACGAGCGTCGGGGCCGCGGCGCGGACGGGCAGCGGCTCGTCGAGCGTCAGGGTGACCGTGTACCCACCGTCGGTCGGGGTCACGGTCCAGCCGGGCCCGGACGCGACGGGCGCCGCACCGGTCGAGATCGTGGTGCCGGAGCCGCCGGAGGTGTCCGTCGCCCCGCCCGTCGCGGATGTGCCGCTCGACGCGCCCCCGACCGCGACGGCCGTCGGGTCGTCCGACGGGGCGGCGACGGCGGGCAGCGCGACGAGGCTCCCGGCGAGGGCGGATGCCGCGACGAGGGCGGCGGCCACGGTCAGGTGCGTGCGACCCGCGCGGCGGTGGCGGCGAGGGCGGAGCTGGCGGTGGTGACGGTCCACGTCGGGGTACCCCTGTCTGCGAGCGCACGCCCCGAGCGGCACGCGGTCGAGGTCACCGTAGCGAGACCGGTCGGCCAGCCGGATCATCCCGCAGGATGACCGTCCCGGACGGGGGTCAGGACCTCTCCGCGCACGATGTCGAGCGTCGCGCGCTCGGTTCCGAGCGTGGGTCCCCCGGGCGCGCAGGAAAGCGCCGGAAAGTGGCAAGAATGCCGCTCGGACTCCTCATTAGGATTCCGTCAGGACCGCCGTTCGAGGCGGTCCGGCCATGTACGCCGGCCCAACGACGGGAGGTTCGAGATGTCGCAGTTCGTCCAGAGGTTCACCCAGGACGCCATCGTCGGAGAGCCCGAGGTCGTCGAGGACCGCCCGCTCCGCGAGGACCGCCCGACCGCTGCGGACCAGCCGGTCCGCGAGGTCGCCACGCACCCGGCCTGGCTCCGACTCAAGGACGCCGTCGTCACGCTCCAGGGCCTGCAGGCAGCGGACGGCTCCGTCCCGGACCCCGCCGACCACGCCGCCGCGTCCGAGCTGCTGGCCGTGGTCGTCCCCGCCATCGCCGAGCTCGCCCCCGCCTTCCCGCACGACGCCGAGTACCTCGACCTGCTCGCGCGGGACTTCGCAGCGTGGCAGGACCGGGGCTTCGGCGTCCCGGACTTCCTCGACTCGCTGAACGCCTTCCAGCCGCAGCAGCACCGGGTCGACGGCCTCGGGCACCTCGTCGTGTTCCCCATGTACACGCAGAACGGGAGCGCCTCGCGCTTCGTCGAGGCCCTGCTCGTCGAGGTCATCTGGCCGGACTTCATCGCCGAGCTCGAGGCCGGCGACTACGGCAACAAGCTCTTCGTCGCCCTGCGCTTCGTCGACTTCACGCCCGGGTACGACACGAACTCCGCCGTGCTCTTCCCCGAAACCGTCTCGATGCGCGAGGTCCCGGCGTTCACCTGGGGCGCGATCTTCCAGGACCGCGAGGCCGCCCGCTACCGCCGGGTCGTCCGCGCCGCCGCCGAGATCACGAAGCTCGACCTGCCCACGGACGCCGCGGCGATGCTCGACGACCAGGAGCTCACCGAGCGGGTGTTCGTGATGTGGGACATCATCCACGACCGCTCGCACATGCGCGGCGACCTGCCGTTCGACCCGTTCATGATCAAGCAGCGGATGCCGTTCTTCCTCTACTCGCTCGAGGAGCTGCGCTGCGACCTCACGGCGTTCCGCGAGTCGGTTTCGCTGCAGCGCTCGCTGTCGGAGGTGCCGGACGCCGAGCTCTCGGACGCCCAGCGTTCGATCCGTGACCACGCGAAGCTCGTGCAGTACGCGGTGCTCTTCGACCGGGTCTTCCGCTTCGCCATCACCGGCAGCCGCGTCCGCAACTACGACGGGCTCGGCGGACAGCTCCTCTTCGCGTGGCTGCACCAGCACGGGGTCCTGCACTGGACCGACACCCAGCTCACGATCGACTGGGACGCCGTCCCGGATGTGGTGATCTCCCTGAGCGACCAGATCAACGAGCTCTACTGGCGCTCGATCGACCGCCCGAAGTCGGCGCACTGGCTCGCCGCCTACGAGATGCTCACGCAGACCCTCACCCCGCACCCGGCCTCGGCCTGGGCGAAGGGGCTGCCGCAGGAGACGCTCGCCGGGCCGCCGAGGGGCTACACGGACGCCGTGCTCGACGACGAGTTCCCCCTCTCGATGTTCTACGAGGCGCTCAACAAGAAGATGGCGACCGTCATCCAGTCCACCGCGGGCATCACCGGGACGACGGACGACGCCCCGGCTGCCGCCGCGTGAGCGGCGGCCCGCTCGTCGGCCGCACGGTGCTGGTCGCGGGAGCGACCAGCACCAGCGGCGCTGCCGTGTCGCGAGCACTGGTCGCCGCCGGCGCGGCGGTCATCGCCGTCGGCGCCCGGGAGGACGGCCTGGAGGCACTGCGCGCGTCCGTCCCGCAGGTCACGACCCAGCGGTGCGACCTGGCGGACCGCGACGCGGTCCACGGACTCGTGTCGCGCCTCCGGTCCGAAGGAACGCACGTGGACGGCCTCGTGCACCTCGTCGGCGGTTGGCGGGGCGGCGGCGGGCTCGCCGGCCAGTCCGACGAGGACTGGGACTTCTTCGACCGGCGCTTCCGCACGCTCCGGAACACGACCCGCGCCCTGTACGACGACCTCGTGGCCTCGCCCGCCGGGCGCCTCGCCACCGTGTCGTCGACGAGTGTCGAGTCCCCCACCGCCGGAGGTGCGAACTACGCCGCTGCCAAGGCGGCGGCGGACGCCTGGACCCGGGCCGTCGCCCAGGGCTTCCGGAAGCACGCCCCGGCCACCGCCGCCGCGGCCGTCTTCGTCGTGAAGGCGCTCGACGGGCTGGAGGCACGCCTCGGGGACGAGGTCGTCCGACTCTGGGACGCCGAGCCGGCCGCGGTGAACGGCATCCGGATCCCCCTGGCGCCCGAGCCCTCCGCCACCGAACCTAGGATCGACGCGTGACCCTCCGACTCCACGACCTCGACCTCCGCGGCTTCGCCTCCGACAACTACGCCGGCATCCACCCGGAGGTCCTCGACGCCATCGCCGCCGCGAACCAGGGCCACCAGATCGCGTACGGCGAGGACGTCTACACGGCACGGCTGCAGGAGGTCTTCACCGAGCACTTCGGCGACCAGGCGCAGGCGTTCCCGGTGTTCAACGGCACCGGCGCGAACGTCGTCGGCCTGCAGTCGATGCTCCCCCGGTGGGGCGCCGTCGTGTGCACCTCGACCGCGCACATCCACACCGACGAGGCCGGCGCACCCGAGCGGGTCGGCGGCATCAAGCTCCTCACGGTCGACGCCCCCGACGGCAAGCTCACACCGGAGCTCATCGACCAGCAGGCCTGGGGCTGGGGGGACGAGCACCGCGCGCAGCCGCTCGTCGTGTCGATCACGCAGACGACCGAGCTCGGCACCGCGTACACGGTGAACGAGGTCCGCGCGATCGCCGACCACGTGCACGGCCTCGGCATGAAGCTGCACATGGACGGCGCCCGGATCTCGAACGCCGCCGCGACCCTCGGCCTCCCGCTCCGCGCCTTCACCACCGACGCCGGGGTCGACGTCCTGAGCTTCGGCGGGACGAAGAACGGCCTGCTGTACGGCGAGGCCGTCGTCGTGCTCAACCCGTCGGCGTCGGAGGGGCTGCACTACCTCCGGAAGCTCAACATGCAGCTCTCGTCGAAGATGCGGTTCGTGTCGGCGCAGCTCATCGCCCTGCTCACCGACGACCTCTACCTCCGATCGGCCCGGCACGCCAACGCCATGGCCGCCCGGCTCCGCGGCGCCCTCGAGTCGGGCATCGCCGACGGCAGCATCCAGGGCGTCGGGTTCAGCCAGGACACCCAGGCGAACGGGGTGTTCGCGACCCTGCCAGCAGGGGTGGCCGATCGGCTCCGCGAGCACTTCCGGTTCTACGACTGGGACGCCAGCCGGAACGAGGTGCGGTGGATGTGCTCGTTCGACACCTCGGAGCAGGACATCGACGACTTCGTGGCGGCGTTGACACGGGAGCTCGCCGCCGCCTGATCCCACCAGTTGCTGCGCCCGCCGGTTCTTCACCAGCGTCGCCGTCGCGATGTCCATCAGCGTCGGGCTGGTCGTCCTGGCGTCGCTCCTCCTGACGCCTCCGCCGGCCGCTCGGCCGAGGCTCGCCACCGCGGGAGCAGCGATCGCGTTGGGGTCGGCCGCGATCTACACGGGCACCGCGCTGCGACTCCGGCGCTCGCGAGGGCGGCGATGACGGGTGCCGCGACCCGGACATCGGCTCTCGCGATCTTCGGCGGGGTCGTCGCCACTGCCGCGGCCTGGATCGCGCTGGGCTTGCCGTTCGCCTGCGTCGGCGCGCTCGCCACGATCACGTACGCGGCGTCCATGCCGAGCGTGATCGGCACGACGCGCGTCGCCCAGGGCGCCGCACCCGACCACCGCGAGGTCAGGAAGTGGCGCAAGGAGCATCCCGGAGCGACCATCACCGAAGCGATCGCCGCCGTCTCCGAACGGTGACCGGACGACGGACGGGAGGCACGTGGCGGACCCGCCCCGTGCCTCCCGTCCGGTCGTCGGTCGCGTCAGCGACCCTGCCACTCAGTCGTTCTCGACCTCGAAGTCCCACTCGGCGAGGGTCTTCCCGCCGCCGGGAGCCCAGCGGAGCACACCCTCGCCGACCTTCATGACGGTGCGGACCTCGAACGTCGTGCGCTGCCCAGGACGGAGCACGCTCGGCGGTGTGCCCTTCCCCGGGACCGGGGACAGCCGGTAGGCGTTCCCGAGCTGGTCCGTCGTGGTCAGGTCGGTCAGGGAGACCGGCACGCTGCCGGAGGCGTCCCGCAACGACACCGTCCACGTGCACGTCGTCGTCTCGCCCTGGTACGGCAGCCCCTCACCGGGGACGACCGGACCGGTGACGGTGGCGAGCACCGTCGCGCCGCCGTGCAGGTGCACGCGGACCGCGTCACCCTCGGAGGTCAGGGCCGGCCGAGCCTCGGTGCCGTCGAGCACCTCGTCGGTGGTCGACGAGATCCCCGCGAGGTACGACGGCATGCCGCCGTAGGTGTCCTCGGCCTTCGGCTGCGCGTGGGGGGACGACGAGCAACCGACGAGTGCACCCGCGAGGACCGCTGCCCCCGCCGCCGCAACTGCAAGGACCGCGGAGCGAGACCGGGTCACCGGTGCCTCGCGTTGTTGAACACGTCCGGTCCGTAGGGCTCGAGGCCGGCCTGGCCCGCGTACCCGAGGTGACCGCGACCGTCGACGCCGCCGGACACGGTGCCGCCGGGCAGCCGCTGGTGGTCGTCCCCTCGGCTCACCCCGAACACGTCCTCCATCGTCCGCAGCCAGCTGTAGTGGTTGTAGTACGTCGTGGACACGGTGCCGGGCTTGATGAGCGGGCTGATGAGCACGCTGCCGGTGTCGCCGCCGCCGGGGGTCGCGTCGGTGGCGTCGTACAGCGGGTCCGCGGTCTGCCCGGTGCTGAGGAACCCGGGCGCTCCCTCGGCGCTGAGCGTGAGGCTCGTGACTGCCCCGGTCGGCGTGACGGGGTTGCCCGAGGCGTCGAGGAGCTGGAACGAACCGTTGACGACCGAACCCGAGGAGGTCGTCGGGAACTGCGGACCGGTGTCGCTGACCGCTCCGACGAAGGTGTCCGCGGGGATCGGGCTGGTGCCGCCGGGACCGGTCGTGTCGGTCGTGTCGACCACGCCGCGGCCGGTGTCGGTCGCGACGATCGACTGGTCGGAGACGTAGCTCGACGCGGTGTTCGCGGCGACGGCGTCGGTGCGGGCTCCTGGGGTGTTGCCCGAGCCGCCCCGGACGATGCCGGGCACGCAGTTCGCGGGCACGAGCGTCGGGGAGGTCTGCGTGCACACCGGCGGACGGTCGATGAAGGCGTTGTCGCCGGGGCCCGGGTAGAGCTGGTTGCCCTTCGCGTCCTTGCCGAGCGTCGAGTTCGGGCCGGTGGGCTCGAAGGCGACGTTCTTGCCGTACAGGTTCTCGCCGGCACGGTCGGCCGCGATGCCCGAGGAGGCGTTCGGCTTGTCGGACAGCGTCGGTCCGTAGTGGTCCGCGTTGTTGAAGCTGTTGCCGGTGTAGGTGAACGGCGGGTTCGCCTCGTCGAACGTGATGTCGATGAGGCCGCCGTCCTTGAACGCGGCCGAACGCTCGATCATCGGGACGTAGTACTTGAGGAAGAGGTCCGAGGCGTACAGGCCGCCGGTGTGGTTCTTCGGCGTGGTCGACTCCGGCGCGGGCGTGCCCGACTGGTAGACCGGCTGCCCGCTGCTCGTGAACGACCCGGACAGGTTGTTGCCCTTGCAGACCGCGTCGTGCGCGTCACTGCAGTTGTTCGGCGTGATCCAGCTGAACGCCGGGGTGGTCTTCTCGTGCTGCAGGTCGCGGAAGAGCCCGCTCGAGGACGAGTCGAGGTTCGCGATGTGCGCCGAGTCGCAGTCGGTGCCGCCCTGGGCGGGCTTCGTCAACGAGGTCGCCGCACGACCCTTGGCCCCGGCCGCGCCGGTCAGTCCCTCGAACCACGGGAACGGGAAGTGCTTGGCGACGTACTGGTCGTTCGCCTGCGCCCCGGTGAAGCTCGTCACGCCGGCCGGTGCCGGGTGGTCGGACGTCGGGGTGAGGTAGGTCGGGTTGTTCTCGGGGTTGTTCTCGGCGGTCCCGGGTGCACCGCAGACACCGTCCTCCCGACCGGGCTGGTTCCCGAGGTCCTGCGCGTAGCCCTTCCACGTCTTGTGGGCGGCGTCGAGCTGGTTGAAGAGGGTCGGCGTGGAGTGCGGGTAGGTGCAGCCGTTCGAGCCGTCGGGCGCGTTCGCACCGCTCGGCTGCGCAGCGTTCGCCAGCGACCGCACCTGGCCCTTGTCCGAGCCGGAGCGGATGACGCTGTGGTCGGACCCGAAGCGGGTGTTCACCACGTTGCAGTCGGACTGGGTGTCGGCCTGCGGGGCCTGCCCGGACACCATGGAGATGTAGTTGTCCATGCTGTAGTGCCCGGTGCCGTAGGAGTTCTTCAGCAGCACCCCCTGCGCCGGCAACGTCTTCCAGAGGTAGCTGTTCTGGTTGAGCCCGGTGAACGTCGCGTCGTACGACTTGTTCTCGAGGATGATCAACCAGACGTGCTTCACCTGCCCGGGACGCAGCCCGGTCGAGGTGATGGTGGCCCCGCGCTGCGCCGTGCTGGCGTCGGCGGCTGAGGCGGTGGAGGTCGCGATGCCCGCGACGGCGGCGGCGAAGATGCCTGCCGCGGCGACGAACGCTGCTGCGCGACGCCGACCCTTGGTCCTGCCGGAGAACTTCATGTGGGAAGTCTCGCGCTGTGCTCACCCCCGCTCGGGGGACGGCAGGTGAACGGGTCGTGAGGGACCGCACAGCGTGCGGCTGTCCGTGCGGCTGTCCGTGCGGCTGTCCGTGCATGGGACGCCGCGGCGACTCGCCCCGCGCACGGGCGTCCGGTCAGCTCGTCAGCCGCTTCCGACCGGCCACCCGGACGATGAGTCCGGCGACCACACCGCCCACGATCGGCGCGACGATGAAGACCCAGAGCTGCGCGAGCGACGTCGCTCCGCCGTAGACGGCCGCGGCGATCGAGCGGGCCGGGTTCACCGAGGTGTTGCTCACCGGGATGCTCACGAGGTGGATGAGGGTCAGCGTGAGGCCGATACCGAGGGGCGCGACGGCCTGGTACTCCTTCTTCGCGGTGATCGAGAGGATGACGGCGATGAACACACCCGTCAGGATCGCCTCCGTGAGGAACACCGAGCCGAGGCCGAAGCCGCTCGGGCTCCCGTCGCCGTAGCCGTTCGAGGCGAAGCCGCCCTCCCGTGCCGCTGCGAACGCACCGGGCTTGCCGCTCAGCACCGCCGCGAGGATGCTCGTCGCGACGAGGCCGCCGACGACCTGCGACACGATGTACCCGGCCACGTGCCGGGCATCGGTCCGACCGGCGGCGAGGAGGCCGAGCGTGACGGCCGGGTTGAAGTGGCCGCCGGAGATGTGCCCGACGGCGGAGATGCCCGCGACGAGCGTGAGCCCGAACGCGAGGGCGACACCGAGGTAGCCGACGCCCTGCTGGTTGTCGGTGGCGCTCGGGACGTCGGCGGCGAAGAGCGCGGTGCCGACGCCACCGAGCACGAGCAGGAAGGTGCCGAAGAACTCGGACGCGTAGCGCGCGAGCGGCGACCAGGTGGTCGCGTCCTCTCGACGCTGCTCGGACGTCGAAGCGCTGACGGGGGCCTTCTTGGCCATGGAGGTCTCCTCGTACGGAGCGGCAGGACGCTGCTGCGTCCTGCCGCTGGGGATGGTCGGGTCGGTGGGCACACCGGACCGGCCGGGAGGCGGGGGTCGTCTCCCGGGGTCTGGTGTGGTGGGTGGGTGGTGCGGTCTACTGCACGCGGGTGGGTTTGGCCA
>NZ_CP129104.1:1513414-1610651 GCF_030406605.1 Curtobacterium sp. 458 | reverse complement strand
GCCGGGAGGCGGGGGTCGTCTCCCGGGGTCTGGTGTGGTGGGTGGGTGGTGCGGTCTACTGCACGCGGGTGGGTTTGGCCAGGGCGGCGCGGGTGCCGCCGGTGAGGTGGACCAGGATCGGGACCTGGCGGCCGAGGGTGCGGTCCAGCACGCCGATGGCGTGGTCGACGGCGTCGAGGACCGTCACCGCGTCGCCGCCGCGGCGCACGTTCACCCGGATCCGGGCGGCGCGCTGCCGCTTGACCAGGTACGTGTCGACCTTCGAGCCGACGACGTCGCGGACGCCGGCGAGTTCGTGGTCGATGACGTCCCGCACGAGCGCGACGTTGATGGTGACCTGGTCCTCACCGCTGCGTTCGCGGACGGCGACGCTGGTGCCGCCGCGGCCGCGGGTGAACACCCACAGCAGTGCCAGCACGATCACCACGACGCACGCCGCGGCGACGATCCACAGCGACGCCGCCGGCACGGTGAGGCTGGTGGGGAACGTGAGGTAGGGCTTGAGGGCGTCGCGGACGGCGGGCAGGACACCGGCGCCGATGGTGAGGCCGACGAGGACGGCGGCCAGGCCGAGGACCAGCAGGATGATGCGGTTCAGGGTGCGGTTGCTCTTGGTCATGCCAACGTTCCCCTCTCCTCCACACGGACCTTCACACGCTTGCCGAACCGGTCATCGAGACGACCGAGCCGTTCCTCGACCGCGGACCGGACCGAGGCCTCGTCGACGGGCACACCCGAGAGCGGGACCAGCCGGACCTCGGACGAACGTCCATGGGCCGAGGCCTTCGCGTTGCCCTCGGGGAGGCCTGCCGCGAGGGCCGCGGCGTTCGCGGCCGTCGAGGCGAGGATCGCGGTGTCGATCACCACGGCACCGCGCTCGTGCGCCACGGCCGACCGCGGCTGCCGGCCGGGCTTGAGGGCCAGGACGATCAGCACGATCCCGAGGACCACGAGGACGACCGCGACGACCTCGACGATCGTGGTGAACGCGGCGTCGGGCTTGAGTGCGGCGTCGACGACCGTCTGCGGGTCCGCCAACAGCGGCGCCGCGCCCACGGCTTTCAGGACCGACTCGGTGCCGATCCACGCCGCCACGAGGACGAGGACGATGAGGGACACCGACACGGCGCCGGAGCGGGAACGGTGGATGCTCCGCCGCTGGATGCGGCGCTCGAGCGAGGTGGTGCTCACGGGTTCCTCCTCCTACCGGACCCGGCCTTCGTGCTCGTGCACGATGCCGGTCAGTTCGATGTGGGCGCTGCCGACGCGTCGGCCGGACAGCTCGCCGAGCCGTTCACGGACACGTTCGGCGGCGGTGGCGGCCGATCCGACGACGTCGTCCTGCGTGCGGATCGGACCGGTGACCTGCAGTGCGAGGCCGCCCGCGTGGTCACCGAGCTCCACACGGACCCGCCGGGCGGGCGCGCCGAGCCGTTCGGCTGCGACGGCCCGCGCCAGCGAGGTCAGTGCACGAGCAGAGATCTCCACGCGGCCCGGGACACCCGGGCCGGCGGTCACCGGGAGCTCCGACGTCCGGTCAGCACGTCGGTCAGGGCGCCGCGGTCGATCTTGCCGGTCGTGAGCGCGGCCACGAGGGCCCCGATCGCACCGAACACGACCACGAGCACGAAGCCACCGAACCCGAACTGGAGTGCGACGACGGCGAGGATCGCCCCGATCAGGGCGCCTGCGAACGTGTTACTCAACGCGGGACTCCTTCTTCTCGTCGTCGTTGTCGTCGTCACCCGGGATGTAGACGTCCTGGACGGTCACGTTGACCTCGGCGACCTCCATGCCGACGATCTGGGTCAGCGCGCGGGAGACCGACGAACGCACACCGTCGGCGACCTGCTGCAGCGACACGGGGTACTCCGCGACGATGACGATGTCCGCGGCGACCTGCTTCTCACCGACCTCGACCTTGACGCCCTGACCGAAGTCGCGCTGGCCGATCGCGTCGCGGATCGCACCGATCGCACGGGCAGCGCCCTTGCCGAGCGAGTGCACGCCGTTGACCTCGCGGGCCGCGATGCCGGCGACCTTCTCGACCACGGTGTCGTCGATGACCGTCTTGCCCGAGGGGTTCGAGCCAGCGGCGTGGGTGCCTGCGGCGCGGGTGTTGGGGGTCGTGGTGTCAACCATGTCGATTCCTTCCGTTCGTCCCGCCGGGCGTTCCCAGCGGTTGCTGTTCACGGAGGAGACGGGGCACCCCAGACGGAAGTCACGCCGGGCTGAGATCCTCCACCGACTTCCCAGACAACGGCCGTTCCAGCACGTTCTTGTCCCCCGTTCTGCTTCCGCGGAGAGCGACCGTTCGGAAAGCGGCCGCACCGTGACACGGTGTGACCGGAAAGCGCGCATCCGCGGTGTACCCCGGTCGGGAACGCGCAGCGACGCTGCCCCGGTGGTAGAGAACCCGACGCCAGTAGCGGTCAGCGCCAGCGGAGTCGGCGTCCGGCCGCGGTGTCGTTCCACGAGGCGGTCAGCGCCTCGTCGCCGGTGGAGTGGGGTCCCGCGTGGCCGTCCTCCCGGCCGCAGCGCCACCGGTCGAAGACGCTCATGCAGAGGTCCCGGACGGGAGCCTGCGGATCGAGTGCGGCGGCGGTCGGCGCGGTGTCGTGGGTGGAGGTCGGCTCGGTGGCCTCGGATGTGGCGTCGTCGTGCATGTCCCCAGGAAGACGTCACCGCGGGGCCGGATGTCACGAAACCGTCGTCGTCGCTGCTTCCCGGGCACGTCGTCGTCCGGTGGTGCATGCTCGGAGTTCCGATCGACCGGTCGGGGCCACGACGGACCGGAAGGCGGGGATGAACGACGACGATCCCCTCCGACGCGGGTCCGACGCGACACTCGTCGCCCGGGCGGCCGACGGTGACGTGCTCGCGTTCGAGGTGCTCGCCCGACGGCACGGTGCCCTGATGCGCGTGTACGCCGAGCAGGTCCTCGGCTCGACCATCGAGTCGGACGACGTCGTGCAGGAGGCCTTCCTCACGGGGTGGCGCAAGCTGTCCGACCTCGAGGACCCCGCGCGCTTCCGGTCGTGGATGCTGCAGATCACCACGAGGAAGGCGCTCGACCGACTCCGGCGCCGACGGCACCACGACGAGCTCGGCGACGTCGAGGCCCCTTCCGACGCGGCACGCAGCCCGGAGCGTATCGTCGAGAACAGGCTGCAGTTCGACGCCCTGCTGACGGCGCTCGACCGGCTCCCGGCCGACCAACGCCGCTGCTGGCTCCTCCGCGAGACCGCCGGGTACAGCTACCAGCAGATCGCCGACGAACTCGAGCTGTCCACGTCCACCGTCCGCGGACTCCTCGCACGAGCACGACGGTTCCTCGCTGCCGAGATGGAGGGATGGCGATGACCGACCACGACCTCCCGAGGCCCGACGACGACCTCCCGCTCCCCGACGACGACCTCGACGGGCACACCATCGAGGAGCTCGCCGACTACCTCGACCACGACCGCGAACCCCGTGACCCGTCCATCGAGTCCTCGCCCGGGTGCCGGCTCGCCCTGGCGAACATGCAGCGCCTCCGCGAGCTGTCCTTCGGCGCGCTGCAACGCCGTGCCGAGGACGAAGCCGGCCGTGAGACCGCCTGGATCGACCGGCTGCTCGACACGATCCGCGCCGAGGTCCGGTCCGGACGGGACGTACCGATCGCGCACCCCGACCCGCGCCTGCGACTCGCGATGACCGAGGCCGCGGTGCGCGGGGTCGTGCGGCGTGCCGGCGACGCCCTCCGCGAGGTCGTGATGGGACGCTGCGAGCTCGACGGCGACGTGGACGTGCCGGGGGCGCCCGTGCGGGTCGCGGTGACCGCGGGACTCCTCTACGGCGCCTCCGCCGAGGCGACCGCCGACCGCCTCCGCGACGCCGTGGCCACCGCACTCGCCCGCCACACCGAACTCACGATCGAGTCGATCGACGTCCGCTTCGACGACGTCGTCCTGCCCTGAGGAGCCCACCGTGGACGATGCAGCGCTGTCGAGTGAACTCACCGCCGCGATCCGCGCGGTGCCCGGCGTGGTGGCGGTCTACCCGCCCCGACCGATCGTGCACGCCGCGGCCGAGGTCGTCGCCACCGCCCTCGCCCTCCGGGAGCCGGACGTGCTCGTGGACATCGACCGCCACGGCGCCACCGTGCGCATCGCCGCCGGCATCGCGGTCTCGGGCGACCGGCCCGCACCGGACACGGTCCGCGACGTCGGCGAACGCGTCCGCGACCTCGTCGACCAGCGGGTCGACGGCGGAGCCGACCTCGTCACGGTGACCATCCGCCTGGTCGAGGACGCGGTCACGCCCGGCGCGACCACCTGACGGCCGGGAGGCGCGTGGCGGCGCCGCCACGCGCCTCCCGGCCATCAACCTGGTCGGCGCCGCGGGAACCTGCCCGTTCTGCCCCGTCGACTGGGGTATCCGTCGAGCCTGCCCGCCGAGCACCTCTCTCCGAACGATCCTCACGCATCCACCCGAGGATCGGACCGCACCGTGCTCATGCCAGCCCCCGTCGCCGACCCGGCGACCTTCGCACCGATGGTGCGCCGCCACACCCGTCTCGTGCACGCCGCCGCGATGAGCGTCCTGCGCTCCCCCGCGGACGCCGACGACGTGGTGCAGGAGACCTTCCTCGCCGCGTGGACCCACCTCGACACGATCGACGACCCGACCGCGATCTGCGGATGGCTCGTGACGACCGCGCGCCGTCGGGCGTACGACCGGGTCCGGCGCGCTGCCCGACGACCGCTCGACGAACTCGACGACTCGGTGCCGGCACCCGACGACACCGCGCCGACCCACGTGTGCGAACGGTCGTCGCTCGTCGAAGCGGTCGGGGCTGTGCTCGCGTCGATGCCTGCCCTGCAGCGTCGGTGCTGGGAGCTCCGGCACCTCGACGGGCTGGCCTACGGCGAGGTCGCGGCAGTCCTCGGTCGGCCGGTGTCGACCGTCCGTGGGATGCTCGCTCGGGCACGGCGGACGCTCGAGCAGGAGCTGGCCGACTGGCGGTAGCGTCGACGCATGCCGTCGTACTCGATCCGCTCCACCCGCGAGGACGATTGGCCGCTCGTCCGTGCCCTCCGCATCGAGAACGCCACGGACAACGCGATCTCGTACGGAGCGACGCCGGACGCCACCCGTGCGATGACCGAGGACGACTGGCGGATGCGCGCCCGTCGGGGCACCGCGCCCGACGCCACGAGCCTCGCCGCGACGGAACTCCGAACCGGGCGGTGGATCGGGATGATGAGCGCGCAGACCGGGGACGCCGACGGCCCCGAGCCCGTGCTCACCGGGGTGTACGTCACCCCCGGGTTCCGCGGCCGGACGCACGGCGTGGCCGACGCGCTCCTCGACGGCGTCCTCGCATGGGCCTCCGGACGCGCGTCGGTGCTCCGGCTGTACGTGTACGAGCACGCAGAACCCGCAGGCCGCTTCTACGACCGTCGGGGGTTCCGACCCACCGGGCGGACTCGGGACCTGCACGTCCTCGGGGCGGACGTGCGACCGGAGGACGGTCGCACGATCGAGATGGCCCTGCCGCTCGGTTGACGGACCGCGCGGACGTTCGGTACGCGGCACCTGCCCGACCTCGTGCCGGGCCGACGCGTGCGCCTGAGCGGTTTCAGGCCTCGCCGGTGGCCCAGAAGTACTGGAGTTCCGCGCCGTTCACGAGGTGGTCGCCGATGATGCGCTGTTGGAACACGAGCGGGTTGTGCGAGGACAGTGTCCGGGCGTTCCGCCAGTGCCGGTCCAGGGCCCGGTCGCGGTCGGTGGCGCTCGCTCCCCCGACCTCGAACAGCGCGGTCGTCGCGCGGAGCACGAGTTCGACGACGTTCTGCTGCACCTGGATCGTCCGGAGCTCGGCGGCGGCCACCCGCTCGGCCGCGTCCGCCGTCCCGTCGACCAGCGCCTCGTGCGCCTCGTCGATCGCCCGCGCCGCGTGCAGGACGAGCGCCTCGGCGGCGACCGCGTCCGAGGCGATCCGCCCGACCACGCCCTGGACGAGCGGGTCGGTCGCGGCGGTCGGACCGGCGCCGTGCTGGTAGTGCCGCGTCCGCCCCCGCACGAAGGCGACGGCGTCGCGTGCGGTGGCCCGGCCGACCCCCGCGAGCGACGCGAGGAGCACGGTCTGCAGGAACGCGGGCAGTGGCGTCCGTCGATCGTCCCGCTCGGCCCGGAGCTGCCACAGCTCGACGGGCACGCCGTCGAACCGGGTGGTGCCGCTGCCGGTGAGCCGCTGCCCGAACGCGTTCCAGTCGTCGCGGACGTGCACGCCAGAGGCGTCCACCGGGACCGTGACCCCGACGACGTGGCCGTCCGGTGTCTCCGCGGTCACGGTGGTCCAGTCGGCGAAGAGCGTCCCCGTCGAGTAGTGCTTCTCCCCGTGCAGCCGCCAGCCGTCACCGTTCGGCACGAGGTGCGTGGACAACCGCCCGACCGCGGCGCTGCTCCGCTCGTGGCTCGCGTTGCCGAAGACGTCTCCGGCGGCGATCCGGTCGAACCAGTGCGCACGCCGGACGACGCTCGGGTCGAGCAGGAGCTCCTCGACGAACGAGAAGTGGGCGCGGAGCAGCTGGGGCAGGTTCGAGTCCGCCTCGCCGAGTCGGACGAGCAGCGCGAAGAGGTCGCTCGGGGCCGCACCGGAGCCGCCCGCCTCGACGGGCAGCGTGACCGTGGTGAAGCCGGAGTCGGCCAGCCACCGCACCGGTTCGTGCGGCAGCGTCCTGGTGCGTTCGCGCTCGACGGCACCAGCGGCGATGCGGTCGAGGACGGGTGCGAACCGTTCGAGCAGCTCGGACAGGGTCGGGCGGGCCCGGACGGGTGTCGTGGTCGTGGTCGTGGTCATCGTTCCTCCTGGTGGTGACGACGGGTGCGTGCCCCGGGGACGGCGTCGAGCAGCCCGCGGGTGTACGGGTCCCGTGGCGACGAGAACACCTGCTCCGCCGTGCCGGTCTCGACCACGCGCCCGTGCCGGAGCACGAGCACCCGGTCGCTGACGTGGTGGATGACGCCGAGGTCGTGCGAGATGAAGAGGACGGCGACCCCGTACGCCTGCTGCACATCGGCGAGCAGGTCGAGCACCTGCGCCTGCACGGACACGTCGAGCGCGCTCACGGCCTCGTCGAGGACGAGCACGTCGGGGTCGGTCGCGAGTGCGCGGGCGATCGCGACGCGCTGGCGCTGCCCGCCGGACAGCGTGCGCGGGTGCCGAGCGCCGAGGGACGGGTCGAGCCCGACGCCGCACAGCAACGCCTCGACCCGACCGGTCGCGACGGTGCCGGTCGCCGCACGCAGTGCCGACTCGACGAGCTGTCGCACGGACTTCCGCGGGTCGAACGAGCTGAGCGGGTCCTGCGACACGGTCGCGATCCTCGGTCGGTGCGGGCGCCGCTCGCGCTCGCGGAGCTCGGACCACGCCCGTCCCTCGAACAGCACGCGCCCGCTCGTGGGCTCGGTCAGCGCGAGAGCGATCGCGGCGGTCGTCGACTTGCCCGAACCGGACTCCCCGACGATGCCGAGCGTCTCCCCCGCGTGCAGTTCGAACGACACGTCGTCGACGACGGTGCGGTCGACACGGTCGGGCCCGCGGTAGGTCTTCGAGACGTGCTCGACCGACAGGACCGGTGTGCCCGGTGCGACGGCGGGTCGGTCCGCACGGGGCGGCCGGGGTGCGAGCGGGGCGACCGGGGCATCCGAGAGCCGGGCGCCCGGTGCGTGCAGCGAGGGGATCGCCGCGAGCAACCGCTTCGTGTAGGGGTGCTGCGGGTCGCCGAGGACCTGTTCCGTCGGGCCCTGCTCGACGACCACGCCGTGCTGCATCACGAGGACCTCGTCGGCGAGCTGCTCGACGACGCCGAGGTCGTGGCTGATGACGAGCAGACCGGTCCCGCCTGACCGGAGTTCGTCGAGGAGGTCGAGGATCTGCGCCTGCACGGTGGTGTCGAGCGCGGTGGTCGGTTCGTCGGCGATGAGGAGCGCCGGGTCGAGCGCGACCGCGGCGGCGATGAGCGCACGCTGCCGCAACCCGCCGGAGAGCTCGGCGGGCAGCTGTCGCGCACGCAACGCCGGCTCGGGTACCCGCACCCGGGTCAGCAGCTCGAGCACGCGCTCCTCGCGCGCGGCCCGGGGACGGACCCCGTGCTCGCGGAGCGCGTCGGCGACCGAGGCCCCGACCCGACGCAGCGGGTCGAGCGACACGAGGGCGTCCTGCAGCACGTACCCGACCTCCGCACCGCGGATGCGGCGCCAGGCCCGGTCGTCGAGGTCGGTGAGGTCACGCCCGCCGAGCGCCAGGGTCGACGCTCGCACGCGGGCTCCTGTGCCGTTCAGTCCGAGGAGGCTCCGCGCGGTCACGCTCTTGCCGGACCCGGACTCACCGACCAGGGCGAGGCTGCGACCGCGCTCGAGCGAGAACGAGACGTCACGGACGACCGTCCGGTCGCCGAAGGCGACCGACAGCCCGGCGACCTCGACCAGGGGCGAGCCGAGGGTGGAGCCGAGCGACGCGTCGTGGAGCGGACCGTGCGCCGCACCGGACGCAACGGACGCAACGGGTGGGGCCGCGACGGGCGGGGAGACGACGGTGGGACCGCCGGGGGTGGGGCCGACAGGACCGGTCATCGCGCGCCTCCAGGCTGGGTCAGGGTCTGCACCGCTCGGCCGACGGCCGTCAGCGAGAGGGCGAGGAGGACGATCACCACGCCCGGGAAGAAGTCGAGCCACCAGGCCTGCTGCAGGTAGTTGCGGCCGGCGTTGAGCATCGCGCCCCACTCCGGAGCCGGTGGCTGCACGCCCATCCCGAGGAAGCCGAGCGCCGAGGCCCAGACGATCGCCTGCCCGATGCCGAGCGTGACGAGCACGGTGAGGGGGCGGAAAGCGTTCGGGAGCAGGGTGTGGAACAGCACGTGCGCCCCCGAGTGCCCGAGCGCCCGCTCGGCCTGCACGTACGGTGCACCGCGGACCGCGAGGACCTGGCCCCGGACCATCCGGGCGTAGCCGGGGATCGTTGCGATGCCGACGGCGAGGATCTGCGTCCCCGCGCTCGACCCGAACACGGCGATGAGGATGAGCGCGAGCAGGATGCCCGGGAACGCGTAGAGCACCTCGATCACGCGCGTGACGACGGCGTCGACGGCACGGCCGCCGAGCGCGCCGAGGACCCCGAGCACGAGCGCCCCGGCGAGCCCGAGCGCGGTCGCTCCGACACCGATGGAGACCGACTGGCCGGCGCCGTGCACGACCCGGGAGTACACGTCGCGGCCGGACTGGTCCGTCCCGAAGACGTGCGCGGCGCTCGGGGCGTCGAAGCTCGCACCGAGGTCGATCGCGAGCGGGTCCTGCGGCGCGAGCAGCGACGGCCAGACGGCCGCCAGTGCGACGAGCCCGATGAACGCGGCCGCCAGCCAGAAGGAGACCCTGCGGATCGGACTGGAGGCACGGCGCGCCTCGCGGACGTCGGCTCCGGCCGGTCCGGTGGCGGGCTCCGTGACGACGGGCCCTGCTGGCGCAGGTGGTGCGGTGACGGTCGTGGTGCTCATGCTGCGGCTCCGATCGAGCGGCGGAGGCGGGGGTCCACCGCGACGTAGGCGATGTCGGTGAGGACGTTCGCGACGACGTACACGAGTGCGACGACGAACGTGATGCCGATGACGAGCGGCAGGTCCTGCGCGCTCACGGCGGTGACGAGGACCTGTCCGATGCCCTGGCGGGCGAAGACGACCTCGGCGATGACGGCTCCGGACACGAGGGAGCCGAGGCCCCAGCCGGAGAGGGTGATGCCCGGCAGCGCGGCGTGCCGGAGGACGAAGCGGGACCGGACGGCCCCCTCCGACAGTCCGCGTGACCGGGCCGAGAGCACGAACGGTTCCTGCTGCTTCTCCTCGAACTCGTCGCGGGTGACCTGGCCGAGGAAGCCGGCGAGCGGGATCGCGAGGGTCAGCGCCGGCAGGACGATGCCGAGCGGACCGGAGCCGATCACCGGGAACCAGTGCAGCTGCACCGCGAACACGAGCAGCAGCACGAGTCCGAGCCAGAACTGGGGCAGTCCGGCGGCGACGGTCTCGACGACCGAGCCGATCCGCCCCCACACCCCGGAGCGCCCCGCGGTGAGCAGGGTCGAGGCGATCGACAGCACCCAGGCGAGCACGAGTGCGGCGACGGTCAGCGCGAGCGTCGGTCCGATCTGCCCGGCGATGACGCTCGTCACCGACTGCTTCAGCGTGTAGGACTCGCCGAAGTCGAGTCGGAGGAGGCCGGCGAGGAAGTCGCCGTACTGCACGAGGAGCGGACGGTCGAAGCCGTACTGCGCGGTGACCGCGGCGACCGCCTCCTTCGTGGGGTGGGCGGCCGCGCCGCCGAGGATCGCCACCGCGGGGTCGCCGGGGACGGCGTGCTCGAGGAAGAACACGATCGTGCCCACGGCGAGCAGCAGCAGCACGGCCTCGGCGATGCGCCGGGCGATGCGGACTGGCCAGCCGGTCATCGCTTGCCTCCGTCGGTGAGGTAGGCGTCGGCGAGGACGGGTTCGCCCTCGCTGGGTTCGATCCAGACCCCGCGGACGCGGTCGGATATGCCGAGTCGGGTCTGGATCGGGTAGAGCGGCAGCGTCCACGCCTTCGACGACAGCAGTGCCTGCGCCTTCGAGTAGGCCCGCTGCTGCGCGGCCGGGTCGGTCGTCGCGGTCCCGGCGATGAGCAGCCGGTCGAGCTCGTCGTCGTACGCGAACGCGGAGTTCTGCCCGTTGTCGACGTCGTAGGTCGCCTTCGAGTACTTGATGTACATGACGTGCGGCGTCGGGCTGTTCCAGTAGTTCCCGAGCAGGTCGTACGCCTTCGGGTTGCCCCAGACCGCGTTCATGCTCGACGAGTCGAGGGCCTGTAGCACGACCTTGATGCCGACGCGCTTCTCCATCGCCTGGATGTCCTGCAGGATCGTCAGGTCGGCGGGCGGGGTCTCGGCCGAATCGGCGTTGTACGGCAGCTCGACCGTGAGTGTCTCGCCGTCCTTCGTGCGGTACCCGTCGGTGTCGCGACCGGTCCAGCCCGACTCGGCGAGGAGCCGCTCGGCCTCGGTCGGGTCGTACGGGAACGGCTCGTGGTACGCCGCGTCGTAGTGCGGCGTGCCGGAGCTGACGTTGTTGCCCTCGTAGGGGAAGACGCCGTTGTACGCGCTCTCCACCGCTTCCTTCGCGTCCGACGCGTGCACGAACGCCTTCCGGACGCGGATGTCGCTGAACACCGGGCTCTTCGTGTTGAGGTCGAGGCTGAACGGCGAGCCGGAGTGCACGAACGACTGCAGCGAGATCGACGGGTCGGCCTTCGCGAGCCCCTCGCTCTCGGGCGGGACGTTGAAGATGACGTCGGCCTCGCCGGAGCTCAGCGCGCCGTACCGGGTCGTGTTGTCCTTCAGGAACTTCCACGTGATGCCGTCGAGGTACGCCGGGCCCTGGTGCTCCGCGTCCTCCGGTGCGCTGTTGTACTCGTCGTTGCGCACGAGCTCGACGTCCCGCTCGTGGTTCCACCGCACGACCTCGAACGGGCCGGTCCCGACCGGGGACTCGCAGTTCGCCGCGAGCCCCCGCGCCATGGCCTTCGGCGACTCCATCCCGAAGAACGCCTGCGACAGCGCGGCGAGCAGCGGCGAGTACGGCCGCTGCAGCGAGATCCGCACGACGTGGTCGCTGACGACGGTGGCCTTGTCGAAGTACCCGGTCAGGTAGAGCAGGTCGGTGCTCGACTGCGTCGCGGGGTCGAGGATCTGGGTGAAGTTGTCCACCACCGCCTGCGCGTCGAACGGGGTGCCGTCGGTGAACCGGACGCCCTGCTTCAGCGTGAAGTCGTACTGCTTCCCGTCGGGCGAGATGTCCCACGAGGTCGCGAGCCACGGCTTGACGCTGCCGTCGCGTTGCAGGGACACGAGCGAGTCGAGGTACTGGCGGGCGATGTAGGTCTGCGGCATGTCACCCGAGTTGTGCGGGTCGAGACAGGTGGGCTCGCGGTCGGTGGCGTACACGAGGGTGCCGCCGCGGACCGGCCCGTCGGACCGCGACGACGCCGACGACGCGCCGCTGCACCCGGCGAGCAGCACGACCAGGGCGACGGTCGAGAGGGCCGCCGCGACGGTCCGCAGTGAGTGGGAGCGGGTCATGACAGGGGACGCTAGGGCCGGCTCCGCGGCGAGCGCGACCGCTCGGCAACACCGGGCAACGCACCGTCTCCCGACGTCACGGAGGGGCCGACACGTGTCGTCGTGCGACGTCCGCAGGTGCCTTCCGCGACCTCCGTCGCAACCTGGGGTCACGCAGGGCTGGTCCTGGTCGGACACTGCCTAGCCTCGGACCATGCCCAAGCGACTCCTGCTCAACGTGTTCGAGATGAACTGCGTGGGACACATCACGCACGGCCTGTGGCGACTGCCCGGCAACCAACGCCACCGCTACACGGACATCCGGTACTGGACGGAGCTCGCACGCACCGCGGAGGCCGGGCAGTTCGACGCAGTCTTCATCGCCGACGTGCTCGGCGCCTACGACGTGTACCAGGGGTCCACGGCGCCGGCGCTGCGCGAGGGACTCCAGATCCCGAACAACGACCCGATGCTCGTCGTCCCGGCGATGGCCGCGGTCACCGAGCACCTCGGCTTCGGGATCACGTTCTCGACCAGCTACGAGCCGCCGTTCGCGTTCGCCCGCCGCATGTCGACGCTCGACCACCTGACGAACGGCCGGGTCGGGTGGAACGTGGTGACGAGCTACCTCCCGAACGCCGCACGGAACTTCGGGCTCGCCGAGGAGATCCCGCACGACACCCGGTACGAGATCGCCGACGAGTACCTCGACGTCCTCTACCAGCTGTGGGAGGGGTCGTGGGAGGACGACGCGGTCCTGCGCGACGCCGAGCACGGGGTGTACACGGACCCGGACAAGGTGCACTCGATCGACCACGTCGGGACGCACTTCAGCGTCGCCGGACCGCACCTGTCTGAGCCGTCGACCCAGCGCACGCCGACCCTGTTCCTCGCGACGGGCTCGCCAGCCGGGATCCAGCGCGCCGGCGCCCACGCAGAGGTCGTCTTCACGGGCGGACACGGTGTCCAGCGCACCGCCGACGCCGTCCGGGACGCCGCGGAGGCCGCCGGACGCGAGCGCGGTGACGTCAAGTTCGTCACCCAGGCCGCGGTCATCACGGCCCCGACCCAGCGCGAGGTCGAGGACAAGGTGGCGCAGTACCGGGCGTTCCGGAGCGAGGAGGGGCCGCTCGTCCACGGCAGCGTGCCCTTCGACGCCCTGCGGCACCCGCGGAACCGTACCGTTCGCGATGCGCTCGAGGCCGAGGGGGTCGAGGGCGGCGAGCGGCTCGTGGGGCGGATCGCGCTCGACAGCACCGTCGGCGAGCTGCTCGACCGGGTGGACGAGGCCTGGCACGGTGCGTTCTGGGCGGCCGGCGTGCCCGAGGCGGTGGCGGACCAGATCGGGGGGTGGCTCGACGACGACGGGATCGACGGCATCAACCTCCGGCAGTACCACTCGTTCGACACCGTCCGGGACTTCGGGACGTACGTCACCCCGCTGCTCCGGGAGCGCGGACGGCTGCCCGAGCGGTACACCGACGGCGAGACCCTGCGGCAGCGTGTGCAGGGCGGCGGGTCCTCCCGGCTGCCCGAACGGCACCCGGCCGCGCGCCACCGGGTCTCCCGCGCGGGCGCGTCGGTCGGCGGCTGAGCGGCATGACCGACCTCGCGGCGGACGGGCCACGGCCGGACCGCGGCTGAGGGACCGCGGCTCCGTCAGTCGGTGATCCCGAACAGTCGACGGGCGTTGCCGGACGCGAAGGCCGCCCGGTCCCCCGGGTCCACGAACTCCGCGAGGAACCGGTCGATGTCCGCGGCGCTCGGCCGCTGGAACGGGTGGTCGGTCGAGAACAACAGACGATCCGGGCTCGTCACACTCAGTGCGTGCCGGAGCATCGCCGGGTCGAGCATGCCCGACGCCGTGATCCAGACGTTCTCGCGCAGGTACTCCGTGATCGAGCGCTCCGTCCCCGCGGCGCGAGCCAACCCGTCCGCCCGGTCGTGCCAGAAGAGCAGCAGCTCGCCCCAGTGTCCGAGCACCAGCTGGAGCGCCGGGTGCCGGTCGAGCACACCGCGGGCCATGAGCCGGAGCGCAGCCGTCCCCGCCTCGAGGTGCCAGCCCCACGCGAAGGTCGCCATCGCGAGGTCGGGCAGGTCGCCGAGGCCCGAGTAGGACACATCCCGGACGGTGCGCGGCGGGATCTGCGGGTGGATGAACACCGGCTGACCGAGGCGCTCGGCGACCGTCCAGAGCTCGTCGTACCGCGGGTCGTCGATGAGCACGTCACCGGTCCGCCCGTGCAGCATCACCCCGACCAGGCCGAGGCCCGCGGCACGCTCGAGTTCGACGGCGGCTGCGCGCGGATCGGCGAGCGGCAGGGTGGCGAAGGCGCGGAACCGACCCGGTGACGCCGCGACGGTGGCCGCGACCTGGTCGTTCGCATCCCGGCTCAGCACGACGGCATCAGCGGCGTCGAGGCCCTGCGCCCCGGGCGGGGCGAGCGACAGGACCTGCACGTCGACCCCCTGCGCGTCCATCGCCGCGAGTCGCCCGCCGCCGGTGTCGGCGAGCTGCTGCGCGACGTCGCCGTGGTCGTTGAGGAGCAGGCTGTCGTCGCGCCGGTCCGGCGGCAGCGCACGCTGCGCGCGGTCGGTCCCCTCGTGGATCCAGTGCTCCTCGATGCCGATCAGTCCGTCGCGCACCGCGATCTCCGCTCGTTCGTGTTCAGGTCCCTCGAGCATCCTCGGTCCGTGCGCCGTCCGTCCCGGCAGGGCCGACGACGGACGATGCCGCCGCCACGGCGCCGGTGGCCCACTCGCGGAAGCGCTCGGCAGCCGGGGTCCGGACGCGATGGAGCACCCCGCCCTCGTCCTCCTCGAGTCGGACGAGCCCCATCCGGCGCAGGTACGGGGTCTTCCGGTCGCTCGCGGCGCGGTCGACCACGACGGCGTCGGGCAGCTCGAACTCCTCGACGTTCCGCCCTCCGGCGGCGTACGACCAGTCCACGAAGTCGAACAGCGGCCACCACGTGAAGCCGCGGACGTCGGTCCCGGACGCTGCGAGCACCCGAACGGTGTCGGCGGCGTCGCGGACCCAGGCGGACCGGAGCTCGTCGGTGCCCTCGATCGAGGTCTCGGTGACGAGCATCGGCAGTCCGTACCGCTCGGCGAACCGGCCGAGCGCGTCGGCGAGCCCGTCGGTCCAGCGGTCGTGCGTGTGCTGGACCGTGCCGCCGGTGCCCGCGACGAGACGCCGAGGGGTGAGGTCGGGGTAGTAGTTCACGCCGAGGAGGTCCACCGCCACGGCACCGTCGACGAGGTCGCGCAGCCCGGACTCGGTCGCGCCGTGCTCGAGCAGCCAGCCGTGCGCCGGGTGTCCGGGGACGACGCGGCCGAGCACGAGGTCGGTCGGGACGGTGCCGACCAGTTCGAGCAGTCCCGCTTCGGCCGTCGTCTCCGGATCGCCGTCGCCGGACTCGACGAGGGTGCTCGCCTCGACGTGCACGACCACCGCGTGGGGGTTCGCCGCACGCACGGCGCGGACGCTCCGCTGGATGCCCGTGGCGATCGCGAGGACCACGCACGTCCATCCCGACCACCCGGACAGCCCCGGCGGCCAGACGCCGCGGAGCCCCGCGAACGACGCGGTCGTGATCGGCTCGTTGAGCGGGGTGACGTGGTCGACGACCCCCGCGTACCGATCGGCGAACGCACCGGCGAACTCCGCGATCGCGTCCGGGTACCGCGGGTCCGCGAAGGAGTCGTCGAGCCAGGTCGGTGTGCCGTAGTGGACGAGGTCGGCGATGACGGTGACACCGCCGTCGGCCGCACGGGGAAGTCGCTCGTCGAGGACGGACCAGTCGAACCGGCCGGGGCCGAGGTGCACCTTCGGCCAGTCGACCCCGTACCGCAGGGCGGTCGCGCCGAGGTCGCGCACCGTGTCGAGGTCGCCGCGCCAGGCCTCGTCGTGCCCGGTGAGCACGTGTTCGTCGAGCGGCGCCATCGCGAAGCGGGCCGGTGGGTAGACGCACGTGTCCTCGATGCCGAGGGCCCAGGTGAACGTCCCGGGCGCGAACGCTTCCCCCGGCCGCTCGACGCCCGACGTGCCGCGCGTCACTTCAACCCCGAGGTGGCGACGCCCGCGACGAAGTACTTCTGCGCGAAGAAGAACCCGAGCGCGATGGGCAGGAGGGAGATCACGGCCCCGGCGAGCAGCACCGCGTGGTCCGTGACGTGCGCACCACCGAACAGCGTGAGCCCGGCGGGCAGCGTCAGCATGTCGTTCGAGGTGCTCACGACGAGCGGCCAGAGCAGGTCGTTCCACAGCGCCATCCCGTTGAGCACGGCCACGGTCGCGATCGCCGGCTTCGCCAGCGGCAGGATCACCTGCCAGTAGATGCGCCAGTGCCCGGCGCCGTCGATGCGCGCCGCCTCGTCGAGCTCCGGCGGGATGTCGATGAAGAACTGCCGGAACAGGAAGATCCCGAACGCACTCGTCGCCCTGGGGATGATGAGCCCCTGGTACGTGTTGAGCCACCCGAGGTGGAACAGCTCGACGAACACCGGGATGAGGGTCACCTGGAACGGCACCATGAGCGTCGCGATGACGAGCACGAACGCGACGTTCCGCCCGACGAACCGCATCCGGGCGAGCGCGTAGGCGCACATCGAGTCGAACAGCAGCGTCAGCACGGTGGTCACGACCGTGAACACGAGTGAGTTGAGCAGCAGCCGCAGGAACGGCAACTGCTGCCACACGCCCTCGTAGCCGTGCAGCGTGATGCTCGTCGGGAACAACGATGCAGGGTGTCCGAAGAGGTCTGCCTCGGACCGGAAGCTCCCGCTCACCATCCAGACGAAGGGGACGAGCGCGAACACGAGTCCGATCCCGAGGTACACCCACTTCAGGACGGAGCCGGTGACGACGAGGCTGCTCCGGCGACCGTGTCGCCCCGGTCGGTGGCCGGCAGACGGCCGGGAGGCACGGGTCGGCTCCGCCACGAGCGGTCGCCGGGTCGCGGTGTCAGTCGACATCGTCGTACCGGAAGAGTCGGAGCTGCAGGAGCGAGATGAGCATGATGATGACGAAGAGGACCCAGGAGATGGCGGAGGCGTAACCGGTCTGGTAGTTCACGAAGCCGTCCCGGTAGAGCAGGTTGACGAGGGAGTCCGTCGCGAACACGGGGCCACCGCCGGTCATGACGTAGACGAGGTCGAACACCTGGAACGACTGGATCGTCAGGATCATCGACGTGAACAGGAGCGTCGGGCGGATGCTCGGCAGGGTGATCCGCCAGACGGTCTGCCAGCGGTTCGCGCCGTCGAGCTCGGCGGCCTCGTACCGCTCCCCCGGCACGCCCTTGAGGCCGGCGATGAAGAGGATCATCGCGAAGCCGATGCTCTTCCAGACCGACACGAAGATGACCGTCGGCAGCGCGAGCGAGGTCGACTGCAACCAGGCGACGCTCGGCAGGCCGAACACTGCGGTCAGCCCGCCGACGAGGCCGATGTCCGGGTCGAGGAGGAACTTCCAGACGAGGCCGATCGTCACGAGCGACACGATCGTCGGGAAGAAGAACACCGAGCGGACGACCCGGTTGAGGAGGGTGTCCCGCTGCAGGAGCAGTGCGGCGACGAAGCCGAGCACCACGAGCAGCAGGACGGACACCACCGTGTACTCGAGCGTCACCCGCAGGGCGTTCCAGAACTGCGGGTCGCGGGCGAGCTGGACGTAGTTCCCGAACCCGACGAACTGCTGCGAGACGGCACCCACCGTCCAGTCGAAGAACGAGTAGTACAGCGAGCGCAGGATCGGGAAGAGGACGAACACGCCGAGGATGAGCAGCGACGGGGCCATGAACAGCCAGGCCGGCTGGAAGCGGCGCGCTCGGCGGCGGGCGGGGCGTGCCTCCCGGCGGGCCGCGGAGGCGGGGGCCCCGTCACGCGTGCTGCGTGACGGGGCCGGCCCGGTGAGCTGCTCGGTCACTTGCTGCAACCGGTCAGACCGTCGATCGTCTGCGCGGCTTCCTTCGTCGCGTCGGCGACGGAGGTGCCGCGGGTGATCTTGCCGATCATCGGGACGTAGGCGTCGGAGTCGACCTTGGTGGCGTTCGTCACGTGCGGCAGGTAGAGACGGGAGTCGGGCACCTGGCTGGCGAACACCGAGACGGTGGCGTCGGCCTTGAGGTCCGCGTCGTCGGAGAGGTCGGTGCGGAGCGGCGGGAAGCCGGTCTGCAGCGAGAACTTCTGCTGCGCGGTCTTCGACGTCCAGTAGGCGAGGAACTCCTGGGCCTGCGTCGGGTACTTCGTCTTCGCGGAGATCGACAGCGGAGCGATCGAGCCGAGGGTCGTCGACGTGCCGTCCACACCGACCGGGACCTTCACGATGCCGAGGTCGATGCCCGCCGACTTGTACCCGGGTGCGGCCCACGGTCCGTTGATCTCCATGGCGGCCTTGCCGGCGGAGAACAGCGAGTCGGCCTCGGCGCCGGTCAGACCGACCGGGCTGACCTTGTCCTTCGCGACGAGGTCGCCCCAGGTCTCCAGACCCTGCTGCGAGGCCTTCGTCTGGACGGCGCTGCACCCCTTGCTCGTGACGATGTCCCCGCCCTCGAGCCACTGGAGCACCGGCCACATCTGGATGGTCTGGTTGTCGGCGAGCGCGATGCCGTACTTGCCACCGGTCGTCAGCTTCTTCGCGTCGGCAGCCATCTCCTGCACGGTCGTCGGTGGGTTCGCGATGCCGGCGTCGGAGAAGAGCTTCTTGTTGTAGTACAGGCTCAGCGTCGCGAAGTTGGCCGGGACGCCGTAGAGCTTGCCGTCGTAGGTGAACTCCTCCACCGTGCCGGGTGCGAACTCCGAGGTGTTGATCTTGCCGTCGCCGCTGCCGGTCATCGTGATCGGCAGCACCGAGTTCGTCTTCACGTACTGTGCGACGGCGTTCGGGTCGCTCGACACCGCGGCCACGTCGGGGCCCTGGCCGGTGAGCCACGCCGAGGGGAGCTTCTGCTGGATCGTGTCCCACGGCTGCACGGTCATGTCGACCTTGATCTTCGGGTGGGACTTCTCGAAGTCCTTGACGATCGTGGCGTAGCCGGGACGGTCACCGCCGGTGAACCCGGTCCAGACCTTCAGGGTGACGGGGCCGCCACTGCTCGCCGCGCCGCCGGCGGAGCAGCCGGTGAGGACGAGGGCGAGGGCGGCGGCCCCGGAGACGACCGCGAGGGTCGTGCGTGTGTGCTTCATCGTTGTAACGCTCCTTTGCGTCGCAGTGGTGCGCGGGTCGGTGTTCGGTGTCGGACGGTGCGCTGTGGTGGATGGGTCGGAGAGGAGTTCAGGGGGCGGCGAGGCCCGCGTCGTCGTCGCAGCCGCACGATCCACGGAGGACGACCTCGACCGGCAGCTCGGTGTGCTGGTCGGTGTCGGTGTCGTTGCCCCGCGTCCCGTCGACGAGGCCGAAGAGCCGCTCGGTCGCGATCCGGCCCATCTCCTCGGCGGGGACGCGGACGGTCGTGATCCCCGGGGTCGTCACGCGGGCGAGGCCGAAGTCGTCGAACCCGACGACCGAGACGTCCTCGGGCACGCGAACCCCGGCGCGGCGCAAGACCCGCAGACCCCCGACGGCCATGTCGTCGTTCGCGAAGACGATGCCGTCCGGCAGCTCGTCCTCGTCACGGGATCCGGCGAGCAGCTGCTCGACGGCGGCGGCGCCCGAGGCTTCGGAGAGGTCCCCCTCGATGACGGACACGTCGGTGAGGCCGTGCCGATCCGCTGCACGGCGGAACCCCTCCCGGCGGTCGAGCCCGGTCTGGTGGTCGAGCGTGCCGGTCACGTGGAGGAGTCGACGCCGCCCGTGGACGGAGACGAGGTGGTCGACGAGCCGCTCGGTCGCCGCGACGTCGTCGATCCCGACCGAGACGGCGCGGGCCAGGTGCGGGTAGTTGCCGATGAGGACCACCGGCAGCCCGCTCGCGACGAGGGCCTGGACGTGGTCGTCGTCGATCGCGGCACTCGTGACGATGGCGCCGTCGGCGGTGCGGGACCGCATGACCCGCTCGTAGGCGACCCCGCCGGTGGAGGTGTCGGCGTTCGTCGAGACGATCACCTGCGCGTCGTGGGCGTTCGCCGCGGTCGACATCCCGGTGAGGACGTGCATGAAGTACAGGTGGCCGAAGACGTGCGTCGACGAGTTCGGGACGATGAGGGCGACGGCGTCGGCGCGCTGGCTGCGGAGCGCACGGCCGGCGGAGCTGGGGACGTAGCCGAGCTCGTCGGCCGCCTGCTTGACCGCGGCCCGGGTCTTCTCGCTGATGCGCTCGTGGCCGGACAGTGCCATGCTCGCAGCCGCGGAGGTCACGCCGACCTTGGCGGCCACGTCCTTGAGGGTCACGGACTTCGGCACGGGCGCCTCCCTGCCTCGCTTTATCGATTAACTGGGATCATCATGCACCTGCTTGATCGATTCAGCAAGGGTTTCGTCGAAACCGGGGTCCAGACCGACGGGAGGCCCGTGGCGGTGTCGCCACGGGCCTCCCGTCCGTCCTGTCGAGCGTCCCCGATCAGTTGAACCGGAACACCTGCGGCGCCTGCCCGTTGCAGTCGTAGAGCTGCAGCGGGGTCTGGTTCGCGGTGTTGCCGGACGGCACGTCGAGGCACCGTCCGGACTGCGGGTTGAGCACCGAGCCGTTCGCCTGGGGCACCCACTGCTGCCCGCCGACACCGTTGCAGGTGTACAGCTCCAGGTGTGTGCCGTTCGCCGTCGCGTTGCCGTCGAGGTCGAGGCAGCGGCCGAGCGTGCGGATGGTGTGGTCGGTCGCGTTGTAGGCCCACTGCTGGTCGGACGTCTGCTCGTCGGTCAGCAGGGTCTGACAGTCGTACACCTGCACCTGCTGCCCGTTCTGCTGCAGGTCGTTCCCCGCGACGTCCACGCACTTGTCACCGATCGTGCGGATCGGCACCGAGGCCACGAACTTCTGCGCCTGGTTCCCGTTGCAGTCGTAGAGCTGCAGCGGCGTGCCGTTCGCCGTGTTGCCGGACGGGTCGTCCAGGCAGCGACCGGACTGCGGGTTCTTGATCGACCCGTCGGGTTGCACGATCCACTGCTGACCGCCCACACCGTTGCAGTCGTACAGCTCGAGGTGCGTGCCGTTCGCTGTCCCGTTGCCGTCGGCGTCGAGGCATCGCCCGAGCGTGCTCAGCGTGTGGGCGCCGTACACGTTCCCGAGCCAGTGCTGGTCGGCGGCCAGAGCCTGGCAGTCCCAGAGCTGCACGACCGCGGTGTTCCCGCCGGTGTCGTCGCCGGACACGTCGACGCACTTGCCGCCCGGGCCGGTGATGAAGGACCCCGGTCCCCCGCCGGTGGACACGCCCTGGTAGTTCTGCGCGACGACGTTCGCCTGCACCGCACTGTCCGCGGCGTCAGAGGAGTACCCGGACGTCATGACGCCCTCGAAGAACGACTGCGTGCCGCGGTTCGAGTTGTCCCCGCCGGCACCGAGCACGATCGAGCCCTCGAGCTTCATCGGCGTGTAGCCCTGGCCGTCACCGTCCTTGTCGGTCGGCAGCGGTCCCTCGTACCACTTCGTCAGCGAACCACCCTGCGCGTCGCCGCCCTTGAGTGCGAAGTTCGCGACGCCGTCGTTCTTGAGCAGCGCCGTGACGAACTTCGTGCTGTTGCCGGTGTTCGCGGTGTTGATCGCCGTCCTGCCCTCGTAGACGCCGTTCTCCAGGTCGGCCTGCACCCACGGGCCGCGACCGGCACTGCCCGTGCCGTTGAGCATCGAGAGGTTGAGGGCGTCCATGTGCCCCTTGCCGGTGTCCTTCTCCTGGGTCTCGACGTTGCCGAAGTCCGAACAGCACCCGTGGTTCACGTTCGTGCCGCTGGCGACCTCGTACATCGACTCGGGGCTCGCACCACGTGCCGTCCCCTTCGCGAGCGTGCTCGAGATCCGGTACGCGACCTGCTGCGGCATGAAGATGCCGTACGCCTTGTGGCCGGCCACCGTGATCGGCAGCGCGGTGGCGTTCGCGGGGTTGTTCGCCGGACCCGCATCGCCCGCCGGGGCCACGGTGAGGTCGTTGTGGTTCGACGACTGGTCGTAGATCTTCGGGATGGTGCACGTCGTGCCGGAGCAGAACGAGTCCTGTGCCGCAGCGTTCGCGTACCCACCCGCGGCGAGGAGTCCGATGTTCGTGGTCGCCCCGTCCGAGGCGCGCTGCACCTGGTAGAGCGGCCCGTTGTACGAGGAGTACAGCGCCCGGGTGGAGCTGTACGCGGCGACACACGAGGTGCCGGCGCTGGCGTAGGTGTCGCACGGTCCGGCGGTCGCGGCAGCAGCGCTGCCGGTCCCTGCCGAGACGGCGAACAGGCTCCCCGTGACGAGAGCGAGAGCCCCGAGGAGGGCGGCGACGGTGCGCCGTGACCTCGAGGTCGACCCGATGTACATGGATGCTGTCCTTCCGAGCGTCGTTGCTGGGGATGGCGGTCGATCGTCGGGTTCGCGGCGAATGACACTGCTTAATCGATTAACCACCATCAAGGCTACGCCGGTTCCGGACGGCAGGCAACCGGTGCAGCACACTGGGCCGGTGGATGCAGCACGGACGGAGCGACTCCGGCTCCGCCCCTGGACGGTCGCCGACGCGGTGTTCCAGCGCCGACTCTGGGAGGAGCGCGACCCCCGGGTCCCTGCACACCGACGCATCTCCGCCGACGGCCGTCCAACCGTCGTCGAGCTGGAGGACCGACTCCGGGCGTACGAGCACGCGCCGGCTCCCGGCCTGCTCGTCGTCGAGGAGCTCGGCACCGCGAGGCCGCTCGGGTACTGCGGCCTCGTGCCCAACAGTGTCGGCGTCCCTGACGAACCCGAGCTGGCGTACGAGTTCCTCCGCGAGCACTGGGGGCGGGGCTACGCGACCGAGGCGGCGCGTGCGGTCGTCGACTGCGCGACATCGATCGGGTACGGGCATCTCGCGTCGACGGTCCGGGAGTGGAACACCGCGTCACTGCGCCTGCTCGACAGGCTCGGCTTCGTCGACACCGGCGAGCGCGAGGTCGACCCGGTGCACGGCGACTCGATCCTGCTGCGATCGCGGCTGCGCTGATCGAGCGCTCGGTCGCTAGGCTGCCGCCGTGACCCTGGTGCAGCTCCGCGTCTTCGTCGCCGTCGCGCACCTCGGGTCGTTCACTGCGGCCGCCGAGTCCCTGCTCCGCTCGCAGTCCTCGGTGTCCGAGTTCATCCGGCGGCTCGAGGGCGCGTACGACACCGCGTTGTTCGTCCGGGGCCGACGCCGACTCACGCTGACCGACGCGGGTGCCGTGCTCCTGCCCATGGCGGAACGGATCATCGCCGAGGCCGACGCCGCCGACCGCGCGCTGCGAGCAGTGACGTCACTGGTCGGCGGGACGGCGTCGTTCGGTCTGCTCCGCAACGCGAAGTACTACGCGCTCGACGAGCTCCTCACCCGCTTCCACGCGGCGCACCCGGCCGTGCGACTCCGGGTGATCGGGCTCAACTCGGTCGAGGTCGCGAGCGAGGTGGCCTCCGGAGGACTCGAGGCGGGACTGGTCGTGCTGCCGATCGACACCGAGGGGCTCCGCGTGACGCCGCTGCGCCGCGACGAGGTCGTCTTCGTCAGCCGTGACCCGTCGATCGCCGACGCTCCCATGACGATCGAGGCGATGGCCGCGCGTCGCCTCGTCCTCTACGACGCGCACTACGGCTGGAAGGACCCCACTCGGAGGCAGTTCGCGGAGCGTGCCCGCCTCGCCGGGGTGACGCTCGAGCCGCACGTCGAGGTCGAGCAGGTGGAGACGGCGCTCGCCCTCGTGGCGTCCGGCGTCGGCGACACGTTCATCGCCCGCGCGGTCGCCGAGGTGTCGGCCGCGGCGCTCGGCCTGCACTGGACGCCGTTCGCCGAGCCGGTGCTCGACACCGTCGCGCTCGTCGAGCGGGACGGGTCGGTCCTGTCGGCCGCCACCGCGGAGCTCGCGCGCCTGGCACGCGAGCTCCTCACCGAGGGCTGACGAGGCGCGACGGTCGAACCGAAGCCGACCCCGGGCGGACCCGTCACGGACGACCGAGCGGCCCGTAGAGGTCTGGCCGCCGGTCCCCGAAGAGGTCCGCGACGGGGCTGAGCGTCTTGTCCCGTGCGGCGGCGAGGTCGAGGTCGGCGACGACCATCCCCGCTCCCGGGCCGGTCGCGGCGCGCACCCACCCATCGGCGTCGACGATCGAGGTCCCCTCGTTCCAGTCGACGCCCCGCTCGGTGCCGCACCGGTCCGCGCACGCGATGGCCATCCGGTTCACCCGTGCCGCGGCCATCGCGATCTGCACCTCGGGAGCCCGCTCCCCCTCAGGACGGTCCACCCACGGCCAGTTCGTCGGGACCGCGAGCAGTTCCGCTCCGTCGAGGGCCGCGAGGCGGGTCCACTCCGGGAACTCCATGTCGAAGCAGATCGCGACGCCGATCCGTCCGTGCGGGGTGTCGACGACGAGCGGTGGTTGGTCCCCCGCCGTGAAGCAGGCCTTCTCGCCGTCCCACAGGTGCACCTTGCGGTACACGCCGAGGACTCCCGACGCGTCGACGACGGCGGCCGAGTTGTACACGACGTCGTCCTCGCCGAGTTCGGCGAAGCCGCCGACGACGACCCCTCCGGCTCCGCCGGCCAGCCGGGAGGCAGTGGTCGCCCACCCCGTGACGGTCGCGTCGGTCGCGGGGACGGCGCAGGAGCGTGCTTCCGCGGCGTCCCGGAACACGTAGCCGCTGGTGGCGAGCTCGGGCAGGACGACGACGTCCACGTCGTCCGGCACGGCGGCGAGCGCCGCCCCGACGGTCGCCGCGTTCGCGGCGAGGTCGCCGACGACGGGCGCGAGCTGGACCGCGGCGACGCGGGTCACAGGACCACGTCCTCGTCGTCGCGGGACGTGTGCGCCCGCCTGGGCGAGCCGCCGTCGGTCGCTGCGGGAGGCGCCTCCAGGCCGTCCCCCGTCGAGGCTGCCAACGCGGCGCCGACCCGTCCGACCAGTCCCCTGCGGAACGTGATCGCGAGCCCGATGAGCAGCCAGACCGCGACGATGTACGGGAACCAGCTGTAGGGGGCCTCGAGTCCGACGGCGTTCTTGTAGATCGTGTAGAGCACGAGCGCCAGCGCGAGCACCGGCACGACGATCTGCCACTTCGGGGTGTCGGTCCGGTGCGAGAAGAACAGGAACCGGACGGCGCCGACGGTCGCGAGGACGTAGGCGACGAGCAGCGCGATCGTCCCGACCGTCAGCGCCCAGTAGGTGGCGTCGAGCACGGCGGCCCCGGTGAGCCGCTCGCCGATCACGACCAGGACGACGACCACGGCGACGACGCTCAGCGCGTTCACCGGCGAGCCCTGGGGCGACAGCTTCGCGATCGGACGGGCGATCCCGGTGTCCCGGGACAACGCGAAGAGGACGCGCGACGCCCCGGAGAGCGTGCCGAGGAAGATCGCGAACAGGCTGACCACGGCGGCGAGGGTGAGCAGGTCGGCGAGCCAGCTGCCGACGTACGTGCGGGCGAGGTCGCCGTACGGCGCGGCGGAGCCCGCGAACTGCTTCACCCCTGCGGCGGAGGTGCCGTAGCCGAGCGACTGCGCGACGATCGAGAGGAGGTAGAACGCACCGACGACGACGATCGCGATCTTCAGGGCCTTCGGGATGTCCCGCTTCGGGTTGCTCGTCTCCTCGCCGAGGGTGGCGGCGCCCTCGAAGCCGGCGAACGCGAGGAACCCGAAGACCGCGGCGCCGGCGATGAGGCCGACGTCTGTGCCGCTCGGGAGTTCCAGGAAGTCCCAGCTGAGGTGTCGCCCTGCCGGCGCCGCCCCGACACCGAGGCGCACGAGCACGACGACGTTGAGGATCGTGACGAGCACCGCGCCGATGAGCTCGGCGTAGAGGAGCGACCGGGTGATGACGTGCACCTCGCGGCGACCGAGCAGGACGACGACGGCCAGCGCGACGATCGTGATCCAGATCCAGTCCGGCTGCACGGCGAGCCCGACGTCGTTCAGCAGTTGCGTGACGAACAGGCTGATCTCGATGCCGGAGCCCGCGCCGATGGTCACGTACGCGAAGAACAGCGCCCAGCCGGCGACGAACCCGGCCCGGGCTCCCAGCGTGAGGCCGACCGTCGCGTAGACCGAGCCGGTGTGGGCGATGTGCCGGGAGAGCTTCACGAAGCCGTACGCGACGAGCGACACCGCGACGAGGGCGAACACGAAGGCCCAGGTGGCGCCGCGGCCGAGGATGCCCGCGGCACCGGCGCCGAGGAGTGCCATGACGCCGACGGGTCCGATCAGACCGACGGAGAACGCTGCGGCGTCGGCGACCTTGAGTTCGCGCTTCAGGCCGGGGGCGGCTGGGGAGGGGTGGTGCTCGGTGGTCATCGCTGGCTCCGTTGCGCTCGGGGTTCGGGGAGGGACGGGTTGGGTGGAGCTGGTGCTGGTGTGTCAGGGTGGTCAGTCGGTGGTCGCGGTGACGGGAGCGTACGCATCGAGCCGCATCGTGGCGGTGGCGCGGTGGGCGCTCATGCCCTCGCTCGCCGAGATGACGTCGACGGCGTGGGCGACCGCGGGCGTGGCCTCGCGGGCGATGCGCTGGTAGGTCAGGGGCTTGAGGTAGCGGGACACCGAGAGGCCGGCGCTGTGCTTCGCGCCCCCGGCGGTCGGCAGGGTGTGGTTCGTCCCGGCCATGCCCTTGTCGGAGTACGCGACCGTGCTCCAGCGGCCGAGGAACAGCGAGCCGTAGTTCGTGAGGTGGTCGTGGTACCAGTCGTCCTCGGTGGTCTGCACCTCGAGGTGCTCCGGGGCGAACTCGTCCATCACGAGGACGGCGTCCTCGCGGGTCGGTACCAGCACGACCGAGCCGTGGTCGCGCCAGGCCGGGCCGCAGATCGCGTTCGTGGACAGCGTCGGGAGCTGTCGTTCGACCGCCGCGACGACCTCGTGCGCGAGCCGCTCGGACGTCGTCACCAGCGCTGCCGGCGAGTTCGGACCGTGTTCGGCCTGTCCGAGGAGGTCCGCGGCGACGGTCTCCGCGTCGGCCGAGTCGTCCGCGATGACCGCGACCTCGCTCGGTCCGGCGAGCAGGTCGATGGCGACGGTGCCGAACAGCTGCCGCTTGGCCTCGGCGACGTAGGCGTTGCCGGCACCGACGATCATGTCGACCGGGTCGAGGTCGGTGTCGAGCAGGCCGAACGCCATCGCGGCGAGCGCCTGGACGCCCCCGAGCACGAACAGCCGGTCGACGCCGGACAGGTGCGCCGCGTACGTGACCGCGTCGTTCGCACCGCCGTCCGGCTGCGGCGGGGTGCACGCGACGACCGAGGGGACGCCCGCGACCTTCGCCACGCCGACCGTCATGAACGCGCTCGCGGTGAGGGGGAAGCGCCCGGCCGGCAGGTACGCTCCGACACTGCCGACCGGGACGTAGCGCTGGCCGACGACGAGCCCGTCGACGAGCTCGGCCTCGAAGTCCGCGAGGTGCTCGCGCTGCATCGCGGCGAACTGCTTCGTGCGGGCGGACCCGAGCTCGATGGCTTCGCGGAGTTCCGGCGCGAGGCGGTCACCGCTCGCGGCGATCTGCGCCGCGGTCAGTTCCACCGGCGCATCCTGGCGGTCGAGCTCCTTCGCGTACCGGGCGATGGCGTCCATGCCACCGCGTTCGATCTCCGAGAGCATGCGGCTGACCGTCTCGATGACCGCCGGGTCGCGCTGGGCGGGCGGGGTGTCCACGCCGGGGGCCTTGACGAACCGGAAGCGGTCGGCGTTGCGGGTGGTGAAGCGGGAGGAGAGCTGCATGGGTCCAGCGTGGCGAGGGGCCAGGGCCGGAGGTAGCCCGAATGGCTGCCGCTGGCCATCGGGAAACACGATGGCAGTGCCCGCCGGTCGGCGGCACCCCGAGACGGACGGGAGGCCCGTGGCGACGCCGCCACGGGCCTCCCGTCCGGTGGGTGGTCGCGTCAGCGACCGGGCGCCTCGCCCGCCGCGGGGCGGACCGCGGCCGTCCGCGGCTCGACCGCCGACTCGGACCGACGCGCGTCCAACGGCTCCGTCAGGGCGTCCCGGATGATCCGCCGCGGGTCGTACCGACGTGGGTCGAGGTCGGACCAGTCGATGTCGACGCCGGTCTCCTGCTCGATCTCCGCCTTCGTCGTGTCGGCCCAGTCACGGACCCGCCGGACGACCACCGCGAGCTGCCGGGAGTACCCGACGAGTCGCTGCGGGCCGAGGCAGAACGCGGCGATGACCAGGATGACGACGATCTTGTCGACGTCCACGGTCGTGTCAGTCGCGGGGCGCCGCGGGCGGGACGTCCGGGGTGGCGTCGTCGCTGGCCCGGACCTCCTTGCGGAAGACGGTGAGCGACTGCCCGAGGCCCTTCGCGAGCGCGGGGAGCTTCGTCGCGCCGAAGAGCAGGACGACGATGGCGAGCACGATGAGCAGGTGTGCGCCGGTGAGGTTGCCGATCATGGTGGGTCCTTCCGTTGGTGGTTCGGGTGGGCTCTCGTCAGGCGGACGGAGCCGTCGTCAGGTCGTCGGCGGTGGGCAGGTCCGCACCGCGCCGACCGACGGTGATCGCCGCGGCACGCGAACAGGTCCTGCCGAGTTCCCTCAGTGCCGCGTCGTGGAGGTCGTCGAGGCGCGCTCGAGCGTCCGGATGCGCGTCGGCCGCTGCGCGCGGCGATCGTGCCAGTTGCCAGACCAGGGCTGCGGAGTAGGTGTCACCGGCGCCGACGGTGTCGACGACGGTCGTGGACGCCGCCGGGACGTGCACCCGGTGCGTCGCGGTGGCGAGCACCGAGCCGGCTGCCCCGGTGGTGAGGACCGCGAGTCCGGCGCCGAACCCGAGGACACGGTCGAGGACGGCGTCGGGGTCGGCGGCACCGGGCCAGAGCCAGGCGGCGTCCTCGTCGGAGAGCTTCACCACCGCGGCGAGCGCGGAGAGTTCCTCGACCCGGGCCAGCGCCTCGTCGCGTGGGCCGAGGAGCGCGGGACGGATGTTCGGGTCGAAGGAGACCGAGCCTCCTGCGACCGCGGTACGACGTGCCGCGTCCACCACCCGGTCAGCCCCGGGCTCGAGGAACGCCGCGATCGACCCGACGTGCAACCACGTGGGCGTCCCGACGACCTCCGGCAGGTCCCACACGATGTCGAACACGTACCGCGGCTGCCCGTCAGCACCGAGCCGCACCGTGGCCGAGGACGTCCGTCCGGCCCCGAGCGACCCCGGGGTGAGCCTGACGCCCGAGGCCCGGAGGTGGTCTGCGACGCGGTGACCGCGCTCGTCGTCCCCGAGCCGGGTCGCGAAGTCGACGTCGCACCCGAGGCGCGCGAGCCCGAGCGCCACATTCGCGGGGCTCCCCCCGGGGACCTCGCGGACGGTGTCGCCGTGGACGACGTCGACGAGCGCCTCCCCGGCGACGGTGACGGTGGCCGCGGACATCAGGCTGTCGTGGTCCCGGCCGGGACGGACGCTGCCGGGACCGTCTCGGGAGCGACGGTCCTCCCGAGCGCCCAGTACGACGTGCCCGCTGGCGCCTCGACCGACCACGGTGGTGCCTGCAGCGGGTAGACCCGCGTCGTCACCGAACGTCCGGCGCTCGTGAACACCTCGACCACGGAGCCGTCGAGCAGGACGCGGACCGCCGGGAGGCCCGTTCCTGCGTCGAACGGCGCACGGACCACCGCGGAGCTCGGGTCGGCGCGGTGGTCCGTGCTGGCACGGGAACGGTCGACCGTGAGCGTGTCCGCCGCGGTGTCCACCACGAGGTCGAGGTACTCGTCCGCGCCGAACCGGATGCGGATGCACCCGTCGACCGGCGTCGGGAGCACGATCTCGGCCTGTGCGTCGATCGTCGCCCCGTGCGCGGGGAGGGCTCCCCCGCTGCGGAGGGCGTCGACGGCGTCGTGCGGCGCGGTCGCGAGCCGGCCGTCGGCGACCCAGGTCCGGCGCGGCAGCGAGATCGCCCCGGACCAGCCGGCCTGCCGGGTCCAGTCCTCGGTCCGGCCCTCGGTGACCCAGCCGAACAGCACCGGCCCCCAGGATCCGGCGCGCATGACGGACGCGGCGTAGAAGTGCTGGCCGTCGTCGACGCGGTGCGGACGCGGAGCGCCGGAGAGCGGGAGCGCGATCACGTCGCCCGGCCCGTCGTCGTGTGACCACGACGCCACCACGACGACCTCTGCACCGTCGACTCCGATGACCTGCGGGCACTCCCACCCCTCACCCGTGTCGATGCCGTCGACCGTGGTGCGGGGCATGGCGAGCAGGTCGCCCTCGTTCGTCCAGTGCACGCCGTCCGCGGAGCGGTAGTGCCGGACGGACGCCACCTGGTCCGCGGAGGCCGCTCCGACCGCCATCGACCAGCCGTCGCCGTCGGACCAGACGAACGGGTCGCGGAACATCGTGATCGCCTCGTCCTCCGTCGGATCGGCGACGACCTGCACCGGCGCGCCGAAGGTCGCGCCGCCGTCCGTCGACTCCGCGAGCAGCACCGACTGGAACGGGCTGTGGTCGACCTTGCCCGAGTAGTAGGCACGGACGACGCCGCCGTGGAGGACCGTGTTGCCCGACCACGCTCCCCCGGAGTCCGCTCCGCCGGGGACCGGGACGATGGCCGGGCGGTGGAGCGTCCAGTGCACGAGGTCGTCACTCGTCGCGTGGCCCCACTCGACCGGCACGTCGAGGTCGACGCGCGGCCGCGACTGGAAGTACAGGTGGGCCTGACCGCCGATGTCGATCGGACCGTTCGGGTCGTTGAGGTACCCGCGCGGCATGCGGAGGTGGAACTGCGGCAGGTGGTGGTCGGGTGCGGCGTGCACGGCGGCTGCTTCCTGATGTGGTCCGGCGTGGGGGCGGCGGTCGCTCGCGTGGGCGAGGGCGTCGGGGGTCGTGGTCATCGGGACGACCCCGCCGTGACGCCCTCGATGAAGTACCGCTGGGCGAAGATGAACAGCAGGACGCTCGGGATCATCGTGAGCACGACGCCGGCGAGCACGACGGAGATCGAACCGGTACCGAGGTTGCCCTGCAGCCCGACGAGTCCGAGCGGCAGCGTGAAGGTGTCCTGCTGGTTGAGGAAGATGAGCGGTCGGTAGTACTCCGCCCAGAAGCCCGAGAAGTTCAGGATCGCGAGGGTCGCGACGGCCGGGCTGGCCATCCGCGAGTACACGTGCCAGAACACCCCGAACTGCGTCGCGCCGTCGATGCGCGCGGCCTCCCCGAGCTCCTTCGGCATCTGCATGAAGTACTGCCGCATGAGGAACGTCCCGAAGGCGCTGCCGAGCGCGGGAACGATGAGCGACGCGATCGAACCGGTCAGCCCCATGTCCTTGAGGATGACGAACACCGGGATGATGATCGTCTGGATCGGGACCATCATCGTCGCGAGGAAGATCCCGAAGATCGTGTTCTTCCCCGGGAAGCTGATCATCGCGAACGCGTAGCCGGAGAGCGTGCAGGTGATGGTCTGTCCGACCACGATGAGGAGCGTCACGATGACGCTGTTCACGAAGAACTGCCCGATCGGGATCTGGTTGAACACGGCGGCGTAGTTGCTGAAGTCCCAGGACAGCGGGATCCACTGCGGCGGGTTCTCGAACGACTCAGCCGGTGTGCGCAGCGAGGTCGTCAGCGTCCAGAGCAGCGGGCCGAGGGCGAACACGGCGGCGATGACGAGGATCACCAGGCCGATGATGCTGCCAAGCTTCGCCACCGGGCGCCGGCGCCGGACGATGTGGGTGACGCTCGGCTGCGCGACGGTCTCGGGAGCGTGGAGCGGGTTGAGGACGTCGGTGGTCGTCATTGGTAGAACACCAGCTTTCGTGCGGCGATGAACTGGATCCCGGTGATGACGCCGATGATGACGAGCAGCAGGATCGCGATGGCCGAGGCGAACCCGAACTGCAGGTTCTGGAACCCGGCCTGGTACAGCGAGATGGTGGCGGTCGTCGTGGCGGTGCCCGGTCCGCCCTTCGTCATGATGAAGGGCTGGTCGAACAGTTGCATCGCGTTGATCATCGCGATCACCGTCGCGAACAGGATCGTCGGGCTGATGAGCGGGATCTTGATCCGGAAGAGCGTGCGCCACGGTCCGGCGCCGTCGATCGCGGCGGCCTCCTGGACGTCCACCGGGACCGACATGAGCGCGGCGACGAAGAGGACGAACGTGAATCCGACCTGCTGCCACACCACCACGAGGACGATCGTCACCTTGGCCCAGAACGGGTCGTTGAGCCAGTGCGCCCCGGGCAGACCGATCGCGTTGAGGTAGTAGTTGATGAGTCCGAACTTCGTGTCGAAGATGTAGCCCATGAAGATCGACACGGCGGCGGACGAGGCGAGCAGCGGCAGGTAGAACGACGTCCGGAAGAACACCCGGGTGGCGTTGCGCTTCCGGTTGTTCGCCAGGACCGCCAGCAGCATGCCGAGCGAGATCTGCAGCACGACGATCCCGATGGCGAGCACGATCGTCACGCCGAACGACGCGAGCACGGGCCCGTCGGTGAAGAGGCGCGTGTAGTTGTCGAGGCCGACGAACTTCGGGCTGGTGATCACGTCCCACGACGTGAAGGAGAGCCCGAGCGAGGCGAGGATCGGGATGAGCGTGAAGACGGCCACGAAGACCACCGCCAGCCCGATCATCGCGTAGCCGAACGAGGCCTCGCGGCGGCGGACGCGTCGTGCCGCCGGCCGGCGGGCTGCGACCTCGGCAGCCCGCCGGGAACGGATTCCGGTCGCAGCGGTCATCACGACGCCTGCGAGGCGGCCTTCTCGATGTCGGCCTGCAGGCCGTCGAGCGCCTTCTTCGCGTTGCCCGACGAGATCGCCTGGGTCGTCCGCTGGTTGAGGGCCGTCGCGAGCGCGTTGTAGTACGGCGGCGCGGAGATCGGCACGGAGTTGTCGAGCTGGTCGTAGAACACCGACCAGTGCTCGGGGCCGGTCGTCTTGTAGCGGTCGGCGGTGAGCAGCGACTTCTGCGCTGGGGTGGTGACGTTGCCCGGCCACAGCGCGTCGAAGCTCTCGGGCTGCACCATGAGCTTGATCACCTCGAACGCGAGGTCCTTCTGCTTCGACGAGTTGAAGATGCCGTAGCCGCCGGCTCCGAAGAGCGACTTGTTGCTCTTCCACGTCGGGAACTCGACGACGTCGAAGCTGCCGTCCTTCATGCCCGCGTTGTGCAGGCCGCCCGCCCAGAAGCCACCGCCGATCGTCATGCCGATGCGGCCGGACGCGAAGAGGCCCTGCAGCGTGCTCCCGCCGCCGACGTCGGGTGAGGGCGAGGCGCCGGACTTCTGCAGGTCGATGACGTACTCGAGCGCCTCGACCGCGGCGTCCGAGTTGGCCGTCGGGTCGCCCCACTTCCAGCCGCCCTTGCGCCCGCTGACCCCGACCGCGTTGTCGGCGAAGGCGGAGCTGTTCCAGAGCCAGTCACCGCCGGAGTAGCGCCCCTCCTCGAGCAGGTTGCCGTCGTTCGCGTAGAGGAACGAGGTCCAGCTGCCCCAGAGCCGCACGACCCAGTCGAAGGCGTAGGTGCCGCCGCCGACCTTCGCGATGCTCTCCGCGGAGGACCGGAACTGGTCCATCGTCCAGTCCGACCCCGGCCGCGCGAGGCCCGCCTTCTCGAACAGGGAGGTCGAGTAGAACATGCTGCCAGCGTTGAAGCTGTCCGGCAGCGTGTAGAGGTGCCCCTCGTACATGGTCGACTCGAGGAGCGACGGGTGGATGCCGCTGAAGTACGTCTTCAGCCCGGACAGGTTCTTCGTGACGTGGTCGTCGAGCGGCGTCAGCAGGTTCTTCGACGCCAGCAGCTGCTGTCCCTCGGTCGCGACGCTGACGATGTCGGGGACGTCACCCGAGGCGATCTGGGTGAGGACCTTCGCGAGGAAGTCGTTCCAGTCGGTCCCGTTGATCGCCGTGACCTGCAGGCTCGCCTTCTTGTCGAGCTGCTTGATCTTCGGCTCGATGGCCTTCTGCAGTGCGGTCGCGGCGCTCTGCTCACCGAAGTAGAGCATCTTGACCGTGCCGGATGCGGTCGCGCCGCTGCCGGAGGTCGAGCAGGCTGCCAGCGATCCGATGCCGGCCAGGGCGAGCCCCGCGCCACCGAACTTGAACAGTGTGCGCCGGTCGATCGGGGTGCTGAATCCGTTCGCCATGGGTCGCTCCTCTCTGAGCGATCGTGGCCCCGCCGTTCGGGACCAATACGTATTTGCAGGGCGACTGTACACACTGGGTGGAGAGGTGGCAATACGTATTTGCTCATGCCATGATGAGGCGTCGAAGGAGGATCGATGGCGAGCCGAAAGCGGACAGCGCAGCCGCACCGCGTCACCATGAAGGACGTCGCGCGGCACGCCGGGGTGTCGCAACCGACGGTGTCGTTCGTCCTGAACGACCGTCGCGACGTCTCGGTGGCCGAGGAGACCCGCACCCGGGTGTGGGAGGCGGCGAAGGAGCTGAACTTCCAGCCGAACCGCGCCGCGCAGTCCCTCCGGTCGAACCGCTCGTACACGGTGGGCGTCATCGCGGACCGCCTCGTCTCGCAGCCCTACGCCGGCCACATCGTGCTCGGTGTGCAGCAGGCCGTGCAGGAGGCCGGGTACGTCTGCTTCGTGGTCGAGACGGCGCAGACCTCCGACGGCGGGAAGGCAGCGGTGGCGAACCTCGTGCAGCAGGGCGTCGCGGGGCTCGTCTACGCGGCCCCCGGCCCCGAGGACGTCGCACCGGTCGCGGGCGCGGACGACGTGCCGACCGTGTTCGTCAACTGCTACCCACCCGGCGACGCCCCGGCGGTGACCGTGCTCGCGGACGAGTACCAGGGCGGCCTCGACGTGGCCGCAGCCGTGTTCGCCGCCGGGCACACCCGGGTCGCGTTCCTCGGCGGACCCGAGCAGGACTACGCGTGCCGGGAACGCAAGCGCGGGTTCGACGACGCCGCCACCGCGGCGGGCATCGCGCTGGACGACGTGCCCGTCCGGTTCGGGAACTACCAGGTCGGCTCCGGACACGACCTCGCGACGGCGATCCTCACCGAGGACCCTCCGACGGCGATCGTCTGCGGCAACGACCGGATGGCCGTCGGCGCGCTGATGGCCGCGCAGTCGCTCGGTCTGCGATGCCCGGAGGACATCAGCATCGTCGGGTTCGACGACCAGCCAGACCTCGCGGACCAGATGCACCCGCCGCTGACGACGGTCGCGCTGCCCCACCAGCAGATGGGGTTCGAGGCCGGCACCCTGCTGCTCGCAGAGCGGCAGCAGCCAGGCCGACACCTCGTGCCGTGCGAGTACGTGCCACGCAACTCTCTCGGCGCCCCGCGCACGCCACCGACCCCCGAGGACACCGAGTGACCACGCACCCGAGCACCCACCACCGGCCGGCGGACGGCTTCGTCGGGGACGTCATCCCGGTCGAGCTCGACGGCACCGTATGGCTGTACTACCTGCTCGACGAACGACCTGACGCTCCCCCGCTCGAGCGGATCACGGGCATGCCGTGGGCTGCCGTGACGACGACCGACTTCGTCACCTTCGAGGACCACGGCGTCGTGCTGCCCTCCGGCGGTCCGGACGCCAGCGACCACGACTGCTACACGGGCAGCGTCGTCCGCGGGGACGACGGCACGCTCCACCTGTTCTCGACCGGCCACAACCCGCACGTCACGGTCGAGACCGACCGCGGACAGGGGGACGTCCAGGTGGTCTGCCACGCCACCTCCGACGGTGACCCGACCTCCTGGACGAAGCACCCCGAGTGGGACCTGCCCGCCCTGCCCGGCTACGCCCCGGAGGACTGGCGCGACCCGTTCGTCCACCGCCCGTCCGCCGACGGCCCGTGGCAGATGCTCATCGCGACCCGGCGTCCGGACGAGCCGTACCGTCGCTCGGGCCTCGTCGCGCGGCTCGAGTCCGACGACCTCGTGACGTGGCGAGACGCCGAACCGCTCTGGGCACCGCACCGGTTCATCGCCCACGAGTGCCCCGACGTCTTCCGGTGGGGCGACTGGTGGTACCTCGTGTACTCGGAGTTCTCCGACGCGTTCTGCACCCGGTACCGGACCGCCACCTCACCCGACGGCCCGTGGCTCGCGCCGGCCGACGACGCCGTCGACGGGCGGGCGTTCTACGCGGCGAAGACGGTCGCCTTCGGCGACGACCGCTTCTTCGTCGGGTGGATCGCCACGAAGGAGGGCGAGCGTGACGCCGGCGCCTGGCAGTGGGCGGGCACGATGGCGACGCTCCAGGCGCACCAGCGACCGGACGGCTCGCTGCGGTTCGACCTCCCCGAGCGACTGCAGCGCGCGTACGCGGACGAGGTCGACGTCACGGACGCCTTCGGCCCGACGAACGGTGCGGCCGGGTCGGTCGGCCACGACGCGCAGTCCCGGTACGCAGCCTGGGTCGGGCCCGAGCTGCCGACCGAGGCACTCGTGTCGATCGACCTCGACGTCGACGCCGACACCCGCGCGTTCGGCGTGCTGCTCCGCACGAGCGACGACGCCGAGGAGGGCTACGCGCTGCGCCTCGAACCCGACCGCCGCCGGATGGTGCTCGACCGTTGGCCGCGCGGCTCCACGGGTGGCGAGCAGTGGCAGGTCCTCGGCGACGTGCCGCACGCCGTCGAGCTCGAGCGTCCGGTGCCGCTCGACCCCGGCCAGCACCGGATCGTCGTGCACCTGGACGGCGACATCTGCGTGGTGGTCGTGGACGGTTCCGTCGCGCTCAGCACGCGGCTCTACGACCGCCCGTCCGGGCGGCTGGGCCTCTTCGCGCAGGACGGTGGGTTCACGCTGCGGCGGGTGACCGTCGCGACCCGCTGACGGACAGGAGGCGCGGCGCGGGTCGGCGCCGCGCCTCCCGGCCGTCCGCTAGCCTTCCGCGCATGACGTCACCCCAGGCCCTCGACGAGGCGGACCGACGGCTCGTCGCGGCCTGGGCGGCGGACTGCGCGGAGCGCGTGCTCGCACTCTTCGAGGCCGAGGCGCCGGACGACGGCCGGCCGCGCGACGGGATCGATCGGGCGCGCCGCTTCGCCTCCGGCGAGCTGGACACCGCTGGACAGATCCGCGATCGGTTCGTCGCCGGTCGCGCCGCGCACGCCGCGAGCTCGGACGCCGGACGGGCGGCGGCACGCGCCGCAGGACAGGCGTCGGGCGTCGCACACATGGGTGCGCACGCGCTCGGCGCCGCTGCGTACGCAGCGCGCGCCGCGGAACTCGCGGCCCCCGGCGCGGGCGGCGACGAGGAGTTCGCCTGGCAGCTCGCACACGCGGGCGAGCCGGTCCGCGCGGCACTGCGACGCCTGCCGCTCCTCGGCGAGGACACGTCCGGCCCACTCGGTCCCGGCCTGCTGGCATCCGGAGCGCTCGGAGCGCACATCGAGCGGCTCCAGTCCGCGATCCGGACCACCTGACGGACTGGAGGCGCGGTGCGGGCCCGAACCGTGCCTCCAGTCCGGACCTGGTCGCGTCAGCGACCCCCGGTCACGTCGGGCCGTCGGGTCGCGGCCGCCGGGTACAGCGGCTCTCGGCTGGCCGTACGACCACGGGCGCAGGATGGCGCGGTGTTCATCCCCACCCGCGCGGCTGGCCTCGAGGCCCTGCACGACTTCGTGCCCCGAGCCGGCGCCGACTACCGACGCGACCGCAACCACGACCTGGGCCCTTCGCGGTCGAACGTCTCGGGGCTGTCGCCGTGTGTCCGGCACCGGCTGGTGACCGAGGAGGAGGTCGTCGACGCCGTCCTCGAGCGCCACAGCCTGCACGCCGCCGAGAAGTTCGTGCAGGAGGTGTTCTGGCGGACCTACTGGAAGGGGTGGCTGGAGCAGCGTCCCGAGGTGTGGCGGCGCTACCGGGACGGGGTCCGGGAGCTGTTCGCAGGGGACCTGCCGGACGGCTACGAGGACGCCGTCGCGGGTCGGACCGGGATCGACGCGATGGACGCCTGGGCGCGGGAACTCGTCGACACGGGGTACCTGCACAACCACGTCCGGATGTGGTTCGCGAGCATCTGGGTGTTCACGCTCGGGCTGCCGTGGCAGCTCGGGGCGGACTTCTTCCTCCGGCACCTCCTCGACGGCGACGCGGCGTCGAACACGCTCTCGTGGCGGTGGGTGGCGGGGCTGCAGACCCGGGGGAAGACCTACCTGGCGACGACGGAGAACATCGCCCGCTACACCGAGGGCCGCTTCGCACCGAGGGGACTCGCGACGACCGCGCGGCCGCTCGACGAGGAGCCGTTCCCACCGGCGACGCCGATCGCCCCGGAGGACGTCGTCGGGGAGATCGGGTCGCGGGTCGGGCTGCTGCTGCACGAGGAGGACCTCGAGCCCGCCTCCCTGCTGACCGCGCTGGGCCCGGCCGCACCCACGCTGCGTTCGGCGGCGGTGTTCGCCGATGCCGGAGCCCGCTCGCCCGCGCCGGTGTCGCCGCTCGTCGAGGCCTTCACGACCGGAGCCGTCGCGGACGCTGCCGCCCGGACGGCCGATGCCGCCGGGCTCCCGGCGGTGACCCTCGGCGCCGCCGATGCATCGACCGTCGTGGACTGGGCCCGGTCGGCAGCGCTCGACACGGTCCTCGTGCCGTACGCCCCGGTCGGGCCGGTGCAGGAGCGGCTCGACGTGCTGCGGCCGGCACTCGCAGCGGAGGGAGTGGGGCTCGTGACGGTGCGACGCCCGTGGGACAGCCGCGCGTGGCCGTTCGCATCGCGGGGGTTCTTCCCGTTCAAGGAGCGGATCCCGCGGCTGGTCAGGGCGCGGTAGTAGGCGGTACTAGGGCAGCATCTGCTGGAAGATCGCGACGCTCCGAGCGATGCCGATCACCAGGCCGATGACGAGCAGGGCGATGTTGGTCCAGAGCGGCCACATGGGTCGGCCGGGCGCGACCTTCCGGACGACGACGTACCGGCCGATCAGGTACAGGATCGGGGACAGCAGGAACGCCCAGCCCCACGGGAACGGACGCACCACGCCGCGCCGCTTCAGCTCGCGGTGGTCGAAGTACGCGAGCACGACGGTCGCGGCGTAGACCAGGACGGTGAACCCCTGCACGAGCAGGTACCCGGCGGTGTAGATCGACCGTGGATCGACGGTCCGGACGCCACCCGGGAGGACCTCGTAGCGGAACTCGGGCTGGTACAGGAGCGAGACCGGCAACGAGACGATCGGCAGCAGCGCCATGATCCACACCCACACGGTGTCGGTCGGCACGTGGTCGGGGATGTGCGGGCGGGCCATCTGGGACGTCGGCGGCCCGACCTGGTCGGTCCACTGCACGCCGTCCCACCACCGGGTGCCGTGCTGACCGGAGGGGTCGGGGTACCAGCCAGGGGGTGTCGTCGACATCGGTGCTCCTCGGAGGGTCGGCGGGAGCGACGAGCCCCCGAGACCGACGGTAGAGCAGCGGTGCGCTCGCGGTTGCGACCGGAACATGACGATGGCTTCAGGTTCGTCACCGACGGCCGCTGGCCGGGGACGGAGGGGGCCCTGGACCCGGAGGCGCGCGCACCACGCACCTCCGGGCGGTCGATCACCGGACGGGCTCGTCCGGGTCGTCGCGGTCTCGCCAGTTCCCGACGACGGGGAACTCCGTGATCCGCAACCGGGCGGATCCGTAGGGCACCAGTCGGAGGTCGTCGTCCGGACCGTGGTCGAGGACCGGACTCGCGGGCGGCGGTGCAGCCTGTGCCCCGGCCATGCGCCACTCGGTGGCACGGGCGCCGGGAGCATGCAGCACCACGGCTGCGTCGCGCCGGTGACCGAGCGACCACGGTGCGGCTGGCACGGCGCCGCGTGTGACGCGCCAAGCACCGGCCTCGCGCACGTCGGCGAGCCCCCAGTTCCACGACCCGCGCGGGTGCACCTCCCACTCCCCGATGCCCGGGGCGCCGACGTGCTCGACCCATCGTTCGCCGGGCGAGTACACCATCACGAGCGGGCCGAGGCGGACGGCCGCCGCCTGGCGTTCACGACGGACGACGCGTGCCCGCATGGGCAGGACGAGGACGACGTCGGTGGCCGTGGACCAGTCGCGGACGAGGGTGACGTAGCCGTCGTCGACCTGGAGGCCCGGCTCGTCTCCCAGCGCGCCTCCCGTGGCCGGGGAGTGGCGCAGCGACACCGCCGCACCGCCGACGGTCAGCGTTGCGTCGGTCGCCCACACCGGGATCCGCAGGCGGAGAGCGAAGGGCTCGCGGCGTTCGGTCTGCACGCGGAGGGTGACGGTCTCCTCGAACGGGTACGTCGTGTCGACGGTCACCGTGACCGGGGCGCCGTCGACGTCCGTCCGGACCTCGGAGGGGGCGTAGGCGACGACGCGGAGGCCGTCGTCGTCGCGGAGCCAGAGGTGGGACACGAACTTCGGCCACCCCTGGTGCAGGTTGGCGGTGCAGCAGCCGAAGTGCGGTTCGAGGCCGAAGATGCCGGCGTCGTCGGACGAGAAGCTCCACTCGCGACGGGCGACGGACACCTCGACCTGGTTCGCCTGCTGGTGGTACTGGTGCCCGCGCATCTCGGGGTCGCTCGACGCCGGCAGCAGGTTGTACGCGAGGGACTCCAGCCGGTCGCCGTCGACGCCCCGCCCGTAGACCTGCGCGTGGACCTCGGCCGTGAACATCATCTCCACGACCTGGCACGTCTCGATGCCGGCCGTGGCCGACGGACCGCCGAGCCACTCGTCCCCGGAGAACCACCCCGACGCCTGTCCGTGCCACCGGTCGAGGGCGGCGAAGGACGCCTCGGTGCGGGCCGCGTGCCCGACGAGGTCGTGGTCGCGGAGGGCCTCGACGGCCCCGGTCTTGAGTCCCATCGCGACGTTCGGCCCGTGGGTGCGGTGCGAGAACGTCCGGGCGGCTCCGGTGATGAGGTCGGCGGCGAGGTAGTCGTCCCAGCGCGTGGTCTGCTCGGCGAGCAGGTCGACGAGGTCGAGCAGCCAGTCCTCGCCGGTCCGCTCGTGCAACCACCAGACGGAGAGCGCGTTGTCAGCACCGCGCGCACGACCCCACGACGTCAGCGGCCGCTCGGGCAGGTGGTCCAGCTGGTGCCGGAAGTACCGGGCGAGGAACGGCGCGACGCGATCGTCGCCGGTGGCGTCGGCGTGCTGCGTGAGGACCTTGCACGCCACCATCCGCGGCCACCAGTCGTCGTTGCCAGCCGGGCCGAAGAACCCGTCCTCGCGCTGGGACCCCAGGATCCACTCGATCCACGGGCTGGCGAGCGCGAGGAGCCGTTCGTCGTGGAGCACGTGGGCGAGCGGGACGAGCCCGTCGAGGTAGTACGGTCCGCGCTCCCAGTCCTCCCCCGGGCCGCCGAGCCAGCCGCTGTCCGGGCCGACGTCGGACCAGACGGACTCGAGCTGCCCGGTGATGCCGTCGGCCTGCAGCCGGAGCTGGTCGAGCAGCCAGCCCCCCGGCGTGGTGCTCCCGAGCGGGAGTGGTCGGTGTGGGCGTCCTCCGCGCGCGGTGGTGGTGTCGTCCGTGGTGGTGTACTCGATGGTCATTTGATCGACCCTCCGATGAGGCCCTTGGTGTAGTAGCGCTGGAGCGCGAGGAACAGCACGACCACCGGGACCGTCGCGACGCACGCGACGGCGGTGAGGAGTCCAGGGTCGATCACCGGCACACCGGGGATCTTGAAGGACGTGCTGATGCTCGCCAGCGCGAGCGGGAGTGTGTACTTGCTGTCGGTCGAGAGGAACGTGACCGAGCTGAGGAGGTCGTTCCACCCGGCCATGAAGCCGAACAGTGCGGTGGTGACCAGCCCCGGCCACGCCAGGGGCAGCATCACCGAGCCGAGGATCCGCCCGGTCCCGGCCCCGTCGATGGCGGCCGCGTCCTCGAGCTCCGGCGGGATGCCGTCGAACGTGTTGCGCATGACGAAGACGGAGAACGGCAGCTGGAGCGTCACGAGGACGAGCACGACCCCGGCGAGCGAGTCGAGCAGACCGAGCTTGCCGAGCACGATCGACAGCGGCGTCAGCAGCCCCTGGAACGGCACGACGAGCGGCGCGAGCAGGAGTACGAACACCACGGTCGACCCGCGGAAGCGGATCTTCGAGAGCGCGTAGGCGGCCAGGGTGGAGACGACGGCGACGAGCACCGCGACGGCGATCGCGACGGCGAACGAGTTGACGATGTTCTGCCGCAGGTCGACGGACGGGTCGAAGACCTTCGCGTAGTTCCCGAGGGTCAGGGTCGCGAGCGACTCGAACCCGATGCCGCGGGCGTCGGCGTCCGCCGGGAGGAACGAGCGGAAGACGATGTAGACCACCGGCGCGATGAAGAGCAGGGCGAGGACGGTCCCGACGACGACGTACGTGACGCCGGCTGCGGTCGGCCCGCGCCGGCGACGACGCGGCGCCGCTTCCGGCAGGTCGGTCCGGTCACGGACGCCCGGCCGGGAGGCACGGCTCGCGTCGCGTCCGCCGGCTGCGGTCGTCCGCCGGGTCACGTCGGTCGCGCTCATCGTTCGTCCCCCGTCTCGGTGGACCGCAAGGCCCGGAGCTGGACGACCGCGATGGCGAGGATGATGACCGTGAGGATCATCGAGAGCGCGGCGCCGTAGCCGAGGTCGTAGCGGACGAACGACTGCTGGTACGTGTACATGACGGTGGTGGTCGTCGCGCCGCTCGGGCCGCCCTTGGTGAGGACGTAGAACTGGTCGAACACGAGGATCGACCCGGACACGGCGAGCAGCAGGCACAGCGCGAACTGTCGGCGGACGAGCGGGAACACGACCGAGCCCTCACGGCGCCACCATCCGGCGCCGTCGATCTTCGCCGCCTCGATCACCTCGTTGGGCACCGCCTGCATCCCGGCCATGAGCAGGATCATCGCGACGCCCATCGACTTCCAGACCGTGAGGACGACCACCGCCCAGAACGCCGGACCGGGTGCGGTGAACCAGGCCGTCTGCCCGTCGGTCAGGCCGACCGACCGCAGCAGCACGTTGATCACACCGGTCCCCGGCACGAGCAGCACGTTCGCCATGTACGCCGCGGCGGTGAACCCGATGACGACGGGCATGAAGAACGCCGTCCGGACGAACGAGACGAACCGTCCCTCTCCTCGCACCATCGTCGCGGCCGCGTAGCTGACGGCCATGCCGAGCGGCACCGAGACCACCGTGAACAGCAGCGAGAACCCGAGCGACCGCCAGAACGCCGCGTCCTGGAACGCCTGCGCGTAGTTCGCGATCCCGGCACCGCTGACCCGTCCGAGCAGCGGCCAGTTCGTGAACGACATCCCGACCAGGAGCGCCATCGGGACGACGAAGAAGACGACCGCGAGGACGAGGGCCGGGGCGAGGAGCAGCCAGGCGAGGGTCTGCCGCCGCCGGCTCCCGGGTCGCGGACGCGCCCGGGCGGGCCCGTCCGCGACCCCGGCGAGCGCCGTCGTCGTGACGGCGGTCACTGGCCGACCTGGCTGTACGCCTGCTCGATCAACGAGTTGGCCTGCTGCTCGGCGCTGGCGAGGGCGCTCTCGGCGTCGGCGCCCTGGAAGATCACCTTCTGGGACTGCTGCGCCCACGGCCCGTTCGGATCGTTGACGACCGCGTTGTAGGCGATGCTCTTCGGCAGCTTGCCGATCGCGAGCGTGTCGACGATGTCTTTCGACCACTCGTCGGTCGCGAGGCTCTTCGCCACCGTGAGGTCCGGAGCGATCCAGCCCTGCGACAGGTCGATCTCAGCGGCCTGCTTCGAGCTGACGAGCCACTTCATGAGCGACCACGCCCCGTCGGTGTTCTTCGCCGCCGCGGTCATGCCGATCTCGTCTCCGCCGAGGAACGACCCGGAGCCACCGTCCACGCCCGGGATCCCGACCGCGCTGCCCCAGTCCGCCTTCTTCGCGGTGAGGACGTTCGCGCCCCCGAACACGATGCCGACCTTGCCGTTCAGGGCGTTCTCCTGCCCGACGTTGCCCGGGTCCTGGTTCGGCTGGTCGGTCTTCTGCATGAGTCCCGACTTCCACATGCCCTGGTACCAGTCGACCATGCCGACGAGGTCCTTGCTGGTGAACTCGGCCTTCTGGCTCTTGCCCGCGGCGGTGAGGACGCTCCCGCCCTTCGCCCACGAGCTCGGGAAGCCGGTCCACGCTTGGCCGACACCGCCGAGCGTCGAGAAGCCGGTCACGCCGCCACCCAGCGCCTGGATCTTCTCGGCCGCGGCACGGACCTCGGCGAGCGACGTCGGCGGCTTGGTCGCGTCGAGGCCCGCCTTCTCGAAGAGCGACTTGTTCCAGAACATCTGGGAGCCGGTCAGCCCCACGGGCAGCCCGTAGTTCTTGCCGTCGAGCGTGCCGATGTCGACGCCGGCCGGGGCGAGGTCGTCCGCGTTCGACAGGTCCTTCACCTTGTCGGTCACGTCGGCCAGCAGTCCCTGCGTCGCGAGGAGCGGGGTGTTGACGATGTCGAAGCTCACGAGGTCCGGCACCGATCCGGCGCGTGCGGAGTTCGCGAGCTTCGTGAGGTACTGGTCGGCCTGGATCGTCGAGATCTTCACCGTCACCCCGGGGTGGGTCTTCTCGTACGCCTTGACCTGGTCGGTGAGGTCGACACCGCCGTCCCGCTGCCAGAGCGTCACGGTGCCCTTCCCGTCGCCGTTGCCCTCGGCCGAGCCGCTGGACGAGCACCCGGCCAACCCCAGCGCCGCGACGGCCAGCGCGGCGGTGAGCACCGTCGCGCGCCTGAACGTGGATGTCTTCATCGTCATCTCCGCATCTCTCCTTGCCGCACCGTTGCCGCAAGTTTTGCTGTGTTTGCCGACGCTAGAGGGCGGTGGCCGGCGTGTCAATGCTTGACGACCGAATCGTGATGCGGCAAGGTTTGCCGAGGTGCCGTAGCATCGCACCGGAAGGAGGACGCCGTGGTCAACCGTCGAGAGGTCACGCTGGCGGACGTCGCCGCGCAGACCGGCGTGTCCGTCGGCACCGTCTCCAAGGTGCTGAACGGCCGCGGTCAGATCGCGGCGCAGACGCGAGAGCGCGTCGCCGCGGTGGCGACCGAGCTGGGGCTGAGCGTGCGCGCCGGGACCCGCACCGTGCCTCCCGGCCGGTCGTTCCTCGTCGGAGTGCTCTCGACCGACGCCTACGGACGGTTCACGATCCCGATCCTCACCGGCGCCGAGGACACCTTCGGCCCTGGCGAGGTCTCGATGCTGCTCGCCGAGAGCCGGGGCGACCCGATCCGCGAGACGCACTACGTGCAGACCTTCCTGAACCAGCGCGTCGACGGCATCGTCGTGACCGGACGCTCCAGCGACCCGCGGCCCTCCATCACCGGCCTCCTCGGGGTCCCGGCGGTGTACGCGCTCTCGCCGTCCACGGACCCGGCCGACGTGTCGATCGTGCCCGACGACGAAGCGGGGGCGGCCCGTGCGATCGACCACCTCGTCGGGACGGGACGACGGTCCATCGCCGTCGTCTCCGGAGCCCGTCGGCACACGGCGAGCAGCCACCGGGTCGAGAGCGCGAAGCGTGCGATCGCCGCGGCCGGAGCGACGCTCGCGGGCGCTGACGCGCTCTACGGTGAGTGGAGCGAGCGTTGGGGGTACGAGGCGGCGACCCGGCTGCTCGGCACGGAGTTCGACGGCGTGTTCTGCGCGAGCGACCAGATCGCGCGCGGGGTCGTCGACTGCCTGCGCGAAGCCGGGGTCGTCGTGCCCACGCAGGTCGGCGTCGTCGGGGTCGACAACTGGACCGTGGTGACGGAGGCAGCGCGCCCGAGCATCACCTCGGTCGACCTCAACCTGCGCGAGGTCGGGCGCCAGGCGGCGGACCTGCTCATGCGCATGATCCAGGGCGACGAGGTCACCGGCGGCGTCCGCACGGCCGAGTGCTTCCTCGTCCCGCGGCAGTCGACCTGATCGGCGCCGTTGTGGACCAGCCGACCGGTGCCCTCGCCGACATCCTCGCCGCCGCGGGACTGCCCACCAGCGGGCGGTTCCGGACGTCGGCCGGATGGGTGAGCCGGGCGTGGATCGGCGACGACGTCGTCGTGCGGCAGAGCACCGGCGGCGCCCGCGACGCCTACCGCCACGAAACCGCGGTCCTGGCAGCGCTGGCCGGCACGGGCGTCCCGCACGCCCGATCGATCGCGGTCGGCGAGCACCCGGACGGGCCGTGGTCCGTGACCGAGCGCCTGCCGGGCCGGACACTGCACCAGGCGTGGGGTCCGTCGGACGAGCACGGACGACGGCGGATGATCGAGAGCCTCGGCGCGGCGCTGCGCACCCTGCACCGTGTCCCCGCACCATCCCCGGCGCTGCGCCCGCCGTGGTTGGCGGATGCGTTCGCCGGTGCGGACTGGCCCGCCTACCACCCGCCGATCGTCGGAACGGCCGAGCGCCTGGCAGCCGAGGCCCTGCGGCGCGACGGGGCGGACGTCGAGGTCGTCACCGCTGCCCGGGACTGGGCGCGCGCGCACGTCGGGCTCTTCGCCGACGCCCCGCCGGTCCTCGTCCACGGGGACCTGCACCCGTCGAACGTCATGGTCGACGGCGACGAGGTCTCCGGCCTCATCGACTTCGCCGAGGCGGTCACGCAACCCGCCGACGTCGAACTCGACACGCTCCTGCGGTGGTGCGCCCACCCGGACGAGTTCCCGCCGACCCCCGGAGCGTCGACGCTCGACCCGGGGACCCTGGTCGACGTCCCACGGTGGCTCCGTGACGCGTACCCGGAACTGTTCGCCCACGAGCACGAGCGCGACCGGCTGGCGCTCCACGCGATGACGGTCGAGCTCGCGATCGCGGCACACCACCCCGAGCGTGCGGTGCAGGAGCGGGCGTTCCGGAACCTGACGGGCCTGCTCGACGGGACGAGCGATCTCGACCGGGTCCTCGGTCACGCCCAGTGAGGGACCAGCACGACGAATCCGGAACTCCGACGCGGGGATCGGGCAAGACCTACCGTGCCCAGTAGTCACCCACCGCCTGACGGGGCCGCCGAACTCGGTCGACAGTTCGACCAGCACGGCCGCCGCATCCTGCTCTACCTCGCCCGCCGGACCGACCTGCAGAGCGCCGAGGACATCCTCGGCGAGACCTTCGTGACCGCGCTCGTCCGCTGGGACTCCTTCGACCCGGACCGGCAGGACCCGCTCCCCTGGCTGTTCGGCATCGCGTCGAACCTGCTGCACCGGCACTGGAGGTCCCAGCGTCGGGCCGACCGGGCGATGTCCCGCGTGGCCGTCCCCGACCGGCTGGAGGACGAGACCGGCGACCACCTCGACGCCCAGCGCGCCGTCGCCGTCGTCGTCTGCGAGCTCGACCGCATGCGCCCGGCGGTACGCGACACGGTCTTGCTGCACGCCTGGGCCGAACTCACCTACGAGCAGATCGCAGAGGCGACCGGCGTGCCCGTCGGCACCGTCCGCTCCCGACTCAGCCGCGCCCGCACTGCCCTCCGCGCCGTGCCCGGCACCACCGACTCCCTGAACGGACCACTCCATGTCTGACGACGACCTCGACTTCCCCGCGCTCCGCCTGCTCCGTCGGGACGAGCCGTTCCCGCCCGAGGCGGTCGACGCCTCGCTCGAGCGAGCGCGTCACCGCTTCGAGACCGCTGCGAACGCGCCCACGAACCGGACCGCACCCGCGCGCCGGGCGCTGCTCGGGCGTTCCTGGCCCCCCGTCGGCCGGCTCCGGCCGGCGCTGCTCGCCGGGGCGACCGTCGTCGTGACCGGAGGCCTCGTGGTCTCCGGGATCGGGATCAGCCACTGGGCCGCGCCCGAGACGGCCGCAGCCGCGACCCTGCATGAAGCAGCGCGTGCAGCGGCAGCGGACCGCGCCCCCACCGGTACCTACACGCGTGTCTCGGAATCGGAACTGTCGCTCGCGTTCGCGACCTCGGACGGCGAGCACTACGACGAGGGCTACCTCGCTCCGACGACCACGACCACCTGGGTCCCGCAGGACGTCACCGGCACGTGGGTCCGGCGGACGTGGTCCGGGCCGGCGACCACGTTCTACGGCGGTGCGGCTGCGCGGGACGCGGCGGCGCAGGACTACGCGTCGTCGGCACATCGCGACGACCCCCTGTGGCAGCGCGCCGCGGGCGGGGACTTCACGGTCGGGGAACTCGGCGGGGAGCAGCCGGGGACGCTCATCGCCGCTGACATCGCCGGTCTCCCCCGGGACCCTGCTGCGCTCGTCCGGCGGATCGAGGCCGCCCCACGTGCGGTCGACACGACGGACGCGGAGCACGTCTTCGGCACGGTCCGGCAGCTCCTGCGGACGGGACTGGTCCCCGCCGACCTCCGCGCGACCGTGTACGAGACGTTGGCCAGCCTGCCCGACATCGTGGTCACCGAGCGACAGACATCACTCGACGGTCGTCAGGGCACTGCCTTCGGGCTGCGCGCAGCGTCGGGAAAGGAACGCCAGGAGATCATCATCGCCCCGTCGGACGGCACCTACCTCGGCGAGCGCACCCTGCAGACCGAGCGGGTCGGTGACGTGCCGGCGGGTGCCGTGATCGACTCGGTGTCCGTCCGGTCCGAGGCGGTGGACGAGCGGCCGTGAGCCGCGGCACGAGTGACCGGGCATCTCGGGTAGCGTCCCGAGCATGGCCCCGATCAGCTGCTCGTTCTGCAGCGCCATCGCCTCCGACGGCTTCGACATCATCGCGGCAGCCGATGCCGTGATCGTCGTGGCCGACCGACAGCCGATCAACCGCGGCCACCTGCTGGTGCTCCCGCTCCGCCACGCGCCCGACCTCGCGTCCCTCACCACGGACGAGGTCGTCGAGATGGCGGTCCTCGCGCAACGAGCGGACCAGGCCGTGCGGACCGTCTTCGGCGCGACGACGACCGGCACGAACCTCCTCATGTCGAACGGCGTCACCGCCGACCAGGGGGTGCCGCACGCGCACCTCCACCTGATCCCCCGGCAGGAGGGCGACGGGTACGAGTTCCGCGAGGACCGCAGCCGGTACCCGCTCCCCCCGCTCACCGACCGGGAGCGTGAGGAACTCCAGCAGCGCATCGGGACAGACCCGTCCCACGCACCACGCACGACCCCGCATCGCGCCTGGTCCGGGACGATGCTCGTCGCCCACGGAGCGGAACCGGTCGTCGAGCGGGTCGTGGGGAACACCGCCGGACCGGACTCACCACCGATCACTCTCGGCACCAGGTTCCAGGCAGGGTCGATCAGCAAGCAGCTCATGTCCGTCGTCGCACTCGACCTCGTCGCCCGCGGACGCCTCGCGCTCGACCAACCGATCGCCGAGCACCTGCCCGACATCCCCGGACACCTGCGGACGGTGACACTGCACCACCTCCTCAGCCACACCTCCGGGCTCGGGCACTGGGACAGCCTGGACGGCGTGCCGCCCCTGCTCGCCGTCCCGCCGTCGCACGAGGAACTCGTCCGGCTGACCCTGACCGCGGAACCCGACGCCGCGCCCGGTGATCGGTTCCGGTACAGCGGACCGGGCTTCCTCCTCGTCGCGCTCGTCATCGAAGCGGTGGCCGGACGCCAGTACGCGGACGTCCTCGACGACGTGGTGCTCGAACCCGCCGGGATGCACGACACGACCTCGGGGCAGTTCCCGCGTCACGGAGCGGCCGGCGGACACGTCGACGGCCGGACGATCGCCGTCGAGGAGGGCTTCGCCGACCTCCCCGGAACCGGCGACCTGTGGACGACGGCCAGCGACCTGCTCCGGTACGGCCGAGCCCTGCGGTCCGGGCAGCTCATCCCCCACGCCCTGGTCGCGGAGATGCTGTCCCCACAGGCGGTCCTCGAGCCGCCGGACCCCGTCGACCGACCGCTCTCGGCGACGGCGTACGGCTACGGCACCTTCCTCGGGCAGGTGCTCGGCGACGACGGCTGGTTCGTGCCAGGGGACAACCCCGGCTTCCAGTCCCTGCTCGCCGCCGTGCCGGACTCGGACACCGAGATCGTGGTCCTGAGCAACGACGCGAGCGGTGTCGAAGCCGCGCTCCACGAATGGGACGAGACGCGATGACCGACCCGAAAGACCTCCTGCTCGACACCCTGCGTGCCCAGCGGCGCCGCGTCCTCAGCACCCTCGAAGGCCTCCCCGACGGGGCGTTGACAAGCTCCGCTGTCCCGTCGGGCTGGGCCCCGCTCGGCATGGTCCGCCACCTGACCTCCGACGTCGAGCGGTTCTGGTTCCAGGGGGTCGTCGCGGGCGAGGCGCTCGACCTCCCGACCGACGACGAGGTGTGGCACCCGTCACCGTTCCCGAGCCGCCAGCAGATCCTCGACGACTACGCGGCCGCCGCGGCACGCTCCGACCGCGTCATCGAGTACACGGCGCTCGACGCGCGCCCCTCGTCACGGGCCCTGGCGCTCTACCCCTGGGCGCCGGACCGCTCCCTCCTCGAGACCGTCCTGCACGTCATCACCGAGACCGCCACGCACGCCGGCCACCTCGACGTCGCGCGGGAGCTCGTCGACGGCCACCAGCACCTCGTCCTCACCGAGTTCACCGATCGAAGCGACACCCCGACCCCGTGACCGATGCGCGCCCGGCCGGCACGAGGACGCCTGTACCGTGTCGGCATGCGACGCCGCCACGACCCGTCCGTCGACCGGTGGGCACCCCTGCCGGTCGCCGACGTCAGTGATCTCATCGCAGACGGTCGCGCATGGCTCTCCGGCGGAGTCGCCCTCGATGTGCTGCTCGGGTACGAGTCCCGCGCGCACGGCGATGTCGACGTCAGCGTCACCGCAGAGGACTTCCCCGACTTCGTCGCGACGCTCCCCGACTGGCTGCACCGCTTCGCAGCGCAGTCCGGGATGCTCACGCCGCTCGACGAGGCGCCCGACCACGAGCCGTTGGTCAACGTGTGGTGCCTCGACAGCCGGTCAGGATCGTGGTGTCTGCAGATCAACCTCGAGGACGGTGACGAGCACGCGTGGCGCTACCGGCGGGAGCCGACCATCGACCGCGCCTGGGCGTCCGCCGTCCTGAACGTACAGGGGATGCGGGTCGTGGGCCCCGAAGTACAACTGCTCTGGAAGTCAGCTGCTCCGCTTGCGAAGGACGACGCGGACCGGGCGGCGGTGACCCCGCTGCTCGACGACGAGGCGCGCGACTGGCTCGACGCGGCGATCCGCCGCGCGCATCCGACGTCGCCTTGGCGAGACCTGTTCCGCTGACCGTCGCGGCAGGGCCCGAGGTGACCGGCCTGGAGGCGCGACCTGCCTTGTGAGGGCGGGTCGCGCCTCCAGGCCGGTCACCGCGACAGCGGTCGACGCGCGACCGCCAGCTGTCGCGACCCGCCCACCCGCCTACCCGCCTACCCGAGTGGCTCGACCCCGTAGCTGGTGACCACCGCGCGCAGCTCGTCGAGGTAGGTCTGCGCCTGCACCGTGAGCGGGACAGAGGCGTGCGCGATCCAGCCGATCTCGATGCGCTCGTCGACGTCGAGCGGGATGGCGACGATCTCGGGGTCGAGGTCGTCGCTGATGAGGCCGGTGGAGATCGTGTAGCCACTGAGGCCGATCATGAGGTTGAAGATGGTCGCACGGTCCGACACCCGGATCTCCCGCTTGCTCGACATCGTGGAGAGAATCTCCTCGGCGAGGTAGAAGGAGTTGTTCGCGCCCTGGTCGAACGTGAGCCGCGGCAGGTCGGCCAGGTCGTCGAGGGTCGCGCGCTCCCGGGCGGCGATCGGGTTCCGACGGGCGACGAAGATGTGCGGCTGCGCGACGAACAGCGGGGTGAACACGACCCCGGCGTCCCGGAAGAGCTTGCCGAGCACCTGTCGGTTGAAGTCGTTGCGGTAGAGGATGCCGACCTCGCTGCGGAGTGTGCGGACGTCCTCGATGATGTCCCACGTGCGGGTCTCACGGAGGGAGAACTCGTACTCGTCCGCTGCCGCCCCCTCGACCATGCGGACGAAGGCCTCGACGGCGAACGAGTAGTGCTGCGCGCTCACCCCGAGCAGCCGACGTGATGCCTGCCGGCCGACGTAGCGCTGTTCGAGGAGCGACACCTGCTCGACGACCTGTCGGGCGTACCCGAGGAACTCGACCCCGTCGACGGTGAGCACGACGCCGCGTGCCGACCGGGTGAAGAGCGGGCGCCCGATCCGCGCCTCGAGGTCCTTCATCGCCGCGGACATCGTCGGCTGCGACACGTAGAGCAGGTCGGCGGCTGCGCTGATGGACCCCTCGGACGCGACCTCGATGAAGTAGCGCAGCTGCTGGAGGGTGATGTCGTTCGCAACCCGGGCCATAGGCAGAGGCTATACCGCCGCATAGCGTCTCCGTATTACCTGATGACCCGTGGTTCCGGTCATGATCGAGGAACCCCTTCCCAGTGCCTCCGGGCCGCTCAGCAGACGGATGGCTCACCATGACGGACGACCTCACCTTCAGCATCACCAGGACCCGGTTCGACGAGGACTACTCCCCCTCCGACAGCTCCCGGTTGACGACGAACTTCGCGAACCTCGCGCGCGGTGAACGGCGGCAGGAGAACCTCCGCAACGCGCTCGGGATGATCGACGGGCGGCTGAACGAGCTGGCCGGCGCCGCTGGGTCGTCTGCGGTGTCGAGCGCGACCAGTGACCGGTACCGTGCCGAGCTCGACATCGTGTCGGTGTCGATGGAGTTCGTCGACGAGGGCGCTGCGGAGCGCTTCCCGCTGCTCGAGATGCTCGACGTCACGATCGTCGACCAGCACACCGGTGAGCGCCACCACGGGATCCTCGGCAACAACTTCTCGTCGTACCTCCGCGACTACGACTTCTCGGTGCTGCTGCCGTCACTGCCGTCGCTGCCGTCCGACTTCGGTGTGTTGCACGGGGTCCTCTTCCAGCGATTCCTCTCGTCGTCGGCGTTCGGTTCCCGGTTCACGACGGAGCCCGTCGTCTGCATCAGCGTCTCGACGAGCCAGACCTACCGGCAGACGGGGTTCGTCCACCCGGTCCTCGGCGCCGAGTACGACCACGAGCACTCCTCGCTCACCGACGACTACTTCGGCCGGATGGGCATGCGGGTCCGGTACTTCCAGCCCGCCGGAGCCTCGGCCCCGCTCGCGTTCTACTCGCGCGGCGACCTGACCGCGGACTACTCCGACCTCCAGCTCATCGGCACCATCGCCACGATGGAGACGTTCCAGAAGATCTACCGCCCGGAGATCTACAACGCGAACACCCCCGCCGGCGCGATCTACCGCCCGACCCTCGAGCACACGGACTTCACGGTGCCGCCGGTCACGTACGACCGTGAGGAGCGCAGCCGCCTCGGCGTCACCCAGGGCCGGTGGACCGAGGAGCACCTCGTGACACCGCACCGCGCGCTGCTCGCCCGGTTCGCCGCCGACGCCGCCGTCGCTCTCTGACTTCCCTCTTCCCCGACAGGACCCGCACTCGCATGACGTCTCTCCTCCCCACCTCCATCGTCGGCAGCCTGCCGAAGCCGTCCTGGCTCGCCGAGCCCGAGAAGCTGTGGTCCCCCTGGCTGTTGGAGGGCGACGCCCTGGCCGAGGGCAAGCAGGACGCGCTGCGCTCCGCCGTGCACGAGCAGGTGCGCAGCGGGATCGACATCGTCAGCGACGGCGAGCAGACGCGGCAGCACTTCGTCACGACGTTCATCGAGCACCTCGACGGCATCGACCAGCAGCGCAAGGAGACCGTCCGGATCCGCGACCGGTACGACGCGGCGGTCCCCACGGTCGTCGGCGCGGTCAGCCGCCCGAAGTCGGTCTTCGTGGACGACGCCAGGTTCCTGCGCGCCCAGACCGACCGGCCGATCAAGTGGGCGCTCCCCGGCCCGATGACCATGATCGACACCCTCTCCGACCAGCACTACAAGTCGCGCGAGAAGCTGGCGTGGGAGTTCGCCACGATCCTCAACCAGGAGGCACTGGAGCTCCAGGCCGCCGGCGTCGACGTCATCCAGTTCGACGAGCCCGCCTTCACCGTCTTCCACGACGAGGTGCAGGACTGGGGCGTCGCCGCGCTCGAACGTGCCGCCGAGGGCCTGCACACCGCCGAGACGGCCGTGCACATCTGCTACGGCTACGGCATCGAGGCGAACAACCGGTGGAAGGAGACACTCGGGGCCGAGTGGCGGCAGTACGAGCAGTCGTTCCCGCTCCTCCAGCAGTCCTCGATCGACATCGTCTCCCTCGAGTGCATCCACTCCCACGTGCCGCTCGACCTCGTCGAACTCATCCGCGGGAAGAAGGTCATGCTCGGCGCGATCGACGTCGCCACCGAGACCGTCGAGACGCCGGACGAGGTCGCCGAGGTGCTGCGGCGGGCGCTCGAGTTCGTCGACGCGGACAAGCTCATCCCGAGCTCGAACTGCGGGATGGCGCCGCTGGCGCGGAGTGCTGCGCTCGCGAAGCTCGGGGCGCTGTCCGCCGGGGCGGACATCGTGCGGGCCGAGCTGGTGGGCGCGGCCGTGCCGGCCGGCCGCTAGCACGACGCGTCGCGCTCGTCGCGTCGGCCGTTCGGTCAGCTTGCAGAGCGGCCGGGAGGCGCGGCTGCTGCCCGGCGGTGACGGCGCGCTGGTCCTGGCGCCACGTCGTCATCCCCACCGGCCGCTCCGAACGCCCAGTACGGGACGCCTGTCCACACCGGGGCCGCGAGCATGAGCCACCACGCTGCCGGCCCCAACGTCGACGAGGCCAGCCCCACCAGGATCACCCAGCTGACGGCGAGCACGGCGACGAAGCCGGCGGTGACCGCGCACGCAACGCGCGCCTTGCGTCGGTCCTCGGCGAGTGCAGCCATCGCCGAAGCCGCGAGGAACACCGCCAGCAGCGCACCGACGACGATCGCCGCCGCTGACGGGTCTTCGTACCCGCTCGGCTCGCCGTCCGGGCCGAACGTCGTGGCGATCCGGGCGGGTAGCCGGCCCCACCAGGCGCACGTGACCGCGCCGGCGCCGGCCATGGGAAGCGCCGCCGCGACGATCGCGAGGACGGTGCGGCGCGAACGGCCAACGGCGCGCCGTCGTCGCGTCATGCTGCGAGCTCCTGCTGGATGAGTGCCGTGGCAATTCCATCGGCGGCGTGCGGGGCCTTCGCGAGCGCGTGGACCACCGCGGTGATCCCTCGAACGTTCACGATGGACGCCCCGGCCGCCCGGACCTCTCCGTTGATCCACGTCGTTGCTCCTTCACGCCGCCAGCTCACCGACCGCAGCCGGTCCGGGCCGGACTCCAGCACCCAGTCGGCGTAGCGGCAGAGGTCCTCGAACGTCGACCACATCCCGCCAGCAGCTGCGAACGACGAGTTGCCGAGATCCCAGGGCCGCACGGGACGCCCGAACAACTTCGGGACGGCGCGCTCGGTCGACGGAGGCGCCAGCGTTGCCGACCTCACTCCTGCAGGCTCGAGGACGTGCTCCCGAGCAGCGGACCAATCGCCGTGCACCCTGTCGAGGACCGCTCCGAGGACGGCGTACCCGAGGTTCGAATACACGTACTGGCCACGATGGCCGGCCGATACCACGAGCGCCAGGTCCAGCGGCACGCCGACGGCGTCGTGGTACGGATCGCCGAAGACTCGATCCCGCATCCTTGCCGGCAGCCGAGGCAGTCCCGACGTGTGGTGCACGAGGTCAGCAACGGTCATGTCGGGATCGGGCACGTCGGGCAGGTAGTGCACGACCGGCTGTTCGACATCGAGCGTGAGCACGGCCGTCGTGCCCACGACCCCCCTTGGTGATGCTTCCCCACTCGATCAGCGACGCATCAGCGTAGGGCCCGCGGGGCTCGCGGACCACACGCCATCCGTCGGCCGTCCGGAGACTCGCACGCCGAAATCCAGAGGCATCGAACGGACTTCGCATCGTGCTCCTCCTCGGGAAGTTGACTGCTCAATGGTGAAACATTACCGTTCAACACCATGGGAGGAGCAATGGTGTTCGCGTTGTCGCTCGAGATCGGCGCAGCCGCCCTGGTGACCTGGCTGACCTGGCGCGGTGCCACCGGAACACTCGCCCGGAACGATCTCGCGGGCGTCCGGACGCGGCTGACGATGTCCAGCGACGCCGCTTGGCGCATCGGCCACCGCGCAGCGCTGCGGCCGACCGTGATCGCCGGAGCCACCAGCGTGCTGTGGTGCCTGGTCAGCATCGCCATCCCGGTGCTGCGACACCCGATATCGGTGCTCCTGGCCGCGGCGGTCCTGCTCGTCGGAGTACTCCTGTCCATCCCCGCTGCGCACCGCGCCGTCCGCCGCGGTTCGTCCTGCGACGAACCGCTCTCGTCTCCCTGAAGCATCAGGCGTACGGCGTTGACTACGCCCATGATCTCCAAGAGCCTCATCCACCGGGTCGAGAGCGCGACGGTCCGTGATCGCAGCGGTGCGTCGATCGGCAAGGTGACACAGGTGTTCCCCTCCGATGAGGACGGAAGCGCCGCCTACGTCAGCGTCGCAACGGGGGTGCTCGGGAGGCACCAGGCCCTGATCCCGGTGGAGGACGCCACCCTCGACGGCACGGACCTGCACGTCGGGTACACCAAGGAGGCGATCAAGGATGCGCCGGTCCTCGGAACCGGACACACTCTTTCCCTGGTCGAAGCGAATGCTGTTCGCAAGCACTACGGACTGTCCGCCGTCGGCGCAGCAACTGGAGACATGGGCGACCCGCACGAGAACCTCGATGAGGCCGGGACCGGTCCGGCTGGCTCAGACGACACCGAGGGCGCCGGGACAACGCCGCCGGAGTGACGGCGGCCAGGGCGGCAGCCGAATCGCCTGGTGGTCCGGTCATCGATGTCAATCCGGCCATCGTGCGGTCAGGGAACTCTCTTCGGGGATGCCGTGCGCCTCCGTGAGGAAGTACGTCATCTCCACGCTCGCCAATCTGCCGTCACCGCTGACGACAGGCAGCACCTCGATCGGAGGCTCGTTCCCGACGAGAGCGGGCACATCGTGCATGGTCACAGCTGGCACAGCGCCTGGTGACGACACTGCGAAGCTGCCACACCCGCACTCGCAGTTCGCCGCGACGAGCATCACCGACGCTTGCGACCGGAGTGCATCCGCACTCCTCCTACGAGTAACGCCGGCAAGAGCATCCACGATCGCTCGTTCTCGGGCGCTGGGCGCACGAAACGGCTCGGCTGTGTCTCCCGCGCTCCGCGTGCTCATCTCCGCGCCCGCCAGGACACGACGACGCCGCACAGCACGTAGACGCCGAACAATCCCGCGAGCACACCCCAGACGGCAACGCTGCCATCTGCGCGGTGAGGCGAAAGCAGCGTGAGCGCGCCAACAGCGACCGCAAACAACCCGATGATGGTCGGCGGAACGAGGTTCCCCTTCATCCTGAACATGCGGCGCTCCTCTCCCGCGGGGACGACGGGTGTGTCCGAAACGATCGCGAGCGGTGCATCGATGCAACCAGACCGAGCGGCCGGCGTCCGATCACCGATCGGAAACCTGTCACGGATGGAGGCGGGCACGGCGGTACGCCACTGCGGAACACACCAGGATGACCATGGCACAGACGAGCGTGATCCATCCGAACACACCGGAGGTGCTTCTCGAGAGAAGCACGATGGAGACTGCACCGAACACGAGTCCGAGCAACAGGAACACCACCCAGAGCACGTTCGTTCGACTCATGCGACGAACCTAGCTGTCGAGTGTCACCGAGGTTCTTACACCGCGGTTCGTGAAGCACTGGCTGGCCCGTCAGAGGAGCGGCGGCCCCAGCCCGAAGATCAGGAAGATTCCGCCGAGGACCGTGGCGAAGAACGTCACGGTCACGACGACAGCGGCGACGACCGCGATCACCGTGATCAACAACGTCATCAAGCCGACCAGACCGACGGCGCGGATTGCGTTGCGGGGCGCCGGAACAGTTTCCTCGCCCTCCGTGAACAGATCGGCCATGCTGCGGGGCGGCTGGTCGTTCATCCGACCAGGCTACGTCGCGTCCGTTCCTGTCGAGCCGACGACCTTCTCGTCGACCAAGCTTCCGAGGGGACGCCGCGCTCAGCCTCGAAGGATCAACGCGAGGAGCAATCCGGCCGCGACCACACCGGTGAGCACGAAGCCGAATCCGAGGTATCTCGTTCGCTCGGGAGTGAGCTGACCTCCCCAGAACTCGCCTTGCACCTTGCGCGAGAATCGAGCGATCAGCTCGGGGAAGCTGAGGAGGATGCCGCCCCAACAGAGGAAGATCACCGCGGCCAACCCCGGCCAGAGCGCACTCACTGGGCGAACGTTACTCGTGCACAGTTCCGCAAACTGATCAGCAAGGAGACGGTTACCGCCAGCCTCCGAGACGTCGGCGGCCCACTGCTGGGAGTGGCACCCAGTTCCCCCGACTTGCATCGTCAGGACAGAGACTTCAGCTCACTGTGGTCGGCGGCAGCCCTCGGCAGCGTCCAACACGTGGACCCAGGACTCATGCTGGTCCTCCGCAAAACGCTCTGGCTGGCGGTGTCCCGACAGCCCGTCGCCTCAGAAACCAGCCAAGGCGGGGACGCCGATTGTGCCCCATCGTCTTCAGGACAAGATTGTGAGGAGCCGGTTCCCGAAGAGTGCTGCGTAGCGTCCCTGCCTCCCCAGGATCTGCTTCACGTGGTCGGCGATCCGTGGGAGTCGTTGAGCGAAATCGTCGAAGCCGGACAGGATCAGGACGAGGCCCGTCTCGGTTCCGTCCCACCCGTAGTTCGCCACGGCTACGTCTGACATGCAGTCGTCGAGCGCGTCCAGGTTCCTCCCGAAGTGGCTGGGGAACTGCAGGGCCGTCGCGAAGGCGATGTGCATCTGCATGCCTTCTCTCCATGCCCCGGCGTCCAGCTCGATGACCCGATAGCCCTCGCGCCGAAGCCACGTCTCGCCATTGCGCAACGCAGCATCGCCTTGCAACCTCCGGACGAATCCGTCGCGGGCAATCTCGAAGTCCAGCCTGTTGCCGAGGATGTCGTCGTTGGAGAACACGGGCACGCTCGAACCGTAGTACGTGAGGAGGCCCTAGGACAGCCGCGACCGATCTCGCAGAAAGAGCCGTCGCTGCCCATCAACGTCTCCGATGGAGATCCTGATGGCCGTCCGACAGCCGGTCCGCACCGAACACAGCTTCTTGCAACGCACGCAATGCGACTGCCGTGTCGCAGATAGCCCGACCGAATCAAATCTCAATGAAGTTCCGCTCTCCGACCAGTCGGCGACCGCGCCCCTGAACGACGAACGCCCCGCTGGCCGAAGCCAGCGGGGCGTTCCCACGAGTCAGCCCGGGATCAGAAGTCCCAGTCCTCGTCCTCCGTCACGACCGCCTTGCCGATGACGTACGACGAGCCCGACCCCGAGAAGAAGTCGTGGTTCTCGTCCGCGTTCGGAGAGAGCGCCGACAGGATCGCCGGGTTCACCTCGGTGAGCTCCTTCGGGAACATCGGCTCGTACCCGAGGTTCATGAGCGCCTTGTTCGCGTTGTAGTGCAGGAACTTCTTGACGTCCTCGCTCAGCCCGACCTCGTCGTAGAGGTCCTGCGTGTACTGCGTCTCGTTCTCGTACAGCTCGAAGAGGAGCGAGAACGTGTAGTCCTTGAGCTCCTGACGCTCGGCCTCGGTGACCTGCTCGAGACCCTTCTGGTACTTGTAGCCGATGTAGTAGCCGTGCACGGCCTCGTCGCGGATGATGAGGCGGATGAGGTCGGCGGTGTTCGTCAGCTTCGCCCGCGACGACCAGTGCATCGGCAGGTAGAAGCCGGAGTAGAACAGGAACGACTCGAGCAGCGTCGAAGCGACCTTGCGCTTCAGCGGCGATTCGCCCTGGTAGTAGTCCATGACGATCTGGGCCTTCTTCTGCAGGTTCGGGTTCTCCTCGGACCAGCGGAAGGCTTCGTCGATCTCGGGCGTGGACGCCAGGGTCGAGAAGATCGACGAGTAGCTCTTGGCGTGCACCGACTCCATGAACGCGATGTTCGTGTAGACGGCTTCCTCGTGCGGGGTGATCGCGTCGGGGATGAGCGACACGGCGCCGACGGTGCCCTGGATCGTGTCGAGCAGCGTGAGGCCGGTGAAGACGCGCATGGTCATCTTCTGCTCGGCCGGCGTCAGCGTGTTCCACGACTGGACGTCGTTCGACAGCGGCACCTTCTCCGGCAGCCAGAAGTTGTTGACGAGGCGGTTCCAGACCTCCACGTCCTTGTCGTCCTGGATGCGGTTCCAGTTGATCGCCTGGACCCGATCAATGAGCTTCAGCTTCTCGACCAACGCACGTTCCTTTGATTACTGACTGACGAAGATGCGGACTGGAGGCGCGGTGCGGGGCCGCCCCGCGCCTCCAGTCCGAAGGGTGATCGCGTGAGCGATCAGAGCATGCAGCTGACGCAGCCCTCGACCTCGGTGCCCTCGAGCGCGAGCTGACGCAGACGGATGTAGTAGATCGTCTTGATGCCCTTGCGCCATGCGTAGATCTGGGCCTTGTTGATGTCACGCGTGGTCGCGGTGTCCTTGAAGAACAGCGTGAGCGACAGACCCTGGTCGACGTGCTGCGTGGCCGCGGCGTACGTGTCGATGATCTTCTCGGCACCGATCTCGTACGCGTCCTGGTAGTAGTCCAGGTTGTCGTTCGTCATGAACGGCGCCGGGTAGTAGACGCGACCGAGCTTGCCTTCCTTGCGGATCTCGATCTTCGACGCGATCGGGTGGATCGACGACGTCGAGTGGTTGATGTACGAGATCGAACCGGTCGGCGGGACGGCCTGCAGGTTCTGGTTGTAGATGCCGTGCTCCTGGACGGACGCCTTCAGCGCCTTCCAGTCGTCCTGCGTCGGGATCGCGATGTTCGCGGTCGCGAAGAGCTCCGCGACGCGGGCGGTCGCCGGCGTCCACTCCTGGTCGGTGTACTTGTCGAAGAACTCACCCGACGCGTACTTCGAGTCGCGGAAGCCGTCGAAGGTCTCCCCCGTCTCGATGGCGATGTTGTTCGAGGCGCGCAGGGCGTGGAACAGCACCGTGTAGAAGTAGATGTTCGTGAAGTCGATGCCCTCTTCGGAGCCGTAGTACACGCGCTCACGAGCGAGGTAGCCGTGCAGGTTCATCTGGCCGAGGCCGATGGCGTGCGACTTGTCGTTGCCGTCCTCGACGGAGCGGACCGACGAGATGTGCGACATCTGCGACACCGACGTGAGGCCGCGGATGGCGGTCTCGATGGTCTTGCCGAAGTCCGGCGAGTCCATCGTCAGCGCGATGTTCAGCGAGCCGAGGTTGCAGGAGATGTCCTTGCCGATCTCCTTGTAGGACAGGTCCTCGTTGAAGGTCGTCGGGGTGTTGACCTGCAGGATCTCCGAGCACAGGTTGGACATGTTGATCCGACCCTTGATCGGGTTGGCCTTGTTCACCGTGTCCTCGAACACGATGTACGGGTAACCCGACTCGAACTGGATCTCGGCGATGGTCGTGAAGAAGTCACGCGCCTTGATCTTGGTCTTCTTGATGCGCGAGTCGTCGACCATCGCGCGGTAGTTTTCGGAGATCGGGACGTCGCCGAACGGCATGCCGTAGACCTTCTCGACGTCGTACGGCGAGAAGAGGTACATGTCCTCGTTGTTCTTCGCGAGCTCGAACGTGATGTCCGGCACGACGACACCGAGCGACAGCGTCTTGATGCGGATCTTCTCGTCGGCGTTCTCGCGCTTGGTGTCGAGGAACTTCATGATGTCCGGGTGGTGCGCCGACAGGTAGACGGCACCGGCACCCTGACGCGCACCGAGCTGGTTCGCGTAGGAGAAGGAGTCTTCCAGCAGCTTCATCACGGGGATGATCCCGGAGGACTGGTTCTCGATCTGCTTGATCGGGGCGCCGGCCTCGCGGATGTTGGAGAGCAGCAGGGCCACGCCGCCGCCGCGCTTCGAGAGCTGCAGCGAGGAGTTGATGCCGCGCGAGATCGACTCCATGTTGTCCTCGATGCGGAGGAGGAAGCAGGAGACGAGCTCGCCGCGCTGGGCCTTCGCGGTGTTGAGGAACGTCGGGGTCGCGGGCTGGAAGCGGCCGGCGATGATCTCTTCCACGAGGTCGATCGCGAGCTGCTCGTTGCCCTGCGCCAGGCCGAGGGCGGTCATCACGACGCGGTCCTCGAAGCGCTCGAGGTAGCGCTTGCCGTCGAACGTCTTGAGCGTGTAGCTCGTGTAGTACTTGAACGCACCGAGGAACGTCTGGAACCGGAACTTCTTCGAGTACGCCAGGTCGTTGAGCTTCTGGATGAAGTCGAGCGAGTACTGCTCGATCGTCGCGGCTTCGTAGTACTCGTTCTCGACCAGGTAGTCGAGCCGCTCCTTCAGGTTGTGGAAGAAGACGGTGTTCTGGTTGACGTGCTGCAGGAAGAACTGCTTGGCGGCCTCACGGTCCTTGTCGAACTGGATGTTCCCGTCCGAGTCGTAGAGGTTGAGCATCGCGTTGAGGGAGTGGTAGTCCATCCCCGTCTGCGGCGACGTCAGATCGACGTCTGCAACTGCTGCGTCCAAAATGCTTCCAATCCAGTGGTGACTGCGTGCACGTCGTCAGGCGTGCCGAAGAGCTCGAAACGGTAGAGGACGGGGACGCCGCACTTCTGTGCGATGACGTCCCCTGCGAGACCGTAGGCCTCGCCGAAGTTCGTGTTGCCGCCGACGATCACACCGCGGATGAGGGAGCGGTTGCGTTCGTCGTTGAGGAACTTGATGACCTGCTTCGGGACCGCTCCCTGCCCGTTGCCGCCCCCGTAGGTCGGCAGCACGAGGACGTACGGCTCGTCCGCGTGGAGGAACGGGTCGTTCGGGTAGAGCGGGATCCGGTCTGCCGGCAGCCCCAGCTTCTCGATGAAGCGGGCCGTGTAGCCGGACACGCTCGAGAAGTAGACGAGGTTGCTCATGTGCGCTCCCTGGTCAGAGGTGCGGACAGCGGATCAGGAGGGGCGGTGCGGTGCTCACCGAGGCGAGCACCACACCGGGGTCACGCGAGTTCGGCGCTGAGCGTCGCGATCTTGTCGGGACGGAAGCCCGACCAGTGGTCGTCGTCGGTCACGACGACCGGGGCCTGCATGTAGCCGAGGCTCTTGACGTGCTCGAGGGCTGCCTCGTCCGTGGAGACGTCGTGCACCTCGTACTGGATGCCCTTGTTGTCGAGGGCCCGGTACGTCGCGGTGCACTGGACGCAGGACGGCTTGGTGTAGACGGTGACGGCCATGATCTCCCCTGTGTTCTCGGCCCGTCGAGCGGGTCGTTCAGTGGTGCTGGTGGTTGTGCTGCAGTGGTGCTTCTGAAGCCTGCCGGGGCCCGCGGAGAGCAAGCGCTGCGCCTGCTGAGGGCGGGTTCGACCCGGTGACTCGATACTACATCTAGTGGCCGACACCGGGACCGACCACAAGAGAAAGTGTTACAGCCGTGTAGTTCTCCACAACGCCCTCCACAGTGTGAACAGTCGGGAGAGGCCCGCGATTCCGCCAGTCTGATCCTGGCCACCGACACTCCTCCACACCTTGTGGACACATCTCTCCACGCCTGTGGGCAGAACACGATCGGCGTGTCGCGGAGCCCGGCACGCGACCGTGCACAGGAGCCGTTCGTGCACACCTCCCCGACCGGGGGACAGGCCGTCCGTCCGGTCCGTACACTCCTCTTGTGAGTACGTACGGGCCCCTGCTGAAGACCCCTGGCGTCGGTCGTGTCATCGCTGCGCAGCTCACCGCCCGCTTCCCGTTCGGGATGCTCTCGCTCGCGTACCTGCTCCACGTCGAGCACGTCTTCGACTCGTACGGCGCGGCCGGCCTCGTCCTCGCCACGACGAGCATCGGGCAGGCGATCGCCGGGCCCCTCACCAGCCGGTGGATGGGCAGCTGGGGCATGCGTCCCGTCCTGATCCTGACGAGCATCGTCGCGCTCGCGAGCATGGGTGTCGTCGGCTTCGTCCTGATGCCGCTCTGGGGCTACGTCGTCGTCGGGTTCATCGGCGGGCTGGCGGTGCCCCCGGTCCAGCCGGCCGTGCGCACCATCTACCCGAAGATGGTGACCTCGGCGCAGCTCACTCCCCTGTTCTCCCTCGACGCGAGCGCGCAGGAGCTCATCTGGGTGGCCGGCCCGGTCATCACGACCTTCGTCGCCACGCAGATCGGCACCGTCGAGGCGATCGTCGTCGCGATGGCGTTCCTCGTCATCGGCGGCGTGTGGTTCATCGCTTCCCCCGAGCTCGGCCGCGTGCGCATCCCCCGCTCGAAGCGGGCGTTCGGCGTCGTGCTGCGCCGCCCCTCGGTTGTCGTCGCCACCCTGACCGGCCTCCTCCTCATCGGAGCGTGTGCCGCGGTCGAGGCCAGCGTCACGAGCGTGTTCGGCGAGGGCAGCCCGAACGCGGGCATCGTCCTCGCGGTGTTCGCGATCGGGTCCCTGGTCGGCGGCCTCGCGTTCGGCCACCGCCCGATCTCGCCGAACACCCTCTGGACCCGCACGGCGATCGTCTTCGTGGGCCTCGCGCTCGCGGTCGGCGGAACGAACTTCTGGTGGCTCTGCCTGGCGCTCCTCATCGCGGGTGGCGGCATCGCCCCGGCCCTCGCCGTGATGTTCGGCTCGGTGTCGGCGACGGTGAAGTTCTCCGACACCGCCGAGGCCTACGGCTGGATGGGCACCGGCCAGCTCATCGGCGCGGCTGGCGGTTCCGCTGTGGCCGGGTTCCTCATCGACCTGCACGGCCCGACCGGCGGACTCATGGTCGGCGCGGGCATGGCGCTGGTCGGCGTCCTGCTCCCGCTGGCGGCGAAGCAGTGGCTGCCCGACCTGCGCGGCCGCGACGCGAGCCCGATCCCCGACACCGAGCCGGTCAACCTCCCCACGTAGGCCCGACCCGCTCCACGAAACGCGCGCGTTCCGACACCGCGCGCGTCGATCGACGCGCGTCACGTCGATCACGTGGTGCGAGGAGCGGCCGGGAGGCACGACGCACGCCCGCCACGATCGGCAGGATGGGTGCATGGTCACCTCCATCCCCCTCCGCGACGGTCGCAGCATCCCCGCCGTCGGCTTCGGCGTTTACAAGGTCGACGACACCGAGGCAGCCGTCGCCGTCCGCACGGCGCTCGACGCCGGGTACCGCCACGTCGACACAGCCGAGATGTACGGGAACGAGCGCGGCGTCGGGGAGGCGATCCGTGCCTCCCGGCTGGACCGTGACGACGTCTTCGTGACGACCAAGGTGTGGAACGACCACCAGGGTCGCGATGCGACCCTGCGGGCGTTCGACGCGAGCCTCGACCGGCTGGGGGTCGACGCCGTCGACCTGTACCTCATCCACTGGCCGGCGGCGGCCCGCGACCAGTACGTGGAGACGTGGCGGACGCTCGTCGAGCTGCGTGCGTCCGGACGTGCGCGGAGCGTCGGGGTCTCGAACTTCCAGGTGCCGCACCTCGAGCGGATCATCGACGAGACCGGCGAGGTGCCCGCGGTGAACCAGGTCGAGCGGCACCCGTGGTTGCCGCAGCGCGAGTTGATGGCGTTCCACGCCGAGCACGGCATCGTGACCGAGGCGTGGTCGCCGCTCGGTCGGGGGCGTCTCGTGGACGAGCCGGTGCTCTCCGCGATCGCGGAGGCGCACGGGGTGAGCGTCGCGCAGGTGCTCGTCCGGTGGAACGTGCAGCAGGGCGTGGTGGTGCTGCCGAAGTCGGTGACGCCCGGGCGGATCCGTTCGAACATCGACGTCGATGGCTTCGAGCTGACCGAGGACGACCTCGCGGCGATCGCGACGCTCGAGTCCGGGCAGCGGACGGGCTCGCACCCGGACTCGGTGTCGTAGGGCGGGTCTCAGCTCTCCGGCAGCACGCCGCTGAACGCCAAGACGGCGATCACTGTGCCGCCGACGGCGAGGAAGATGCCGATGAACCGCACGAAGCCCGGCGTGAGCGGCTTCCCGTTCATCAACTCGTCGCCGCCGATCCGCTGCGCCCACCGATTGAACACCGCGACGGTGACGCCCCAGACCGCTGCGACCAGGCCACCTATCGCGAAGAACCAAGCCGGACCGCTCACTCGCCCCTCCTGCGAGCGAGCTGCTGGCGCAGGTTGCGGACGAACAGGACCTCCATGCCCAGTGCGACCGCGGTCAGGACCACGGCGAAGGCGATGTGCACCGCGCCCTGACCTCGGGAGAGCGCTGCGATCGGCAGCCCCACCACGAGCACGGCGCACACGACGACGTTGAACCACGCCCCGACGACCCCTCCAGGGGTCCGACCGGTGCGCTCCATCCAGGGAACGGGCATGCGCCGGAAGTTACCCGTCGAGCCTGGGCCGGCGTCTGCCGATCAGCCCTGGCGGTCCTCCTCGGACTGCCACGGCAGGTTCAGGTCGCCCGGTTCCGGCTCGACGTCGCCGGCGTCGTCCGCGCCGCCGGTCCCGGGTGCCGCGACGACACGGGACGGGTCGATGCCGTCCTCCCGGAGGTCGGCGTCGTCGCGCTGCTCCGTCTGGAAGGCGAAGGTCTCGCGCTCGCTCGACGGACTGTAGGACGTGTCCGCCGCGCGCTGGGTGCGGTCGTCGAGACCGTCGGCGCCCTCGTGGTGCGCAGCGTCGCGCAGTTCGTCGTCGCGGGCGCGGTCGTCGGACTCGTCGGGGCCGGGGGCCTGGGGGATGCTGTCGCTCATGGGCTGCACAGTAGGCCGCTCCCCTCCGGCAACGGTTCGGTCACGACCGCCGTCGTCCGGTTCCCGTTGCCCTGTCCGCGCGGTGGCATCGCACTAGGGTCGTTTCGAGGGGGAACGACGTGGAACGAAGGACCAGGACGATCGCGGCGCTCGGGGCGACGGCTGTGGCACTGACGACGATGCTCGTGCTGAGCGGCTGCTCGCCGTTCGGCGGGGACGACTCCGTGCCGGCGCCGACGAGGACGGCGGCCGCGGGACCCGACGGCGGTGGTTCCCGCACGGCGTCACCGGCACCCACCCCGACCGCGACGCCCACGCTCACGCCGGGCTCCGTCGCCGCCGAGACCGACGTCGTGTCGAAGTCCGGTGAGACCAGCTTGCACGTGCGTATCGTGCAGCGGGCCGATGGTCTGTTCGACGCCGAGCTGTCCGACTACCGGACCACCAACCCGCAGCCCATCGCCCTGCAGTTCCGCCACCGCCCGGCCGAGTACGCCGACGGGTACGACACGGTGGTCCGGAGCCAGGTGCAGTGGAGCGGGACGTCGGCGCCGGCGAAGGCTCCGCTCGACGATGCCGGCAGGACACCGGACTACCTCTCCAGCGCGGTGCTGGTGCCGATGCCGAACGAGGACGGCTCCGAGTCCGACGACCGACCGTGGGTCGGCTCCGTCCTGGCGATCGGTGCCCTCGACTGGAGGCTTCCGAACCCGTACCCGGACCTCCGGGTCACGGTCGGGAAGGCCCGTCCCGGCGCGTACGGCTGGGTCAAGGACACCGACGGCACGCCGACCTCCTACGGCGTCTCGCACGGCGACGAGCTCACGACGGTCAGCAAGCGGTTCGACGTCACCCCGGCGCAGCTGCGGTGGCTGAACCCGTACCTCGAGACGCGCGGTGCCGAGGAGTGGCTGCTCGAGGGCACGACGCTCAACCTGGACCCCGCGAAGCGCTGACGTCCCTGACCTCCGTTACGGTGGTGCAGCACCCGCACCACCTGGAGGTCCCATCGTGACGATCGTCGCCGCCGCAGACGGCTCCGCCCTCGGCAACCCCGGCCCGGCCGGCTGGGCCTGGTACGTCGACGACGACCGGTGGGCGGCGGGCGGGTGGCCGAAGGCGACCAACAACCAGGGCGAACTGACCGCCGTGCTGCAACTGCTCCGTGCCACGAAGGACACCGGCGAGCCGCTGCACATCCTGTGTGACAGCCAGTACGCGATCAAGGCCTGCACCGAATGGCTCGCCGGGTGGAAGCGGAAGGGCTGGCGCAAGGCCGACGGCAAGCCCGTGCTCAACGTCGAGATCATCAAGGAGCTCGACGCCGAGCTGCAGGGCCGGAAGGTCACCTTCGAGTGGGTCCGCGGTCACGTCGGGCACGAGATGAACGAGGCTGCCGACGTCCGCGCCCGGGGTGCTGCGACCGCGTACCAGAACGGCACCGACGTACCGCACGGCCCGGGCTGGCCCGGCGTCGAGGTCACCGAGCCGGAGCCCCTGCCCGAGGCGACCCCGCCCGCGACCCTGTTCTGATGGGACGAGCGCCGGGTCCCGACGAGGCACGGTCACTCGTCGAGTCACGGCTCCACGACGGCGAAGAGCTCCTCTGGGTCGGCCGGAGCGACCCGGCCCGCGTCTTCGTCGACACCGATCGGTGGCTGATACCCCTCAGCGTGCTGTTCTCGGCGGGACTCGCCGTCGCCGACGTCGCAGTGTTCTCGTCGGGCGCCCACCCGGTGACCATCGTCGTGCTCGCAGCGCTGTCCGTCTCTGCCGCGCACGCGCTCGTCGGGCGCTTCCTCGTGAAGCGGCACCGCAAGCGCACCGACGTCTACGCGGTCACGGACCACCGAGTGCTCGTGGTGAACGAGCGCCGGGTCCGGGAGACCTCCGCGAGCCGGACCGACTGGTAAGTCGATCGCTCCGCCGAGCACATGTCCGTCGAGTCGGACGACTCACGCCACCTCGACACGCTCTTCTGGGGTGGAAGCGAGGCGGTGCGGCAGTACGCGAACACCGGCCTCGACCTCACGCCCGAGCGCGGGAACTTCGCGCTCTACGACGTCGCGGACGGCGAAGCCTTGCTCGCCGCGCTGCGGCGAACTTCTGGCCGGTGAGGTGGACCCGGCCTGGCAAGTCGGGCAGGCAGCGGGGTCAGTAGGTCCCGTCCCGCCGGTCCTGCCGGGTGATCTGCTCACCGGACGCCGGATCGATCCCACTCCGGGTGGTCGTCGTGGTGCGACGGCCGCCGAACGCCACCGCCAGGCTGATGATGAGCAGCACGACGCCGGCGGCCATCAGGATGTAGCCGATCAGGCGGAGGTCGACCCCGGCGACCTGGATGTTCAGGGCGAACGCCACGATGGCGCCGATCACGATCAGGGCGATGCTCGATCCGATGCGCATGGCGGTTCCTCTCGACGGTCCCGGCCACCGGACGGGGCTGGGCTGCCGTCGAACGTACCCGGACGTCAGAGTGGGCGTTCCCACAGTGTGACGGTGCTCTCCAGCCGGTCGTACCGGTAGGGCTTCGTCTCCCCCGTCGGCTCGTACCCGAGCGAACGCCAGAACGGCTCCGCCACGTCCGCGTTCGTCGCGACGATCCCGAGCCGGAGCCGGGTGATCGGGACGGACGATGCCGGCACACCCACCCCGACGGACGCACGGGCGAACGCCACGACCTCGTCGTGCATCGCTCGCCCGAGCCCCTGCCCGTGCGACCCACCGCGGACGACGAGCAGTCCGATGTACGCGACCTCCGGCGCCGGGTACCCGAGCAGCACGTCCGCGAAGGCCACGAGACGGTCGCCGTCCCACAGCCCGAGGCCGTGCTTTCCCGAGGGGTCGAACCCGTCCGGGACGCCGATGAGCGCGCTGAGGCCGTCGGACGGCCCCGGCGGGTAGCCGGTGATGCGCTCGGCGTAGTCCGGCACCGACTCGAGGAGGTCCTGCAAGGCGGCGACGTCGCGCGCGGCGGACGGACCGCCGAGCGCACGGGCGACGGGAGCCATCAGTCGACGTCCACCTCGGCCCACCCGTCGAACCGGCCGATCTCGGTGACGCGGACGACCGCTTCGCCGGCCGCGTCGGAGGCATCGAGGTCGATGGTCGCCGAGAACCCGAAGTCCTTGTCGCCGGAGGGGTCCGCGAAGATCTGTCGCGCACGCCACGTCCGCGCGGCGGTGTCCTCGGCCAGCACGAGGTACTCCATCGACCGCGCGTCCGCGTCGGTCCCGATGGAGTCGTGCGCGTCGTAGTACTCCTCGAGCGCGTTGTCCCACGCCGATCGGTCGAACCCGCTGGTCGCGTCGAGCTGCCCGAGCCCCTCCGGGTCGTCGGCGGCGGCGAGCAGCACCCGCTGGAACAGGGCGTTGCGGACGAGGACCCGGAAGGCCCGCACGTTCCCGGTGAGCCGTGCGGGCTGCGGCGGCGCGATCTCCTCGTGCTCGGCCTCCGCCAGCGCGACGTCTCCGTTGAGGAGCGCTTCCCACTCGTCGACGAGCGAGGAGTCCGTCTGCTTGACGACCTCGCCGAGCCACTCGATGAGGTCGTCGAGCTCGGGGGTGCGCTGCTCCTCGGTGATGGTCTGCCGCATGGTGCGGTACGCGTCGGAGAGGTACCGGAGGACGAGCCCCTCCGAGCGGGTGAGCTGGTAGAACCGCACGAAGTCACCGAAGGTCATGGCGCGCTCGTACATGTCCCGGACGACGGCCTTGGGCGAGAGCGTGAAGTCGAGGACCCACGGCTGCTCGGCGGCGTAGGCCTCGTACGCGGCCGTCAACAGCTCATCGAGCGGCTTCGGCCACGTGACCTCCTCGAGCAGCTCCATCCGCTCCTCGTACTCGATGCCCTCCCGCTTCATGCGCGCGACCTCTTCGCCGCGCTCCTTGAACTGCTGCTGCGCGAGGATCGCCCGCGGGTCGTCGAGCGTGGACTCGACGATCGACACCATGTCCAGCGCGTACGTCGGCGACTCCGGGTCGAGCAGCTCGAACGCGGCGAGCGCGAAGGGTGAGAGCGGCTGGTTGAGCGCGAAGTTCGGCGCGACGTCGACCGTGAGCCGGTACGACACAGGCGGCCCGGAGAACCGCTCGATCACCCGAGCGTTGATGAGCGTCCGGGCGATGGTGAGCGCGCGCCGGGCCATCGCGAGCTGCCGGGATCGGGGCTCGTGGTTCTCGAAGACCAGCGCCCGGACGTTCTCGAACACGGATCCCCCGCGGGCCACGACGGAGAGCACCATCGCGTGGGTGATGCGCATGCGCGACACCATCGGCTCGGGCTCGGCCGCGATGAGCTTCTCGAAGGAGGCCTGCCCCCAGGAGACGAATCCCTCCGGCGCCTTCTTCTTCTTGACCTTCCCCTTCTTCTTCGGGTCGTCGCCGGCCTTCGCGAGGGCTCGGGCGTTCTCGATCTCGTGCTCAGGCGCCTCGGCGACGACGTCGCCCTCGGTGTCGTACCCGGCGCGTCCGGCCCGTCCGGCGATCTGGTGGAACTCGCGCGCGGACAGCTGCCGCATCCGCGAGCCGTCGAACTTCGTCAGGCCGGTGAGCAGCACGGAGCGGATCGGGACGTTGATGCCGACGCCGAGGGTGTCGGTCCCGCAGATCACCGGCAGGAGGCCGCGCTGCGCGAGCTGTTCGACGAGCCGACGGTACTTCGGCAGCATCCCCGCGTGGTGGACGCCGATGCCCGCGCGGATGAGCTTCGAGAGGGTCTGCCCGAAGCCGGCACTGAACCGGAACCCGGCGACGGCATCGGCGATGAGATCGCGTCGTTCACGGGACGCGACGCGGACGGACATCAGTGCCTGCGCCCGCTCGAGCGCGGCGGCCTGGGCGAAGTGCACGATGTAGATCGGTGCCTTGCCCTCCTCGAGCAGCCGTTCGACGGTCTCCTGCACGGGCGTCATGACGTACTCGTACGACAGCGGGACTGGTCGGGAGACACCGGTCACCCGGGCGGTCGGCCGTCCGGTGCGGCGGGACAGGTCGTCCGCGATGGTGGTGACGTCGCCGAGGGTGGCGGACATGAGGAGGAACTGCGCGCGTTCGAACACGAGCAGCGGCACCTGCCACGCCCACCCGCGGTCGGGGTCGCCGTAGAAGTGGAACTCGTCCATGACGACGACGTCCACCTCGGCATCGGGCCCCTGCCGCAGCGCGAGGTTGGCGAGGATCTCCGCCGTGCAGCACACGATGGGGGCGTCGGCGTTGACGCTCGAGTCGCCGGTCACCATCCCGACGTTCTCCGCGCCGAACAGGTCGACGAGCTGGAAGAACTTCTCGGACACGAGGGCCTTGATCGGCGCCGTGTAGTAGCTCCGCTTCCCCTCGGCGAGCGCCGCGAAGTGCGCGCCGGCGGCGACGAGGGACTTGCCGGTGCCGGTCGGGGTCGAGAGGACGACGTTCGCGCCCGAGACGAGTTCGATCACCGCTTCGTCCTGCGCCGGGTACAGCGGTCGGCCGCCCTCGGCGGCCCACGCGGCGAAGGCCTCGTAGACGGCGTCCGGGTCGACGACACCGTCGACCGCCGCCGGCAGGGCGGCGACGAGCGGGGGCTGGGTGGTGACGTCGGTCATGCGTCCATCCTCCCAGGTGGGTGGTGACGACGAGACGGCCGGGAGGCTCGGTACGGGTCCGCCCCGCGCCTCCAGTCCGGATCGTGCCGGGCCGCGAGCCCCGCTCCATACGCGCGCATAGACTCGCGACATGCGCGATCTCGGCTTCCTCTCCTTCGTCCCGAACCACGGTGGCACCGCAGGTGCCGCCGCTGCGCTGGAGGACGGCCTGCGACTCTTCGCCGCGGCCGAGTCGTTCGGCTACGGCACCGGTTGGGTGCGCGGACGGCACTTCGAGCCGTTCCTGACGAGTCCGATGACGTTCTTCGCCGCCGCGGCACAGCGGACGAGCACGATCGGGTTCGGCACCGCCGTGCTGGGCATGCGGTACGAGGACCCGGTGCGGTTGGCCGAGGACGCGAGCACGGTCGACCTCCTGAGCGGTGGGCGGGTGCAGCTCGGGATCAGCACGGGCATCGCGGGCTACGGACCGATCCTCGACCCCGTGTTCGGCCCGGTCGACCGGAGCTTCCGCGACGAGGCCGAGGCGCGCGCCGCACGGCTCCTCGAGGTCCTGCAGGGGGAACCGCTCGGCACGGCGGGGAAGGGCTACGAGAGCATCCCGGCCGGGGCCGACCTGGCCCTCCAGCCACTGAGCCCAGGGCTCCGTGGCCGCGTCTGGTGGGGCGGCGGCAGCCTCGGCACCGCGGTGCGCACGGCCGAGAAGGGACTGCTGCTGCACTGCTCGACGCTGAACACCGAGGACACGGGCGCGCCGTTCGCCGTGGCGCAGGCGGGCCAGATCACGGCGTACCGGGAGCGCTTCGCGGAGCTGCAGGGCACCGGTGAGCACGTCGACCGCACGCCGAGGGTCGCCGTCGGCCGGATCGTCGTGCCCCTCCTGGACGACCACGACCGCGCGGTGCACGAGGAGTTCCTGACCGGGTACGCGGCGGGCATGGACGACGAGGGCCGTCCGCTCTCGGGGCCGCCGTTCCGCTTCAGCAAGGTGGTCGCGGGCTCGGTCGAGCAGATCACCGAGACGCTCCTCGCGGACCCGGCGGTGGCGGCGACGGACGAGCTCGTGATCACCCTCCCGGCGAACGGCGACGCTGCCGCGCACGAGCGCATCCTGCAGATCGTCGCCGAACAGGTCGCCCCGACGCTCCGGGCGGGCTGACGCTCCGACAACCCTGACGTGCCACGACGGGAAGGGCATCCGGCGGGGCCCGCGACCGGGCTGGTGAGTTCCCCCGGGCCCCCGGCCGGATGACCATCCCGTCCCTGATCCGCACGGGATGGTGCGTCCATAGTTGCACTTCGCCACGGCGTTGTCACACCGAGACTGCGGGATTCGGCGTTTCAAGGTGAACGTTCGTCATCGAATCTCGACATCGATTGCGGACGTGACGGGCCCGGAACGACGGATGCGCCCCCGCGCAAGCGTGGGGGCGCATCCTGACACACCGGCGCCGTCCGGGCTGACCGATCGGATCAGGAGACCGGCTCGCACACACGACGGCACCGTTCATGGTGTGTACGCGACCGGTAACCAGCCGGCACGCGCGGGATCATGTTACTGAATGCACCAGCGGCGTGCGCGGATACCGGATGGTGTCAGTGCTCCAGTTCGAGGGTCGTGGTCCCCGCCTCGTCCGCGACCGATGCCCCGACGTGCAGGGTGAAGGTCCCGGGCTCGTACGACCAGGCACCGTCCCAGTGCGCGAAGGCACGGGCCGGCACCTCGATCGAGACCTCGGTGGAGGCGCCGGCGTCGAGGCGCACCGGGGCGAACCCGACGAGCCAGCGGACCGGCCGGTCGATCGCGGAGTCGGCACGCGAGGCGTAGACCTGCACGACGTGCTTCCCAGCGCGCGCACCGGTGTTCGCGACCGTCGCGGTGACGATCACGGAGTCGCCCTCGCGGACCGTCGGCGTCCCTGCGACACCGTCGATCGTCCAGGTCGTGTAGCCGAGGCCGTGCCCGAACGGGTACGCCGGCTCGGTGCCGGCGCGGAGCCAGGCCCGGTAGCCGATGTGCACGCCCTCGTCGTAGGCGACCTTGCCGTCCACCGGGGTGACGTTCGACACGGGGACGTCCGCGAGCGTCGCGGGCCAGGTCGTGGGCAGGCGCCCGCCCGGCTCCGCGGCACCGGTCAGCACGTCGGCGAGCGCGTTGCCGTACTCCTGCCCGCCGAACCAGGTGAGGAGCACTGCGGCGACGTCGTCGCGCCAGGGCATCTCGACCGGCGAGCCGGAGTTGACCACCACGACCGTGTTCGGGTTCGCGGCGGCGACGGCGCGGACGAGGTCGTCCTGGTGTCCGGGCAGCGCGAGCGAGTCGCGGTCGTAGCCCTCGGACTCGACCTTGCTGTTCGTCCCGACGACGACCACGGCGACGTCCGCGCCCGTGGCGGTGCGCACGGCCTCCTCGATCAGGACGCCCGGGTCCGCGTCGCTCGGCTCGGTGCCGAACTGGTACGCGAGCACCCCGCCGAGGGTCTCGTCCTGGACGACGTCGTACTCGATGCGGATCGCGACCTGCTGGCCGGCCTCGACCTTGACCGGCACCGACCGCGCCGGCGGGTTGAGGAAGGCGGCGCCGAGCTGGTCGCCCTCGAAGCCGACCTCCTCGTCGAGGACCAGTGAACCGTCGATCCACATCCGGGAGTGTCCGGCTGCACCGATGCCGATCCGGACGGTGCCGGTGGTCGGTGCGGTGTAGGTGGTGGTGATGTCGAGCCGGTCGGCCTCGCGCGTCGGGGCGTCCCCGCCGAACCAGAAGAGCGCGGTGGCGCGGCGGTCCTCGACGAAGATCTCCTCGCCGGCCCTGACGAACGCGACGCGGGCACCGGGCTCGCCGGTCGCCGGGTTCGTGATGGTCGACAGCGGGAACTCCGCGATGCCCTCCTGCACGACGGCACCGATTGCGTGGTCGATCGTCGCACCCGGGAACGCGGCGCGGATGCCCTCGACCGGGGTCACGACGTGCGACGGCACGACGGTCGCTGAGCCGCCGCCCTGGCTGCGGGCCTGGTCGGCGTTGTGCCCGAGCAGGGCGACGCGCGACACGGCACCGGGGTCGAGCGGCAGGATGCCGGTGTTGCGGACGAGGACCGTGCCCTCCGCCTCGGCCTCGCGGACGAACGCGACGCCGTCCTCGACGTGCACGGACTGCGCGGCGACCGGCTCGAAGCCCTCGAGGGCCCCGACGCGGGCAGCCAGGGTCAGGATGCGACGGACCTTGCGGTCGATGTCGGCCTCGGGGACATCGCCGGCGCGCACCGCCTCGAGCAGCGGCCCCTCGCTCCACCACGGGTTCGGTCCGGGCATCGCGACGTCCTGCGACGCCTTCGCCGAGTCGACCGAGCGGACGCCGGTCCAGTCGGACACGACGATGCCGTCGAAGCCCCACTCCGAGTTCAACGGGGTCTCGAGCAGGTCGTTCTCCGACGCGGTCACACCGTTGATCGCGTTGTAGGACGACATGATCGCCCAGGCGTGCGCCTCGGTGACGGCCTTCTCGAACGCGAGCAGGTACAGCTCGCGCAGGGCCCGGTCGGACACCTCGGTCGAGGCGGTGAAGCGGTCGGTCTCGTAGTCGTTGGCGATGTAGTGCTTCGGGGTCGCGGCGACGCCGTTCTGCTGCACGCCCTCGACGTAGCTGGCCGCGAGGTCGGCGGTGAGCACCGGGTCCTCACTGAACGCCTCGAAGTGCCGGCCGCCGAGGGGCGAGCGGTGCAGGTTGATCGTCGGGCCGAGGACGACGTCGACGCCCTTGCGCCGGGCCTCGACGGCGGCTGCCGCGCCGTAGCGCTTGGCGATCGCCCGGTCCCAGCTCGCCGACAGCGCGGTGGCCGACGGCAGGTTGAGCGACGGGTCGCGCTCGTCCCACACCTCGCCGCGGACGCCGGACGGGCCGTCCGACATGAGGATGCGGCGGAGCCCGATCTTCTCGATCGGCCAGGTGGTCCAGAAGTCACGTCCGGTGAGCAGCTGCACCTTCTCCTCGACGGTCAGCTGGTCGAGGAGCGCGTCGATGCGCTCGGCCAGCGGACTGGAGGCACGGGTCGTCTCGTTCACGATGGTCACGGTGGTCGGTCCTTTCGTGGGGGCGGGCGTCAGCGCACGCCGCGGATGCGGGAGACGGAGGCGATGCCGAGCAGGCCGACCACCGCTCCGGTGATGAAGAAGCCGCTGTAGCCGCCGGTCACGGCGATCACGCCGGGGGCGGCCGCGGGGACGATCGACTGCGGGAGCGCCTGGGCGATGTTCACGACGCCGAGGTCCTTCGCGTTGTCCTGGTCGGACGGCAGCACGTCGGTGATGAGCGCGAGGTCGACCGCGTAGAAGACGCCCATGCCGGCGCCCATGACGAACTCGCCGACGAGCACCATCGACAACGACGGCGCGAGCGCGATCAGCACGAGGCCCACGACGCCGACGACCCCGGCGACGGCCACGAAGAGCTTGCGGCGCCCGAGTCGGTCGGACAGCCAGCCCGCGACGAGCGAGGTGAGCACGATGCCGACGACGTTCCACAGCGTGCCCTGGAAGACCGCGTTGGCGAGGTTCGCCTCGTTCACCCCGATGTCGTCGCGCAGGAAGTACGTCAGGTAGGACACCGCGGTGTACTGCGCGGCCACCATCATGAAGCGGGTGAGCCAGGCCCAGCCGAGGTCCGGGTGCTTGACGGGGTTGAAGACGAACGAGCCGAAGAGCTGCCCGACGCCGAGCTTCGTGGTCGGGCGGTTCACGAGCACGCGGTCGCGGAAGAGCACGGCGTAGAGGACGACGAGCGCCGATCCGATCGCCCCGGGGACGATCATCTGCGTGGCCGAGGTCGAGAAGAGCTGCACGAGGAAGGTGCCACCGACGAGCGCGAGGTTCTGCGCCAGTCCGAGGAGCGCGGCGACGCGGCCGCGCTGCGAGCGCGTGACGTGGTCCGGCATGACGGCGGTGAGCGCGGCGATCGTGGCGTTGTACGCGATCTGGGCGACGCCCCAGGCGACCACGAGGACGACGACGGAGGACGTCGTCGCGACGGCCACGAGGGCTGCGAAGCCGACCACGGTGCCACCGATGATCCACGGACGACGCATGCCGAGCCTCCCGGCGGTCCGGTCGCTCAGGCGACCGGCCAGGGGGTTGGCGACCATCGCCGCGAACGCGCCGATGCCGAGGGCCGTGCCGAGCACACCGGCCTGGTTCTGGGGCGCGATCTCCGCGACCTTCAGCGCCATCGCGACGAGCACGGGCGGCAGGAGGGCGATGAACAGGCCGAACATCGCGATCGGCATGCCGAGCGTGTACATCAGCGGGTTGCCGCGACCGCGTGTGGGGGCGACGGCGGTCGGGGTGTCGGCCATGGTCAGGGCGTCGTTGGCCACTGGGTCCTTCTTCCGGGTGCGCCACCAGCACCGGTGACTCGCTCGCCTCCTTCGGCGGCTCCGACCACCGTAACACCAGAAACCTACTTGTGCTTGGTTTTGTCTGCGTGCTCCTGGCGGTATGGTCACCGCATGGCACGACGGGGTTCGTACGCAAAGGGCATCGCGAAGCGCGAGGAGATCCTCACGATCGCGCTCGACCTCGTCGCCGTGAACGGGTTCCGCCGCACCAGCATCAAGGACATCGCCGACGCTGTGGGGCTGACCCAGGCCGGGCTGCTGCACTACTTCGACTCGAAGGACGAGCTCTGGGTCGAGGTGCTCAAGCGCCGCGACGCGATCGACGACGCCCACGACTGGCAGGCGTCGGACCCCGCCGAGCTCCTCGCCGCGGTGGTGCGGCACAACGCCGAGGTCCCGGGGCTCGTGCAGATGTTCGTGAACCTGTCGGCCGCGGCCGCGACCGATCCGGAACACGCGGCGCACGACTACTTCCAGCAGCGGTACGACACCGGTCGAGCGACGATGGCCGGGCAGCTCCGCGAAATGCAGGACGGCGGACGTCTGCGGGCCGACATCGACACGGAGGCGCTGGCCAGCATCATGCTCGCGGTGTCGGACGGCATGCAGATCCAGTGGCTCTACGACCCCTCGCGGGACATGGCTGCGCACGTGGAACTGATCGCGCAGCTCGCCGTGACGCAGGCCGCGGCGAGCATCGCGGACTGACGCGTACCGGGCCCCGCGCCCGAGCAGCGCACGCAGCGCACGCAGCGCCCGCCGCACCCGCGCCCGCGCCGCCGCGCCCGCGCCCGCGCACGCCGCGCACCGGGCGCCGCGCCGGCGCGGTTCAGCTGCGCCGCAGCTCCGGGAACCCGTCCTCGCGCCACTCCCCCTCGACCGGGACGCCGGCCGCGGCCGCCCGCTCCTCGCGCTCCCGCAGCTCGACCCGGCGGATCTTGCCCGAGATCGTCTTCGGCAGCTCGGCGAACTCGACCCGACGGACCCGGGCGTACGCGGGCAGTGCGGCGCGGGCGTGCTGCAGGACCTGCAGGGCGGTGTCCGCGTCGGCGGCCCACCCCGCGGCGAGCGTCACGTAGGCCTTGACGATGTTGAGCCGCGCGGCGTCCGGAGCGGGCACGACGGCGCTCTCCGCGACCGCGGGGTGCTGCAGCAGGGCGCTCTCGACCTCGAACGGCGACACCTTGTAGTCCGAGGACTTGAACACGTCGTCGGTCCGACCGATGAACGTGAGCTGCCCGTCGGCGTCGCGCGAGGCGATGTCACCGGTGTGGAAGAAGCCGTCCCGCATGGCGACGTCCGTGCGGTCGGGGTCGCCGAGGTAGCCGGACATGAGGTTCAGCGGGCGTCGGGTCAGGTCGAGGCAGACCTCACCCTCGTCGGTCCGTTCGCCGGTGACCGGGTCGAGCAGCACGACGTCGACGCCCGGCAGGGGCGTGCCCATCGCGCCAGGGGTCACGGGAGCGCCGGGCGGGTTGCCGATGATCGCCGTGGTCTCGGTCTGGCCGTAGCCGTCGCGGATCGTCAGGCCCCAGGCGTCGGCGACGCGCGCGATGACCTCGGGGTTGAGCGGCTCGCCCGCGGAGACGACCTCGCGGAGTGCCCGCGGCCGAGCCCCGAGGTCGCCCTGCAGCATCATCCGCCAGGCCGTCGGCGGCGCGCAGAACGACGTGACCTCGTGTCGGTCGAGCGCGTCGAGCAGCGCGACCGGGTCGAAGCGCGGGGTGTCGTGCACGAAGATCGTGGCCTCGGCGATCCACGGCGCGAAGAAGCAGCTCCACGCGTGCTTGCCCCAGCCGGGCGAGCTGATCGCGAGGTGCACGTCGCCCGGACGGACGCCGATCCAGTGCATCGTGCTGAGGTGTCCGACCGGGTACGAGGTCTGCGAGTGCACGACCATCTTCGGCTTCGAGGTCGTCCCCGAGGTGAAGTACACCAGGCACGGGTCGGTCGCGAGGGTGCGCACCACGGGCCGGCGTTCGTCGGCGGGGGCGGGCTCGCCGAGGTCGGTCGGGTAGGTCGTCCAGCCCGGGGTCGCTGCCCCGACCGCGATGCGCGAGAAGTCGCCGTGCACGTCGTCGAACTTCGCCGTCTCGCCGGCGTTCGTCACGACGTGCGCCACCGCGCCACGGTCCACACGGTCCTGGAGGTCTGCGGTGTCGAGCATGGTGGTGGTGGGCAGTATCACCGCGCCGACCTTCATCACCGCGAGCATCGTCTCCCAGATCTCGAGCTGGTTGCCGAGCATGAGGAGCACGTGGTCGCCCTTCCGGACGCCGTGCGCGTGCAGGAACGCCGCGAGCTGGTCCGAGCGCGCCGCCATCTCGGCGTAGCTGAACCGTCGGTCGTGCTCCGCGTCGACGAGGTGGAGCGCGGTGCGGTCGTTGTCGCGGGCGATGACGTCGAACCAGTCGTCCGCCCAGTTGAACGTCTCGCCGACATCGGGCCAGGTGAAGTCGGCACGGGCCTGGTCAGCGGTCTCGGCCGCGAGCAGCTGGTCGCGGGCGGCATGGAAGGCGGCGGTCACGTCGGGAGAGGACACCGTACGATCATGCCCGATCGGACTGCGCTGCCGGTGACCGCGCGGTCGCGGGTGCGCTGGCGCGCCGGCCGGGAGGCCCGTGCAGCGTCCGGCGGACAGGTACCGTCCGTGCCTGGTTGCGTCCACCCCGCGCCGGGCAGGATGGGCGGGTACGCAACACTCGACGAAGAGGAGACGCGATGACACGCGTGGTGGTCACCGGTGGCAGCGGCAAGCTCGGGCGGGCCGTGGTCCGGCACCTGGACGAGCACGGGTACGACGTGGTGCTCGTCGACCGGGTGCCCTCGCCGGACAAGCCCGAGCGGGTGCCGTTCATCCGCGCCGACCTCACCGACCACGGCCAGGTGCTGAACGTGCTGCTCGGCGTCGACGACCGCTACGACCACGTGGACGCCGTGGTGCACCTCGCCGCAGTCCCCGCTCCGGGCCAGGTGCCGGACGTGGCGCTCATCACGAACAACGTGACGTCGTCGATCAACGTCTTCCACGCCGCTCGCCAGGCCGGCATCAAGAGCGTCGTGTGGGCGTCGAGCGAGACCCTGCTCGGCATCCCGATGGGCGAGCACCACCCGCCGTACCTGCCCGTGGACGAGGAGTTCCCGGTCCGTCCGCAGTCGTCGTACTCCCTCGGCAAGGCCGTGGAGGAGGAGATGGCCCGCCACTTCACGCGCTGGGACCCGGAGCTGAAGATGATCGGCCTCCGGTTCTCGAACGTCATGGACGAGACCGACTACCCGTCGTTCCCGTGGGACGCGACCCCGGAGGCGAAGACCTTCAACCTGTGGTCGTACATCGACTCGCGCGACGGGGCCCAGGCCGTCCGACGGGCTCTCGAGGCGGACCTCACCGGGTTCGAGGCGTTCGTGATCGCGAGCCCCGACACCGTCATGGACACCCCGACGATCGAGCTCGTCGAGCGGTTCGTCCCGGACATCGAGCGCCGGAGCGACATCGACGGCGTCAGCTCGCTGCTCTCGATCGAGAAGGCCCGCGAGTTGCTCGGCTACGCGCCCGAGCACAGCTGGCGCGACCACCGCGCCTGAGCCCGGCCGGAGTCGGCGCCGGTCAGGCCGGCAGCAGGAGCCCGTCGAGGACGAGGTCGCGTGCCCGTGGCAGCAGGTCGGCCACGAGCGCGTCCTCGTCCACGCCGGTGATCTGCGCGATCGCACCGGTGATCGCCCGCACCGACAGGTCACCGTCACACGCGCCGACGAACGCGGCGAGCGCCGTGTCCGCGTCCACACGACGGCCGAACCCGCCGCCCTGCACGAGCGTCATCACCGTCGGGTCGTCGTTGCCCGGCCAGTAGTACCGCTCCTCGGTGACGTCGCCGGCGACGCGCAGGTGCGCGGCGCCGAGCGCGGCGTCGTCGTGGGCGGCGAGCCAGTCGGCCGCGTCGAGGACGCGTGCGACGGTCGCGCCGAGCCCCGCGGGGTTGGACCCGAGCGCCTCGGGGACGCGCTCGAAGCGGCGGAGGCGGGGCGTGCCTCCCGGCCGTTCGTCCGCGTGCGCGGGGCGACGCACGACGACGTAGCCGAAGCCGACGCCCGTGACGCGGCGGTCGCGGAAGTCGTCGAGCCAGGCGTCCACGAGGTCGTCGAACTCCGCGCTGCCGGGCTTCGTCCCGCCGTCGCGGATCCAGGTCTCGGCGTAGGCGGGCGGGTCCTCGCGCTCCCGCTCGACCACCCAGACGTCGAGGTCGGCGTCGGCGCGGGCGTCGGCGTCGGCGTCGGCGTCGGCGTCGGCGTCGGCGAACCACGAACGCACCCGGTCGAGGCCGTCGGAGCCCCAGCGGTACTCCCAGTTGCCGAGGAGCTGCGCGGTCCCGCCGGGTTCGAGGTGCTCGCCGAGGCCGCGGAGGACGGTCTCGACGAGGGCGTCGCCGACCATCCCGCCGTCGCGGTACTCGTAGGCGGGGACGCCCTCGCGGCGGGGTGTGATGACGAACGGCGGGTTCGAGACGATGCGGTCGAAGCGCTCGCCGGCGACGGGTTCGAACAGGGAGCCGAGCCGGAACTCGATGCCGTCCAGCCCGTTCAGCGCGACGTTGAACCGGGCGATGTCGAGGGCGCGGCGGGAGATGTCGGTGGCGACGACCTCGTCGGCGAACCGGCGGGCGTGCATGGCCTGGATGCCGCAGCCGGTGCCGAGGTCGAGCACGCGCTGGACGGGCACGGGCACCTGCAGGCCGGAGAGCGTGGTGGTGGCTCCGCCGATGCCGAGCACGTGCTCCTCCCCCAGGGCCGTGCCGAGGGCGAGCTCACCGAGGTCCGAGACGATCCACCAGCTGCCGGCGCCGAGGTCGTCGACGAAGGCGTACGGGCGGAGGTCCACCGTGGGGTGGACGAGCGCGTCGGCGGGGTCGAGCGGGAGCCCGGAGTCGTCGGTGCTGGTCGCGTCGTGCCGGAGCAGGCCTGCTGCGGCGACCCGGTCGACGCCCGCCGTCGGGAACGCGGCCTCCGCGTGCGCCCGCGACACCGGGAGCCCGAGCACGAAGAGCGTGGCGAGGGTGGCGAGCGGGGAGTCGTCCCGCGACGCCAGCGCACGCAGCGCCGCCACGCGTGATCCCCGGTGCAGTGACGCTGCGGCCTCCGCACCCCACAGGGAGTCGAGCCGCTCCACGGTGAACCCCGCGGCCTCGAGGTCGACGGCGATCGCCGCGACGGCTGCGGGCTCGGACGTGATCGTGGGCAGCCGGTGCGCCGATCGCGCAGCGGGGGTCACGGGGCGACGTCCTCGCGCATGAGGGCCGCCGGGACCTCCCACGCCGCGACGAGGTCGAGCAGTCCGGGGAACCGCTGCTGCACGTCGTCGAACCGCACGCGACTCGAGCGGACGAGGCCCTCCTGGTGCTGTTCGAGCAGCCCCGCCTCGCGCAGCACGCGGAAGTGGTGCGTCAGCGTCGACTTCGGCCGGTCGATGCCGACCCAGCCGCAGCTCCGCACCCCGCCGGCGGCGTCGATCAGGTACCGGTGCAGGATCGCGAGGCGGATCGGGTCGCTCAGGGCGTCGAGGACGACGGGCAGGTCCATCTCGGCGACGGTCGGCTGGGGCAGCCGCTCCGGGGCATCGACGTTGGCGGGCATGCACGAGACGGTAGCACCGTTCACCTCCCTGTACGACTTGCGTCGTACAGTCGACTGCGGTACGAATGCAGTCGTACAAGACCTCCTCGGAAGGGTGCTCATGCAGCAGTCAGCTCGCTCGGTCGCCGGGTTCTGGATCCTCGCCGCGGTGCTCCTCGCCGCGATGGCGTCGTCCGCGGTGCCGTCGCCCATCTACCCCGTCTACGCAGCCGAGTGGCACCTCACACCGCTCATGCTCACCGCAGTGTTCGCGATCTACGTCGCCGGACTCCTCGTCACGATGCTCGTCGCCGGGCGCCTCTCGGACCACGTCGGCCGGAAGCCCGTGCTGTTCACCGGTGGCCTGCTGCTCGTCGCCTCCCTCGTCCTCTTCACGCGGGCCGACGGGCTCGGTTCGCTGATCCTCGACCGGATCGTCCAGGGCGTCGCGGTGGGCCTCCTGATCGGTGCCCTCGGGGCCGCGCTCATCGACCACTCGCTCGAGCGCTTCCCCTCCCTCGCCGGTGTGCTCAACGGCGCCGTGCCGCCCTTCGCCCTCGCGACCGGAGCCCTGTCGAGCGGCGCGCTCGTCGAGTGGGGTCCGGCGCCCGAGCAGCTCGTCTACGCGGTGTTCGGCTCGCTGCTGCTCGTGCTCGTGATCGCCCTCGTGGTCGTCCCCGAGCGGGTTACCCGTCGCCCGGGAGCCCTCCGGTCGCTCCGCCCGACGGTGTCCGTGCCGCGGGACTCCCGCGCCCTGTTCCGCAGCGTCGCCGGGTCACTCGTCGCGAGCTGGGCGCTCGGCGGGCTCTTCTTGTCGCTGGTCCCCTCGGCGCTCGGCGCGGTGTTCGGCATCCGGGACCACTTCGCCGCCGGGGCGCTCATCGCCGTCGTCACGGGGGTCGGCGGACTCACCGGTCTCGCGATCCAGCGCCTCGACACCCGCCGCAGCCTGCTCCTCGGGCTCGTCGCGCTCATCGTCGGCCCGGTGGTCACCGTCTCGTTCGTGTTCGCGCACTCGCTGCCCGGCCTCGTCGTCGGCAGTGCGATCGCCGGCATCGGCTTCGGCGCCGGGTTCCAGGCGCCGCTGCGGATGCTGCTCGCGACCGCCGCACCGACCCACCGCGCTGGGCTGCTGTCGACGATCTACATCGTGAGCTACCTCGCGTTCGGTGTCCCCGCCGTCGTGGCGGGCCTCGTCGAGCCGGCGTTCGGCTTCGTGCCGGTGCTCGCCGGGTACGGCGCGTTCATCGTCCTCGCCGCCGGGACCGCCCTCGTCCTGCAGCTCGCGTCGACCCGACGGGCTGCGGTCGAGGAGCAGGCGGCGTCGGTCGTCGAACGCACGGCCACCGGCTCCGTCCGGACCTGCCCCGAGCGGGGCGCCGCGGCCGCCGACTGAGCGGAGGCGCCGGGCTTGCTCAGTGACCGGGGCGCGGGTGCTTCGGTGCGCGGGCCTGCATCCCCATGTTCCGGTGCGCGTCGGCGTGTGCGGCGTCCACGTCCGCCTTGCCGCGGTCCGCGACCTTCCGCAGCCACTTCGGGCCGCGGGTCTTCGCCCAGTCCCAGAAGCGGTGGAGCTGTGCCCGGAGCCACGTGATGATCCGGTGGAAGAAGTGGAACTCGCTCGCGAGGATCGTCAGCCCGATGAAGACCACGAGCCAGCCCGGCCCGGGCAGCGGCACGAGGATCAGGCCGATGACGACCACCAGCCCGCCGACGACTCCGACGAGCACCTTGTAGACGAGGTGCACGTGCGGCCGCGCGTGGACCCAGGCGCGGAGGTCACGGAACCACTGGAAGCGGTGGTGCCGCGCCGCCGAGGGCTCGACAGCGCCGGGTCGGTCGTCGGGTGTGCCGTCCATGTCGGCACGGTAGGGGCTGCGGCTGGGAAACTGCGCCGTGACGGACGGCAGGGTCCTGGACGGCGCACCACGGGACTCCCGGCCATCGTCAGCGTCGGGTCAGGGACCCGGCCTGGAGGCTCGTCACGCGTGCGCGACGCACGTCGCCGCCCACGGGACGGCGGCCAGGCGCGCCTCTGGGATCGGCTCCCCGCCGACCGCGCAGCGCCCGTAGGTCCCCGCGTCGAGCCGCGCGAGCGCGGCGTCCACCAGCCGGATGCGCTCGCGGGCGTCGTCGCGGACCGCGCCGAGCGAACCGCGCTCCCACGCGAGGGTCGCTCCCTCCGGGTCGTGCTCGTCGTCGGAGTTGGCGTCCTGCCGGGCGTCGCTCACATCCCGCATGCTCTGCTCGACGCCGGCGAGCAGACGTTCGTTGCGGAGGCGCTCGGTGGTGAGTGCGGCGCGGGGGTCGTCCATGGCGGACCACGGTAGTCCGGGCCGCCGCCGGCCGTCGCCGTCCTGGCCAGCTCGGGCCGCGGTCCGGAATGGACGTCCGTACGGATGCGTTTGCATCGACATGACCAAGATCGGGTTCCTGTCGTTCGGACACTGGCGCGACGTGCCGGGGTCCAGGGTGCGTAGCGCGCGCGAGGCCCTCGTCCAGGCCGTCGACCTCGCCGTCGCCGCCGAGGAGGCCGGGGTGGACGGCGCGTACTTCCGCGTCCACCACTTCGCCCCGCAGCAGGCCGCACCGTTCCCGCTGCTCTCCGCGATCGCCGCCCGGACCAGCCGCATCGAGATCGGCACCGGCGTGATCGACATGCGGTACGAGAACCCGCTCTACATGGCGGAGGAGGCCGCGGCGACCGACCTCATCTCCGGCGGCCGACTGCAGCTCGGCGTCTCCCGGGGATCACCCGAGACCGCGCTCGCCGGGTACCAGCAGTTCGGCTACGTGCCGGACGCCGGCGACCCGAACGGCGCCGACCTCGCGCGCTCGCACACGAGCGTCTTCCGCCGAGCGATCGCCGGGGAGCCCATGGCGAACGCGAACCCGCAGATGACCGGCACGGCCGGGTCGCTGCCCGTGTTCCCGCTCTCGGACACGCTCCCGGACCGGATCTGGTGGGGTGCCGGTACCCGCGCCACCGCCGAGTGGACCGCCGAGCAGGGCATGAACCTCATGTCGTCGACGCTCCTCACCGAGGACACCGGCGTGCCGTTCGACGAGCTCCAGGCCGAGCAGATCGAGCGCTTCCGGACGACCTGGGAGCAGATGGGGTGGGAGCGGACCCCGCGGGTGTCCGTCTCGCGGAGCATCATCCCGATCATCGACGACGAGTCGCGCCACTACTTCGGCGTCCGGGCGCAGGTCGAGGGACAGGACCAGGTCGGACACCTCGACGGTGGACTCGCACGGTTCGGCCGCTCGTACATCGGGTCGCCCGAGGACCTCGTCGCGGAGCTCGCCGCCGACCGGGCCGTCCGTGCTGCCGACACCGTGCTCGTCACCGTGCCGAACCAGCTCGGCGTGGACTTCAACGCCCGGATGCTCGCCGCGGTGAAGGACGTCTTCACGGAGGTGGACGCGGCACCCGTGCCCGCCTGAGCGGTCCCGGCGTGCGCGCAGCGGTGCCCGCCTGAGCGCGGCGGTCCCCCATCTCGCCGACACCCGGGCTGGGGCTGTGTCGCGCGCGCACCACGCCGTAGCGTCGAGGGGCACATCCGCACTCCGTCTCCTCGAGGAGGACCCCGTGACGCTCCCGGCCGCCGGCTGGTTCCCCGATCCGCAGGACGCATCGCGACTGCGGTGGTGGGACGGGCGCACCTGGGCCGAGGCGACCCGGGCGCTGCCGAGCCGGACGGAGCCGATCGTGCCCGTGGTGGTCGCACCCGTCGGGCCCTCGTTCTCCGTCGGCACCGCAGCGATCCGGACCCGTCCGTGGGCGTCCGACGCCCGGAACGTCCGACGACTGTGCGTCCTGACCGTCGTCGCCGCCCTTGCCGCGGCGCTCTCGGCGGTCTGGAACCCCCTCGGGCTCGTCAGCGCGGTCGCGTTGGCGATCGGGTCGGTGGCCGTGATCGCTCCCCGGGCCACCGGCGGGTGGCGGGTGCTCTCGCGGAGCATCGCGGCGAGCGCCCTCGTCGTCGCGGTGGCGACGGCGGCCGTCGCCGCGTCGGCGCAGTTCCGCTTGTTCTGACCCTGGGCGGCGCGGGCTCGGACCACACTCCGCACGCCGCGCTGCGCACGCCGACATCGAACCGCCACGACCCGTCGGTTCGATGTCGCTTTCGCGGTTCGACAGCGCTTGGCGCCCTACCCCCGCCTCGCCCGCGGGTGCGCCGTCTGGTACACGTCCCGCAGCATGTCCGCCGTCACCATCGTGTAGATCTGCGTCGTCGCGACGCTCGCGTGCCCGAGCAACTCCTGCACGACCCGCACGTCCGCACCGCCCTCGAGCAGGTGCGTCGCGAACGAGTGCCGGAACGTGTGCGGCGACACGTGCGCCTCGAGGTCGGCCGCAGCCGCAGCCGCCTGGATCACGAGCCACGCGCTCTGCCGGGACAGCCGCGCCCCGCGGGCACCGAGGAACAGCGCCGGTGTCGAGGGTCCACGTGCGGCGAAGACCGGCCGGGCCCGGACGAGGTACGCGTCGATCGCCGCCCGGGCGAAGCTGCCGAGGGGCACGATCCGCTGCTTGTTGCCCTTGCCCGTCACCCGCACGACCGAGACCCCGGGACCACCGGGCCCCTCGTCGTCCGACTGCACGTCGTCCACCGACAACCCGACCGCCTCGGAGATGCGCGCACCCGTGGCGTAGAGCAGCTCGAGCAGCGCCCGGTCCCGCAGCTGCACGGGATCGTCGCCGACGACCGCGCCGAGCAGCCGCTCCATGTCGTGCACGGAGATCGCCTTCGGCAGCCGCATCGGGGCCTTCGGCGGTCGGACGGCGGTGCCGGGGTCGAGCGGCAGCCAGCCCTCCCCCGCAGCGAACGCGGTGAAGGACCGCACCGAGCTGAGCATCCGCGCGATCGACCGGGGCGCGAGGGGCTCCGGCCGCGTGGCGAGGTGCTCCACGAACCCGGCGACGTCCGCCCGCGCCAGACGACCCACGTCCTCGACGGCAGCGGCTCCCCCGGCTCGGTCGGCGCCCGCGGAGTCGACCACCGGGGCGTCCGCCAACCATTCCGCGAACACGGCGAGGTCGCGCCGGTAGGCCGACACGGTGTGCTGCGACAGCCCCCGCTCGATCGCGACGTGCCGCAGGTACGATTCCGTGGCCTGTGCGAGTGCGATCACGCGGTCACCGTGACGACCGGCACGCTACCGACGAGCCGCGGCGTCGGCGGCGAGGACCGCCACCACCAGCCCGGAGTTGTGCAGGCGCCCGTCGAGGATCGCCTCGACCAGCTCGGCGCGAGGCACCCACCGCTTCACGATGTCGGCCTCCTCGGCCTCCCGTTCGAACGCCGACGCGGTGGCTCGGATGCCACGGGCGCGGTAGATCTCGAGGAACTCGTCGCTCCCGCCCGAGGAGGTGTTGTAGGTGACGAGGTGCTCCCACTCGTCGGCCTCCACATCGGCCTCCTCGGCGAGCTCGCGCTTCGCGGCCACGAGGTGGTCCTCGCCCGGGTGGTCGAGCAGACCCGCGGGCAGCTCCCAGTCGCGCACCCGGACCGGGTGCCGGTACTGCTGGATGACGAGCACGCGTCCCTCGTCGTCCTCCGCGTACACGGCGACCGCCCCGGTGTGGTCGATGTACTCGCGCACCATCGAGCCGTCCCCGTACGCGACGGTGTCCCGCTTCACGTTCCACACGACGCCCTCGTACACGACCGTGGAGTCGGTGACGTCGAAGGAGGTGGGCTCGTCTGCGATGGGTGCGTCGGTCACGTGCTCAATCCAAGCACGCCCCGTCCCCGGAACCTGGTTCCGCCCGACAGAACGCGACCGCAAGCGACAGAACGCGACTGCGAGCGCCAGAACGCGACCCCGGGACGGACGGGAGGCGCGGTGCCAGCTGGCACCGCGCCTCCCGTCCGGATCTCGGTCGCCTCAGGCAGCCGACTCCTGCGGGTCGAACAGGCTCGAGGCACCCGCGCGCTCGATCGCCGCACCGACGAGCCCCGCGAACAGCGGGTGCGCGTTCGTCGGACGCGACCGGAGCTCCGGGTGCGCCTGCGTGGCGATGTAGAACGGGTGCACCTCGCGCGGCAGCTCCACGTACTCGACGAGCGTGCCGTCGGGCGAGGTGCCCGAGAACACCAGGCCGGCGTCCGCGATCTGCTGGCGGTAGTGGTTGTTGACCTCGTAGCGGTGACGGTGCCGCTCGGATGCCTCCGGGGCGCCGTACAGCTCCGCCGCGAGCGACCCGTCGGTGAAGTGCGCCGGGTACAGACCGAGGCGCATCGTCCCGCCCAGGTCACCGCCGGCGATGATGTCCACCTGCTCCGCCATGGTCGCGATGACCGGCGTCGTCGTCTCCGGGTCGAACTCGGTGCTCGACGCGTCGGTCAGCCCGGCCTCGTGGCGGGCGTACTCGATCACCATGCACTGCAGGCCGAGGCACAGGCCGAGCGTCGGGATGCCCTGCTCACGCGCGAACCGCAGCGCGCCGAGCTTGCCCTCGATGCCGCGCACACCGAAGCCGCCCGGGACGCAGATCCCGTCGACGTCGCCGAGGTGCTTCGCGGCACCCTCGGGCGTGGTGCAGTCGTCGGACACGACCCACTTCAGCTTCACGCGGGCGTTGTGGGCGAACCCACCGGCGCGGAGGGCCTCGGTGACCGACAGGTACGCGTCGGGGAGGTCGATGTACTTGCCGACGAGGGCGATCGTGACCTCCTTCTTCGGCTCGTGCACCGCGTCGAGGACCGGCTTCCACGCCGACCAGTCGACGTCGTGTGCCTCGAGGCGGAGGGCGTCGATGATGACCTGGTCGAGGCCCTGGTCGTGCAGCAGCCCCGGGAGGTCGTAGATCGAGGGCACGTCGACGGCGTTCACCACGGCGTCCTCGTCGACGTCGCACATGAGGGCGATCTTGCGCTTGTTCGAGTCCGACACGGGGCGGTCGCTGCGGAGGACGAGCGCGTCCGGCTGGATGCCGATCGAGCGCAGTGCGGCGACGGAGTGCTGCGTCGGCTTGGTCTTCTGCTCGCCGGACGCGTTCATGAACGGCACGAGCGAGACGTGCACGAAGAAGACGTTGTTGCGGCCGAGCTCGTGCCGCACCTGGCGTGCCGACTCGATGAACGGCTGCGACTCGATGTCACCGACCGTGCCGCCGACCTCGGTGATGATGACGTCGGGCTGGGGGTCGTTCTCCGCCTGCTCGCGCATCCGGCGCTTGATCTCGTCGGTGATGTGCGGGATGACCTGGACCGTGTCGCCGAGGTACTCGCCGCGACGCTCCTTGGCGATGACGCTCGAGTAGACCTGCCCGGTGGTGACGTTCGCCGCCTGCGAGAGGTTGATGTCGAGGAAGCGCTCGTAGTGCCCGATGTCGAGGTCGGTCTCGGCGCCGTCGTCGGTCACGAAGACCTCGCCGTGCTGGAACGGGTTCATCGTGCCCGGGTCCACGTTGAGGTACGGGTCGAGCTTCTGCATGACGACCTTGAGGCCGCGCGCCGTGAGCAGGTTGCCGAGGCTGGCCGCCGTCAGGCCCTTGCCGAGAGACGAGACGACCCCGCCGGTCACGAAGATCTGCTTCGTCACCTTCGGGGTCTCGTTCGAAGTTTGTGTTCCGCCGCTGTAAGTGTCCGCCACGGGCTTCCATCCTACGTCAGATCGGACGGGAGGCGCGACCCGCGTTCGCCGCGGGCGTTGCGCGGGTGGGTGGCCGGTGCTCGGCCCGCCTCGAGGCGCGCCGGTCGTGGCGGGCTCGGGTCGCGCCTCCCGGCCGGCGTCCCTGTCGGTTCCTTCCGGCGTGCCTGTCGCTTCCTTCCGGCGTGGCTGGCGCTTCCTGGCGGCGTGGCTGGCGCTTCCTGCCGGATGCGGGCCGCCGTCAGGCGGACTGACCGGCGACCTCGAGGAGCTCGCGGGCGTGCTCCATGCCGCTGGCACTGTCGCCGAGGCCGGAGAGCAGCCGTGCCATCTCCTGCAGCCGCTCCTCGCCGTCGAGCCGCCGCACGCTCGACGAGGTGACCGCGCCGCTGGCGTCCTTCACGACGTTGAGGTGGTTGTTCGCGAAAGCTGCGACCTGCGCGAGGTGTGTCACGACGATGACCTGGGTGCGCTCCGCGAGCTGCGCGAGCCGCCGCCCGATCTCGATCGCCGCCGCTCCGCCGACGCCGGCGTCGACCTCGTCGAAGACGAACGTCGGGACGGTGGTGCTGCCCGCCATGACGACCTCGATCGCGAGCATGACGCGCGAGAGCTCACCGCCCGACGCGCCCTTGCCGATCGGACGCGGGTCGGTGCCGGAGTGCGGCTGCAGGAGGATCGCCACCTGGTCGCGACCGTGTCGGCGGTACTCCTCCGCGTCGGTGACCTCGACCACGAGGGTGGCGCCGGCCATCGCGAGCGACTTCAGTTCGGCGGTCACGCGCTTCGCGAGGTCGCCGGCAGCCTTGGTCCGGGCCGCGGTGAGGGCACCGGCGGCGTCCGCGAGGGTCTGTTCGTCCTGCTCCACAGCCTGCTGCAGTGCAGCGATGCGGTCGTCGTCGCCGTCGAGCTCCAGGAGTCGCTCGCCGGCCCGCTGCCCGTACGCGATGACGTCGTCGACGGTCTCGCCGTACTTGCGCGTGAGCCCGGCGAGCAGGGCGCGTCGTTCGTTGATGAGCTCGAGGTCGTGACCGGCGTCCGGTTCGAGCGAGCCGAGGTAGCTCGACAGGCTCGCCGAGGCTTCCGTCGCCTGGATGCTCAGCTCCGTCAGCTGTTCGAGCACGGGCTGCAGTGCGGCGTCCGAAGCCGCGACGCGCTCGATCGCTCGGCGTGCCGACTCGACGAGGCCGACGACGTCCGGTGCGCCCTCGAGTGACTCGCTCGACAGCGCTTCGTGGGCGAGGCCCGCGGACAGCCGGAGTTCCTCGAGGTTGCCCAGCCGTTCGGCCCGTTCCGCGAGCTCGACGTCCTCGCCCGGCTGCGGGTCGGCCGTCTCGATCTCGTCCGAGGCGGCGCGGATCCGCTCGGCCTCGGCGACGCGGTCGTCTCGGTCGCGCGTGAGCGTCTCGAGCTCGCCCGCGTGCTGCTGCCAGGCGTCGTACGCGGCGACGTACGCGTCGAACGCCTTCCGGAGCTTCGGGCCTCCGAACCCGTCGAGGGCGGCGCGCTGGGCCGCGGCCGACGTGAGGCGGATCTGGTCGGACTGGCCGTGCACGGTGACGAGCTGGTCGGCGAGCTCGCCGAGCACCGCGACCGGGGCGCTGCGACCGCCGACCGTCGCGCGGCTGCGACCCTCTGCCGACACGGTACGGGTGAGGATGAGCTCGCCGTCCTCGACGGCGCCGCCGGCGTCCTCGACCCGTTCTGCGACGGCGTCGTGGTCCGGCACGTGCCAGCGTCCTTCGACGACGGCGGACGATGCACCCCGACGGACGGCACCGGCGTCAGCACGGGCACCGAGCAGGAGGCCGAGCGCGGTGACGATCATCGTCTTGCCGGCGCCGGTCTCACCGGTCACGACGGTGAAGCCCGGACCGAGTTCGAGCGTCGCCTCACCGATCACCCCGAGGTCGGCGATCGAGATCTCCTCGATCACTGGTCGACCTCGTCGTCGCGCTGCGGGCCGCGCCAGCCGGTGACGGGAAGGCGGAACTTCGCCACCAGACGGTCGGTGAACGGGGCGTCCTTGAGCCGCGCCACCCGCACGGGCTCAGAGGACCGGTGCACCTCGACACGTGCACCCGGTGGCAGGTCGTGCGCCCGGCGGCCGTCGCACCACAGCACGCCGACGCCGCTCGTCCGGCGCAGCACCTCGACCGCGAGGGTGCAGTCCGGGCCGACGACGATGGGGCGGGAGAACAGGGCGTGCGCGCTCAGCGGCACCATGAGGATCGCGTCGACGTCCGGCCAGACGATCGGGCCGCCGCCGGAGAACGAGTACGCCGTGGAGCCGGTCGGGGTCGAGATGACCACGCCGTCGCAGCCGAAGGACGACAGGGGGCGGCCGTCGACCTCGGTGACGACCTCGAGCATGCGTTCGCGCGACGCCTTCTCGATCGTGGCCTCGTTGAGCGCCCACGACGAGTACACGGTCTCCTGGCCGACGACGACGTCGACCTGCAGCGCCACACGCTCCTCGACGTGGTACTCACCACGGAGGGTGCGCTGCACGGTCTCCTCGAGGTCGGGGCGTTCGCTCTCGGCCAGGAACCCGACGTGGCCGAGGTTCACCCCGACGAGCGCCGCACGGGTCCCACGGACGAGCTCTGCAGCGCGGAGGATGGTCCCGTCGCCGCCGAGCACGATGACGATCTCGAGCTGGTCCGCCTGCACGTCGACCCCGAGGATGTCGACCTTGCCGACGGACGCCTCGGCCCGCCGGACGTCGGCGTACTCGTCGAAGGGCATCACCGGGGTCACCCCGGCGGCGTGCAGGATGTCGCAGACCTCCACCGCGGCATCGATCGAGTCCTGCCGCCCGGTGTGCGAGACGAGCAGGATGTGCCGTTCGTCGCTCATGCCACCCCTTCCGCCAGGCTCGTCGCCCGGTCGATCCATTCTGTCGGATTGGTACCGACACCACGCTGGAAGCGCGCGAGGTACTCGTGGTTCCCGTGCGTGCCGACGATCGGCGAAGCGGCGAGACCGGACGTCCCGAGGCCCGCGTCCCACGCCGACCAGAGCACGTTCATGAGCGCGTCGTTCCGGAGGCCCGGGTCGCGCACGATGCCTTCGCGGACGCCACCACGACCGACCTCGAACTGCGGCTTCACCAGGAGCACGAAGTCGTCGGACGGCACCGCGGAGGCGAGCACCGGCAGCACGATCCGGAGCGAGATGAAGGACAGGTCGCCGACCACGAGGGACGTCTCCGCAGCTGCCGGATCGAGCGCGGCGTACGACTCGGCGGTGAGGTTCCGCGCGTTGCACCCCTCGACCACGGCTACACGGTCGTCGAGGGCGACCACGGGGTCGAGCTGGCCGTGACCGACGTCGAGCGCGACGACCCGACGGGCACCGCGTGCGAGGAGCACCTGGGTGAAGCCGCCCGTGCTCGCGCCGACGTCGAGCGCCACGCGTCCGGTGGGGTCGATCTCGAAGGCGTCGAGGGCACCGACGAGCTTCCGCGCAGCACGGGACACCCACTCGTCCCCGGAGTCGACGACGATCGCGGCGTCCGCACGGGTCGGGTGGGACGGCTTGACGACCGCGACCCCGGCGACGGTGACTCGCCCGTCCTGGATCAGCTTGGTCGCCGCCGTGCGTGACCGTGCGAGTCCGCGTTCGGCGACGAGCGCGTCGAGACGGACGGGACCGCCGCGAGCGCCCTCGGGTGCTCCGGCGGGCTCAGGCACTCGCCGTGCCGCCGCTCTCGAGTCGGGTGCGGAGCTCATCGTGCAGGGCCGCGAAGGCGTCTGCACGGTCCGCGAGGTCGAGTTCCTCCGCCGCTGCGGTCCGCGCGGCGAAGTCCTCGTGGTCCTGGTCGGACAGCGGGACGCCGGAGGCCCCGCCCGGCTTCGGACGCGCCGAGACGCCGCCGGGCTGCGGCTGCGTCGGGTGGTCCTCGTTCGGCACGTCGGTCACGCTACTCGCCGCCGTACAGCTTCGGGTCCACGTCGAGACCGTAGATGGCCAGGCCCGACTCCCAGATGATCGTCGCGCCCGCGCGTAGTCGGTCGAGGTCGTCGCCGTCGTCGAGCACCCGCACGACGTGCCCGCGCATCGCGACCGTGGAGTCGCCGACCGTGACGTACCGGGTGCCGTCCTCGTCCTCGCGCCGGTCCGTCACCGGGTACGGCGTCGACAGGCCGCGGAGGTCGCCGAGGATGAACGTCGGCCGCGACTTCGGGTCGGCCGCGAGGACCTGCTTCGCCCGGTCGATCCCGGTCAGGACGAGGACGCTCGGGATCCCGGCGTCGTTCGCCCCCTTGATGTCGGTGTCGAGACGGTCGCCGATGAACAGGGGATGCGCACCGCCGAAGCGGGCGAGGGCAGCGTCGAAGATCGGCCGTTCGGGCTTGCCCGCGACGACCGGCATCCGGCCGACCGCCTGGTGCACGGCCGACACGAGCGTGCCGTTGCCGGGCGCGATCCCTCGCTCGACGGGGATCGACCAGTCCATGTTCGTCGCGACCCACGGCACGTCGGGGTCCGCAAGGGCGAAGGACGCCTCCGCGAGCTCCTTCCACCCGAGGTCGGGCGAGAAGCCCTGGATGACCGCCGCCGGCGAGTCCTCGGCGCTGTTCGTGACCGTGAACCCGGCTTCCTCGACGATGCTCGTGAGCCCGAGGCCACCGGTCACCAGGACCGTCGATCCGGCCGGCACGAGCGTCGACAGGAGTCGGACGCCGGCCTGCGACGAGGTCACGACGTCGTCCGCGGCGACCTCGAGGCCGAACGCTTCGAGGTGCTCGGCCACGTCGACCGGACGCCGCGACGCGTTGTTCGTGATGTACCCGACGCGGGCGCCGAGCGACGCCCGCGTCAGGGACTCGACGGCGTGCGGGATCGCGTTGCGTCCGCGGTACACGACGCCGTCGAGGTCCGTCAGGACGACGTCGATCCCGCGCGTCGGGGGAACCGGGCCGTCAGACGGCTGAGCAGCTGCGTCAGCCGGCTGCGGAGCCGTCGACGTCGGCGGGGTTGTCGTCGTCGATCTCGCCGGGCTCGTCGGCGGGGCCGGGCTCGTCGAGGGGAGCGGGTTCGTCGGCAGGCTCGAGCTCGTCGTCGGCGTCCTGCTCGACTGCGGGCTCGTCGAGCTGCTCGGCGTCGTCCTCTCGGTGTCCTTCGTCCTCGATCGCTTCCTCGACCACATCAACCGTCTCCCAAGCATCCTCGTCAGCGGCCTCGGCCAGAGCCGTGGTCGCGTGATCGACACGGGCCCACCACTCGTCGGCCTCGTCCTGGCGGTCGAGCTCCTCGAGCGTGGCCGCGTAAGCACTGTAGAGCGCCGGGGACCAGCTGTACGCAGTCGAGGGGTCGAGCTGTGGAATCTCCAGCTCACCGAGCGCGGCCTGTGGATTGCCGAGGTCGAGGCGTGCGCCGGACATCGCGATCGCGAGCTCCACCTGCACGGGGGTGTCGAGGGCAGCGCGATCGACCGAACGACCGAGCTCGAGCGCGCGCTCGGGTCGGCCGAGGCCGCGCTCGCAGTCGACCATCATCGGCAGCTGGTCGTTCTTGCCCGCGATGCGCCGGTAGGTCCGGAGCTCACGGAGCGCGGTGGCGAAGTCGCCGAGACGGTACGCGGTGATCGCTGCGGTCTCCCGGACCACGGCCACGCGACCGGCGCGACGGGCAGCGCTCAGTGCGTGCTGGTTCGCAGTCTCGGGGTCGACGTCCACGAGGAGCGCCGCCGAGACGAGGTGCTTCGCGACCCAGTCCGCGTTGTCCTTGCTGAGGGTCTTGAGCTCTGCACGGGCAGCAGGGTCGAGATCACGTGCCTGCACGCCGTCCGGGATCTCCGGATCGTCGTGGCGGGGGCGGATGGACTTGGTGCCGTACGGGTCGCGGTCCTCCCAGTCGTCACGGGCTGCCTCGCCGAAGCGTGCGCCGGCATGACGCGAGCCGTCCCCGAAGCGACGACGGTCGTCGCCTCCGTCACGACGCGGGCGGTCGGAGTCCCCGCGGAACGGACGGCCGCCGTCGCGGCGTTCGGGACGGTCGCCATCTCGCGCAGGACGGTCCGAACGGAACGGACGGTCCCCGTCGCGACGGGGACGATCGGTACCACCGCGGAACGGACGGTCACCGTCACGCGCCGGACGATCCGAACGGAACGGACGATCACCATCGCGCGCCGGACGATCCGGACGGAACGGACGATCACCGTCACGCGAAGGGCGGTCCGAACGGAACGCACGATCACCATCGCGCGCCGGACGATCCGAACGGAACGGACGATCACCATCACGCGCCGGACGATCCAAACGGAACGGACGATCACCATCACGCGCCGGACGATCCGAACGGAACGGACGATCACCATCACGCGCCGGACGATCCGAACGGAACGGACGGTCACCATCACGACGCGGACGATCAGCACCACCGCGGAACGAGCGATCACCA